>CAVAUO010000012.1:0-19098 GCA_963591685.1 Escherichia coli
ACCAGGCCATCAAGGCGGTCGCCATCGCGCGAGGTTTCCTCGCTCCTTCGGGCATCGATATTTGCTGTGTGCCTTCCTTTGCTGATATCGTCATCGACGGTGAGTATCGTACGGCTATCCGCTTTACCGTCGAGCGTCGTGCGCGTTCTTTCTATGCTTCCAAAGTGGGGGATGATCAGTAGTGGCAAAAAGTGAACTTGCCGGCAAAACTTATCACGTCATCGTGTACGGATGCCAGATGAACAAGCATGATGGCGAGAGGATCGCCGGCATGCTTGATTCCCTTGGGGCCACGCGCGTGGAAACCATCGAGGAAAGCGATATCGTTGTTTTCGTTACCTGCTGCGTTCGTGAGGCCGCCGACGTTCGCTTGATGGGCCAGGCTGCTTCATTGAAGAATGTTCCTTTGCGGGAAAATGCCCCTGTGTCCAAGCGCTTGGTTGCCATTGGCGGTTGCATCGGTCAGCGTGATTCCGGCGAATTGCTTGAAAAGCTTAAGCATATCGATGTCGTTTTCGGCACTTTCAACCTTGCCAGCCTGCCTCGTTTGCTCGAGCAGTCGCTTTTGACTGGAGAGCCGCTGGTGGAGGTTCTTGATTCAGCCGATGAGTTCCCCACGAGCCTGCCTAGTCAGCGAGAGCATCAATGGGCGGCATGGCTTCCTATCTCTATTGGTTGCAACAACTTCTGCACCTACTGCATCGTTCCGCATGTTCGAGGACGCGAGAAGTCCCGTCCTATGGAAGACGTTGTGCGGGATGCTCAGGATTTCATTGCGGATGGCGTCAGGGAAATCACCCTTCTCGGTCAAAATGTCAACTCGTATGGCCGCGATTTGTACGGCGAGCCTCGCTTCGCGGAGCTGCTTCGCCGCATCTCTGACACCGGGGTGAAACGTATTCGTTTCGCAACTTCGCATCCGAAGGATTTGAACGATGACGTAATCCGGGCTTTTGGCGAGCTCGACAACCTGATGCCTGCCCTACATCTTCCCGTGCAGAGCGGGTCAAATCGTATTCTTAAGACTATGAACAGGCGTTATACGCGTGAGCATTATTTGGATATAGTCAAGAAGATTCGTGAGGTATGCCCAGATATTGCCTTGTCGACCGATATCATCGTCGGTTTCCCCGGGGAGACCGAAGAAGATTTCCAGCTTACCTATGACCTTGTTAAGGAAGTTGGCTACCATCAGGTTTTCACTTTCATTTACTCTCCGCGTGAGGGAACTCCGGCCGCCAAGATGATGCTTGAGGACGATACTCCCCGCGAGGTTATACAGGAGCGATTCCAACGCCTAGTTGATTTGGTGCAGGATGGCGCATATGCGGCCAATCAAGCTGAAACTGGGCGAAGCATTGAAGTTCTGGTAGAGGGTTCTTCGCGCCGAGACGCTACTATGCTTACTGGTCGCAGTCCGAAAAACCAAACTGTGCATGCTAAAATCCCTGCCGACGCCGACATTGAATCTTTGAAGGGTGAATTCGTCACCGTTAAGGTTAATGAAGCTAAAACCTGGTACTTAAGTGGAGAAGTTGTTTAGGTGAAGTATTCCGACCTACCTATACTTTCCATCGTTGGACCTACGGCCTCGGGCAAGAGCGATTTAGCGATTTCGGCTGCACTTGCTCTTGGCGGAGAAGTGGTGTCGGCTGACTCGATGCAGATTTATCGCGGAATGGATATCGGCACTGCCAAGGTGTCCCCTTCCGAGCGTAGGGTGCCGCATCACCTGATAGATATCATCGACCCTGGTCAGGCTTATTCTGCCCAGCTTTTCCAGCGTGATGCTCGAGCTATATTTGAACAGCTCTACGTTCATGGAAAGCCTTCTGTCCTATGCGGCGGAACGGGCTTTTACGTTCAGGCTGCGCTTGACCATATGGACTTTCCCAAAGGCGATCAGCTCGACAATCCCATTCGAGATAAATGGCAAGCCTTCGCAGATGAATTTGGGGCGAATGCCTTATGGGCGAAGCTTGAAAGCTTAGACGAACATAGCGCCAAGTGCGTTCACCCCAATAACGTACGGCGCGTGATTCGCGCTCTGGAGATGCATGAGCAAGGTGTCAGCTATGCCGATCAGGTTCATAAGCTGAAGCTCGTGGAGCCTGAGTTTGCCAGCGTGCGTTTCGGATTGAGCGTGGACAGAGATCTCCTTGTCGAGCTCATCGATCGAAGGGTAGATCTTATGTTCGAGCGCGGTTTGGTTGACGAAGTCTCTTCATTGCTAGATCAGGGTTTCGAAAAAGCATTGACCGCTCCGCAAGCGATTGGATACAAGGAGGTTGTTGCTGCACTTAGGGGAGCTTATTCGCTCGATACGGCTCGCGATGAGATCAAGGTTGCCACGAGGCGTTACGCAAAACGTCAAAGAAGCTGGTTCAAGCGTGATAAAAGTTTGATTTGGCTTGATGCAAACGATCGAAGCACTGATTCTCTTGCAGAGGAGTTGCTGGCTATCTACGATTCCAAGCGTAAAGAGCATTGATTTATCATTCTGCAAAACTCTCACGCTACGATTTTAAACAATAAATTCACATCCAATGAAAGGATTGAGATGAAATACGACTTTGTTAAGCTTCATGGCCTGGGAAACGACTTCGTGTTTATCGACGACATGGAGGGCGGCATCGAGCTAACCCCCGAGCAGGTTGCTTTCCTATGCGATCGTCATTTTGGCATTGGCGGCGATGGGGTTGTGCTGGTTCGCCGAAGCCCCCGCGAGGAATGCGTCGGTTACATGCATTACATCAATTCCGATGGAACCCTTGCTGAAATGTGCGGTAACGGAGTGCGTTGCTTCACCAAGTTCCTGGTTGACAAGGGATATGTGGACCCTAAGTCAGGCAGCCATGTCGCTGATACGCTTCGCGGACCTCTCCCCATCGATTTCGAGGTCGACGCGAATGACAAGATGACCATCGCGACCGTTGATATGGATGAGCCGATTCTCGTTCCCTCCGATGTGCCCACGACCATTCCACAGTCTGGCGAAGCACCTGATGGTACCCCTTTCGCTTCCGGCGTTCTTAAGTATCAGACCTGGCCTTTCCTTTTCACTTGCGTTTCCATGGGCAATCCTCACGCCGTTACCTTCCTCGACGATATCGATGCGATGCCGGATTCCTTCTTCATCGGCGAAAATAAATCACTCGAGACCTTCGATCTCGATCGTACCGGTGCCTACTTCGAATCCCATGAAGCATTTCCCGCAAAATGCAATATCGAATTTGCCGTTAAGACCGCTGATGGTTTGAGCATGCGTGTTTACGAGCGTGGTTGCGGCGAAACCCTCGCTTGCGGTACGGGCACGTGTGCTACCGTTGTCGCCGGCGTGTTGACGGATCATTGCGAGCGTGCCTGCGACGTTACCTTGCGTGGCGGCGTATTGCACATTGTCTGGGCGGACAACAATCACGTGATGATGACCGGTCCTGCCACGGAGTCCTTTACTGGAGTCGTCGAAATTTAATACAAGAGTGGTGTTATGAGAACTTCCGATTGCTTACAGGCGATAAAGCCCTACATGTTCGTTGAGATCAATCGCAAGCGCGATGAGCTCCTAGCTAGTGGTCATGACGTTATCAGTTTGTCGGTAGGGGATCCGGACGGTTCCACTCCTGTCCACATCGTTAAAGCAATGCAGGAATTCGTGGCTGATCCCAAATGGCAGCACTATCCGAGTTACTACGGGCTTCCTGAGTTTCGTGAAGCTGCTGCTCGCTGGATGAAAGAGCGCTTTGGCGTTTTAGTCGATCCTGCAACGGAAGTTTTGACGCTCAACGGGTCGAAAGAAGGCTTAGCGCATCTTCATAATGCCTTTGTTGATCCTGGCGATTATGTTCTGGTGCCCTCCATCGCGTATTCCGTGTACGCAGGGGGAGCGCATTTGAGGGGCGGTAAGGCATGCTATATGCCCATGAACGAATCCAATCATTACCTTGCCGATTTCGATTCGGTTCCTGACGATGTTTTGTCGCACGCGAAGATCATGTTTCTGAGCTACCCCAATAACCCAACGGGCGCTGTGGCAACGTCTGAGTATTTCGACCGCGCTATCGAATTTTGTCTGGAGCACGATATTCTTCTTTGCCACGATAATGCTTACTGCGACATCACCTTTGACGGTTATCGAGCGCCGGCGCTCATGGAGCGTCCCAATGCTAAGGAATGCGCAATCGAGTTTTTCAGTTTGTCCAAGCCTTATTGCATGACCGGTTGGCGCCTGGGATTTTGCTGCGGAAACGAAGAGGCCGTTCAGGCCTTGGCAAAGGTGAAGAGCAATATCGATTCCGGCGTTTTCAATGCCGTCCAGAAGGCGGGTATCGTTGCGTTGGAAGGTCCGCAGGATTGCATTTCCAACATGTGCGCGGAATATCAGTATCGTCGTGATGCGGTAGTTGAAGCCATGAACTCCATTGGTTTGGAATGCCGGGCACCAAAGGCCACGTTTTACGTATGGGCAAAGGTGCCTTCAGGCTACAGCTCGTCTTCCTTCTGTGAGAAAGCGCTCAATCTGGCTCACGTGGTGCTTACTCCGGGAAGCGGGTATGGACCCGATGGGGAAGGCTACGTTCGCATTTCTCTTACCACCCCAACAGAGCGCATTGTCGAGGCGGTTCGTCGTTTGAAGGAGTGCATGTAGATGCAGGAATTCGATGGCGTTAAAGTTCACGGGCCCGATACAAGCATAAAGCCTGAGCTTGAACGAGCTATTACCGTCGGCGTTGAACGGCCTGATTCTGAATGGTCGCTTGAATCTTCTTTGGCTGAGCTTGAGCGTTTGGTCAACACCGCAGGGGCCGAGGTCGTGGCGTCCACACAGCAGCGTCTAAATTCCATAAACCCGCGAACCTTCGTTGGTTCCGGCAAGGCGGAAGAGATTGCCGATCTTTGCCGAGCTTATGCGGCTGATCTGGTTGTTTTCGATGATGAGCTGACTCCTTCGCAGCAATCCAATCTCGAGAAAATCGTTGGCAAGAGCGTAAAAGTCATTGATCGAACAGCGCTGATTCTCGATATTTTCGCCTTGCATGCCAGCAGCAAAGAGGGTCGTTTGCAAGTTAAGCTTGCTCAAAACCAGTACCTTTACCCTCGTTTGCGTGGCATGTGGGCTCACCTTGCTTCCAATCGAATGGGCGGCGGCGTAGGTTCTCGATTTGGCGAAGGCGAAAGCCAGCTTGAGGTAGACCGTCGCTTGATTCGCGATCGCATCACGTCCATCAAGCATGAGCTTAAGCGCGTATCTGCCAATCGCAGTCTTCAGCGTAAGAATCGCTATGATTCCGGGGTTTTCAAGGTGTCTCTTGCCGGGTATACCAATGCGGGAAAGTCGTCGCTTCTTAATCGTCTGACCAATGCTGAGGTCCTAAGCTACGATAAATTGTTTGCAACGCTTGACTCAACTACAAGGCAGCTTAGGCTCCCCGAAGGAAGGCTCATTACCCTTACCGACACCGTTGGATTCATTCAGAAGTTGCCGCATACCTTGGTTGAGGCATTTAAAAGCACACTTGATGAAATCAACGGCTCCGATTTGATTTTACATGTGGTCGATTCCAGTGATCTGTGCTTTCTTGACCAGATTAATACAGTCCAGGAGGTTTTACAGCAAATCGGCGCGCAGGAAATCGCCCGTGTTCTGGTTTTCAATAAGTCAGATTTGTTAAGCGAAGATGAGCTTCTGGCTATGAGAACTCGTTTTCCCGAAGCGGTGTTTGTCTCGAGCTTGGAAGGCTCGAATATCGATGAGCTTATTCGCCGCATTGCCTTGGTTGCGAGCGCTCAGGAAGAGCTAATTGATGTACTTATCCCGTACGATAGGGGAGAGCTTGTTTCCTTGGCGCATAAGAGCTGCACGATTCTAAGCGAGACGTATGGCGAGCAGGGCACCGCCTTGTCTTTGCGCGTTAAGCCCGAGCTTAAATCGAAATTCGAGAATTTCATCGTAGAAGGGGAGTAGGGGCTTTCTGGCTCGGCTTTGACGCTAGTTTTTCTTTTTATGAGACTTGATTCGAAGAGGATAGTTTCCGATGAGCGCCAGCCGTAAGTAATGATGCCTTCTTCTGTGAATGCCTGCGTACGATTTATTGTCTTGAACTCTAAGCTAAATCGCTAATAAACTTTGCGCAGTACCGCCACGACTTTGCCTACGATTGAGCAGTCGGGGACGATGATAGGCTCCATCGAGCTATTCTCCGGTTGTAGACGGATATGGTCCTTTTCTTTATAAAATCGCTTAACGGTTGCGCCGTCTTCTATCAGGGCAACGATGATTTCGCCGTTGTGTGCGGTTTGCTGCTGCTTGATGACAATCCAGTCCCCATCGTTGATACCGGCTTCAATCATGGAGTCACCATGCACAGTTAGAAGGAACGAAGCGGAATCTCCAACGAGTTCGGTCGGCAAGGTGATGGTTTCCTCGATGTTTTCCTCCGCCAAAATGGGTTCACCGGCGGCTACCTGTCCAACAAGGGGGAGTGCTAGCGAATTCGAATAGCTCTGGTTGGCGATAACTGTACTCTGTTCCTTTTGAGGAAGGGCGATTGATCGCGATTTAAGGGGATCGCGAACGATAACGCCTTTGTCTTCAAGACTTTTTAAGTGGACATGAACGGTAGAGGGCGAAGACAGATGCACCGCTTCGCAAATTTCACGAACGGTAGGGCCAAAACCTTTGGCTTCGATATAGCTTTCGATGAAGTCGTACACCTGTTGCTGGCGCTTGGTAAGGTTTTCAGCCATAGCGATACTCCTCGAACAAATGTTTGTATTTCTGTTGACAAGAACGAATGTTCGATTTAGATTATACACGAACAAAAGTTCTAGTTGAAGGGGAGTGCCTTATGAAAAACAAGGATTTCAACAAGGATTTTCAAGATGAGTTGTATGGGAGCGAAGAAATTTGCGCTCCGAAAGAGGACTATCTGCTAGTGAAGGGGATTGTCGTTCTTACGGCTGTGGTTGTCCTTTTTTCGTTCCTTGGTTTTTAACAAGCCTTGTCCGCGCTAGGCCTTCGCGGTATATGCAATCAAACGCCGCTTGATCCGAAGCCTGCATCGTTTCTATTTGAGCTGGTTAGCTCATCTGTAACGTCGAAAGCAACGTTTTCCACTTTCTGAATCATAAGTTGGGCGATTCTATCTCCGGTTTCAATCTCGATTGATTTTTGTGGGTCAAGATTAATCGCGATTGCTTGAATCTCGCCCCGGTAATTCGAATCTATTAAGCCTGGAGAATTGACCAATGACAGGCCCTTCTTTATGGCAAGGCCGCTACGGGGCAGTATCAATGCCGCATAATCTTCGGGGAGCTCGATGTGGACTCCTGTTGGGATTAGGGCTCTTTCGAAGGGTTTCAAAACCAGCGACACTCTTGCGCACAAATCGTATCCTGCGTCTCCAATGCGAGCATGGGTGGGCAAGCTGGATCCTTCTTCTAGGATAAGGGGGACGGTAAGCATAAGTCTTCTTAGTTGGAAATCGCGGACAGTGCAGAGCGGAATTCTTCAGCGTTCTTGAAATCCTTGTATACGCTGGCAAAACGAATGTAGGCAACTTCATCAAGCTTGGCCAAGCGCTGCAATGCCATATCGCCAAGCTCTTTGGAGCTGAGCTCTTGTCGTGAGCTATGAAGCTCGGTTTCGATGTCATTGATGAGCGCGAGAATCTGATCAGTGCTAATGGGGCGCTTGGCACACGCAATTAGCAAGCCTTTGAAAAGTTTTTGACGATCGTAGGCTTCAACGGAGCCATCGGATTTGATGATCACGATGGGAGTATCGGCAAGACGCTCATAGGTGGTAAAGCGATGTCCGCACTCAAGGCATTCGCGCCTGCGACGAATATTGGTGGAATCCTCGGACGGACGAGAGTCGACAACCTTGGAGTTTGAATAACCGCAAACAGGACAACGCATATGATTCCTTCCGCTGTGTTTGTTTAGGGATTATACCAAGTAGCTGCTAATCGCTCAGGCTTGAGCTAATGCGTTTTAGGGGTAGAGGCTGGGATCTTCTTGGTTGCGTTTTGCTTCTTTCGTTAAGTATGCACTTTTTGCCCGAATCGGACTTTATATGAATCTAAAACTCGGATAATGCTTGTTATGTAAACTAGCGTTTATTTTCCAATTAGGGCCGATGATGCCCTTTTTCGATCGTCGATGTATTTTGCTTTAGAGCTAGCTCTGCAGGGGCTCCTCTTGGGGTTTTCGTTGTCTGCGATGATGCGCTTATATGCTTCCAGTAACTCAGGCATAGTTTTTTTCATGCTGGTAGGTTTGAAGGTTTTTGCATCAACGATACAGTGCATACTCGATCCAACAACGCGTGGCTTTGCCGTTGATGGGTCTTCTCCCTCCAAAAAGACGCGGTAGCTGTATTGCGTTCTTACTGGGCTTGTTTTGGAAACCGTTGTGTACACAACAACTTTATCCCCATAACGACAGGGCAAACCATATTCCACGTTGAAGCTTAGGACGGGAGCTACATAACCTTGCTTTTCTATCTCTGTGTAAGGAAAGCCGATTTCCTTCAGCAAGTGCGCTCGAGCGATTTCGAACCAGGGCAAATAGTTGGCGTGATAGACAATCCCCATTGCATCGGTTTCCGAGTATCTAACTTCTATGCTCGTCTTAAATTCCAAGGCTAATCTCCCCTATTCATGGTTTACTGAAATGAAAGTATAGCGAGCTGCTTGGGCATGCTCTGCTCTTCTTTTTTTATTTACCGGATAATCGAACACAGGTTCTTTACTTGTCCTGTTTTCACAAGTGCGAAATGTGGATTACATGCGCGAGCAAAATGAGATTATAGATTCAAGCGAGCAAAGCTATACCTTCGTCAAGTCGCTCCCCTCCTTGCCTGCGCTTGTTCCTCCTGAGCCAATGGAAAAGGCCAAGGCTGAGAAAACGATGACTGATTATCTTTTAACGCAGCATCTGGGCTTCGATGAGCTTTCCTTCAATCCTATTGATAGTTTGATTTTGTCGTCTCTAGTTTATCTTGACTTCGATTTGGTGGATTTTGGGGACGTTGGCTCTCCTGAGCCTTTGCCTGTCATTGATGTTCTGCGGTTCTGTGATTTTGAGCGACTGATCGCCTTGAGCTGGTTAAAGAACAGCGATGAAGTCCCTCTGTTTTTGGATGCATTTGCCAGAAACCGTAGATTTGCAAAGCTCGGTTGCTGCCTGTACGTATCAGAGCAAAGCGACAATATCGATAAGCAGTTTGCTGCCGTGAGCTTTCTTGCTCCTGACATGGGAGTTTATGTGGCCTTTCGCGGCACTGATGGCTCTGTTGTGGGCTGGAAGGAAGACTTTGCTCTTTCTTACAAAGACGTCATCCCTTCTCAACGCAGCGCTGAGCGTTACTTGTCGGGGGTGGCATCTTGTTTCCCCGAGGCTTTTCCCTTGCGCGTCGGTGGTCATTCCAAGGGTGGAAACTTGGCTGAATTCGCAAGTGCTACGGTGCATCCGGATGTTTTCGAACGAATCTCTAATATCTACAATCACGATGGACCAGCTTTCCTCAACGACCCATCGCCTCGTTATTCGTCTCAGGAATATCAGGAAAAGCTTGCGAAATTTGTTCCGGAATCAAGCATTTTCGGAATGATTTTGGAACATTCCGACAACCCTAAAATCGTAGCTTCCTGCGCATCTTCGTTTTTCCAGCACCGCCCTACTTCGTGGTTGATTTCCGGTAACGACTTTAAATACTGCGACGTTCAAAGCCAATCGGCGCGCTTTTTCGACGAGGCTCTGGACTCGTGGCTGAAGAGTTGCAGCTCAAGCCAACGAGATGCCTTCTTGACGGCGATCTTCGAGCTTGTGGAGGATACGGATTGCACGAGCTGGAAGGAATTTCAGGCTCAACTTCCGACGAATCTGGCAAAGGTTCTTCGTAATACGCGTAATCTCGATGCGCAGACCAAAGAGGCAATATTCGAGACGCTGAGTCATCTGACAAATGTGCTCAAAGATATGACCTCTGATCGCTTGCGGGGATTTTTGGGTAAGTTCTTCGTCCGATAAGATGTTGTATCCTCGTTTAAATCGTCGTTAAGTTAAGGATTCACCTGCGAAAGGAACAAATGGCTCAAGCGCTTGAAAAGATAGAGAAAAGAATCCCTAAAGCACTCAAGGTGTTTGGCGTGCTTTCCATTGTTGCTGGCTCGGGCACCGTTGTTTCCGCTTTGGTCGTCGCTTTTTGGTATTCGTTTTTCGTCTTGCGTGGGCAAGCTATAGATTTCACACTGGATGCTTCGGTTCAGTTGTTTGCTCTTTATGCGTTCTATGTTTTGGTCGAAATACTTATCGCCGCCTGTTTTGTGGTGCTAGGAGTTCGTCTTTTAAAGGAAAATCGGACACGCGCTGCATTACAGGCTTATCTCATTGCCACCTTCATTGCAGTGGCAATGCTTTTGGAGCTGATGTGTCATGGCGTTAGCTTATTCCTTGTCTGGCATGTGATTGCACTCGCGTTCCTACTTGTTATGGCGTCCTACCTTGATCCAAGCTTGATGCAAGAGCGTCGTTTGCAAATTGAGTTGGCCCAACTTGAAGACAAAGATGCCGCTGAAGCGGGCGTATTGGGGCGCGATAAATCCGGCGAGGGTTATATCGCCCTTAACTTCTTCAATCTCTTTTGGATCTTCGTCGTGGCCTCGATTTTGGGCTTGGTTATGGAGAGCATTGTCTGCCCTTTCCTAAACGCGGGCGTGTTTGAGAACAGGACAGGGCTTTTATGGGGGCCCTTCAGCCCGATTTACGGGGTTGGAGCGGTCTTGATGACGGTGGCCTTGAATCGTTTGTACAAGAAGCATGCGATTTTGACGTTCCTTGTAGCCGCCTTGATAGGTGGCGTCTTCGAGTTTGCTGCCAGCTGGTTTTTTCAGTACGCTTTCGGCATATTGGCCTGGGACTACTCGGGCGAACCTTTTAATTTCGATGGCAGAACGGACTTGTTCCATATGTTCTGCTGGGGCCTTTTAGGGCTCTGGTGGGTGCGAATCTGCCTTCCCTATATGCTGCGTCTCATCAATATGATTCCCTGGAACAGGCGCTACATAATTA
Organism: Escherichia coli; assembly: GCA_963591685.1. Taxonomy (GTDB): domain Bacteria; phylum Actinomycetota; class Coriobacteriia; order Coriobacteriales; family Eggerthellaceae; genus Anaerotardibacter. Next base: position 11,077 of record CAVAUO010000012.1, read on the forward strand.
CGGTTGTTTTTGCCATGTTCATGGCGGTCAATGTGTTTATGACCCTGCTTGCTTTTGATTGTTGGTATTTACGCTCGGATGGCATCGAGAACGATGTGGCGGTCATGCAATTCTTCGACGAGCATTACGGCGACGAATTCATGGCTAAGCATTTTCAAACGATGAGTATTGATCCTTCACGCGCTGTTCGTCCTTAATCCTGCTTTGTCGTATTACGTAGCAGCAACTCCCCTGACGGCTCTTTTTCGTTAATGCTGGGACCATCGACGCAAAGCGCGCAGTCGAGCGCACGTGTGGCAAGAGACACTATTAGGATTGACTCCTTCATGTAGAGGCGAAAGCCAGGCCTGGGGTTGCTGGAAGTCTCTTCGGTCAGCTCATAGTGCTAGCTTAGATTCGAAGAAGGAATCGAGATAGCTTCTTGATGCGTCATATTCGTTGGTTTGGTGCAAAGTATTTCTTGAACTGGTTCGTGGGGTATTCTTAATTCTTGTAAAGCAGATTGTTAGGGAGCTTAATGTTTCATTTTGCTGCACATACCCAATGCGGCGCTCGTCATGTACGGAATGATGACAGGTTGTTCGTCCATGACGAAACTCTACATGGTGCTGAAGAGCCTGGAACAAGCGCTGAGCGTATGGGTGAATCGAACGATACGCGCTTTGTGGTCTGCGCTTTTGATGGTGTTGGAGGAAGCGTCCGAGGCGATCTGGCTGCCGAATGCGCTTCGGAATCGCTTCGGTCGTCTCTTGCCGGTGAACCAGATCTTTCCTTGGCAGAGATCCTGCAAGTTTGCGCGGACGATGTAGCCGAGGGCCAAGAAGGTATGTCGCATAACGAGCGCGCCTACACCGTTGGCGCGGGTGTCCGCTGCGAATTGGAAGATGGTATTCCGTTTGCTACTCCCTTCCATATGGGTGATTGCCGCGTTTATCGCTATCGAGCTCCGCGCTATCTTGCGCTCACCCGTGATCACTCCTTGGCTAACAGGTATCGCGATGAGATGGGTCCTGATGTCGAGGTTCCCGCGAAGATCGCGCATGTGGTCACGTCTTATGCGGGCGGCGACATCCCCTCCCCTTTTGAAATCGGGCAGAAGGAAGAAGTGCACGAGGGAGATATCTTCCTCTGCGCAAGCGATGGGCTCTGGGAGCATGTGGACGAGAGTCTTGTCGAGGGCTTCATTTCCTTGGTTGATCCACACGACGAGGAAAGCCTCATGGTTGCGCTGAAGAACATTTGCCGCAGCGCTTGCGAGAACGGATCTCCCGATGATATTTCGGGGGTGCTTGTTTCCTATAGCGCAACGAAATAAAACGCCCTAGTTCAAAGGGCGCTTTGTAAACGCAAATCGGCCTCCTGCTTTAAAGGTGAAGCAGGAGGCCGATCTTTCTTTATTTGATGCGCTGTAATTGCGCAGCAAAGTGCACGTCAGGTCCGTTAACGCTTGGCTTGGTGAAGAAGTAGCTCACGCCTTCGGCAAGAGGTTTTACTTCAAAGCCTTTGCCCTCATCTGACGCCAGGAAGGCATCGACAACATCCTCGTTTTCCTGTTTGAAAACACTGCAGGTTGCATAGGTGAGAACTCCGTTGGGCGCAAGCTTTTTGGAAGCCTCCTTTAAAAGCGCGAGCTCCAGCTCTGCAATCTTATCGATATCGACTGGGGTGATGCGCCATTTGATTTCTGGGTGCCTTCGCATCGTGCCGCTTCCAGAGCAAGGGGCGTCCAAAAGAATTGCATCGAAGTTATCTTCGAGGGAAGACAGATCGGTGGCGTCGAGCTCTAATACCTTGGTTGAAGCGTTCGCTCGCTTGCAGCGGTCACTGAGGATCTTGGCTTTGTGACCGTTCACCTCAATCGAACTAAGCTTCATCTGCTTACCGAACGCGTGCTTGGCAAAATTTTGCAGAAGTATAGTTTTAGTGCCGCGACCAGCACCGATCTCAAGATAATTCTTGGGCAAATCATTCTTAGGGACGCTCAGGGCGACAATGGTTTGAGCGGAATAATCACTCACCACCAACCCACCTTCTTTAAGAAGGCCGGAGAACAGGGCGTCGCTCACGCTTTTGCGATCCTTGAGCCTGAAGGCGGTGGGTTGACCCTCCACGGCTGGTCGCTCCGGTGCGGCCAAAACGCCTCGTTCGACGAGTTTTTCGAGTGCTTGGGAGGCATCAAGCCTATTCTCGTTGAAGGCGAACCAGATCGGAGCAGGGCTTTTAGCGAGGGTCTGCTCGCCTGTTTGCGCTAGGAAATCATGCGTCCAGGAGTTTCCGCGCGTTTGAGAGAGTGTTTTCACGATCCATGCGGGAAAGCCAGTGATCAAAGCATCTTCCTCAAGCGTGCCCTCGCCAAGATAAGGAAGGCTTTTCCGCAGGTCAACGATTCTGCGCAAGACGAAATTGGCGAGCTTCGATGCGCGGGGAGCTACTGCGCGAACGAGCTCAACGCCTTGGTCAACAGCAGCGTGTGCGGCTTTTCGCAAGTAAAGAATCTCATAGGCCGATACGCAAAGGGCATTACGAACCTTCGCTTCGCAGTCGCTTGGCTTGTCGAGCACTTGGTCGATGGCCTGGTTGAGCGTTCCGTAAGTACTCGCAACTCCTGTGGCCAAAAGCAGGGCGAAGGACTTGTCTTCGGGTGAGAGTTTGGCTTTGCCGAGCATCCTACGACTTGCCTCATGAACGCTTATGTTTTCGTTTTGAACTGTTTCGGTGAGCCTGTAAGCGAAAAGCCTTGCGGGCGTCACCAAGGAGGGAGCGCTGTTGGGTCGACGACGGGCATGGAGTTCACCGGCGTATCCCGTTCTTCTACGTTTGTCGTTGGTGTGTTTAGCGGAGTGCTGATCGCGAGAGTGGGGCATGGGCATGATTTATCGGGCCTCCCAGGTGTAGCCGCCGTTTTTTATCCCTTGGATGCCTGCAGCGAAGGCTTTTGCATCCATGGCGTTTTTTCCATCAGGTTTGAGCGAGAGAAGCTCGTATGCTCCGTCTTTCGCTTGAATGAAAAGGCGCTTTGCCGCAAAGCGAAGCTCGCCGGCTTTCATGCCGGCAACAAGTTCCGCATCATCCATGGATGCAGCCTTGCCCTTCAGGACAGTGACGCCCTTGCCGGCTGCAACGCAGCGGCATGGGTGGCTGACGCCCGAAGCCTGCACCTTGCGCGAAATCGTTTGCACGTCATCGCTTGGTGCGATATCGAGTTCGCCTTTTTCGATTTTGTGGGCATAAGTAACCTTGGACTCGTCCTGTGAGACCCAGGTTGAAAGTCCGGCTTCCTCATGAGAGAGGGCACACAAAATGGCACTCGCTCCAAGGTCGGCAAGTCGCATGCAAAGATCATCAGCGCCAAGGTCAGCCACATCCATGGTGCGGTTGATGCAAAAATCACCCGTGTCCAGGCCTTTTTCCATGCGCATGACGCACACGCCCACACTCTCGTCCCCTGCAAGGATCGCGCGCTCGATAGGCGCGGCTCCTCTCCATCGAGGCAGATCGGAGGCGTGCACGTTAAGGCATCCGTAGCGAGGAAGTTCGAGTACCTCTTTGGGAAGGGTGCAGCCATAGGCAGCCACGACGATGACGTCGGGTTTGCAGGATTGAAGCTCTTCGAATGCTTTCGGGTCTTTGAAGGAATTGTGCTCGAAGACGGGCAAATCGAGCTTCAATGCAAGACTCTTGACCGCACTCGGGAGCTTTTTGCTTCCGCGTCGGTTTACGGCATCCGGCCTGGTGAATACACCGGTAACCTGATGCTGCTCGTTCAGGTAGCCTAAAATCACCGCCGCGAACTCGGGTGTTCCCATGAAGACAACGCGCATTGTTCCTCGATTCTTGTTTGGTTGAAGCGTGATTTAAGAGCTGCTTACTCGGTGTCGCCTGGGCGAGCGCCACGAGCCAAGGCTTCTTGATATTCCTTCAGGGCCTTGATGCGATCGATTGGCGAGCAAGACTCTAGGAGCGTTTTGCCGTCAAGATGGTCGATTTCATGCTGGAGGCAACGTCCAAGAAGGCCATCTCCTGCGATTTCGCATTCCTTGCCCTCAAGATCGAAGTAGCGAACACGCGCATAAGGCTGACGTGCGATGTTCACCGAGATGCCGGGAAGGCTTAGGCATCCTTCGGGCGAGGTTTCGGGGGCACCTTGAAGTTCAATGATTTCAGGGTTCACCAGAACAAAGGGCTCCTTTTCGATTTCGCCGCAGTCTATGACGACGATGCGCTTCTCCACTCCAACTTGAGGACCTGCCAAACCACAGCCGCTGTTCTTGTACATGGTGTTGAGCATCTTGTTCGCAAGCTTATGAAGCGATTTGTCCCCAGGAGTGCAGGGTTCACACACCTGATTGAGCCCAGGATTCGGCGCGATAACTACTTTCAGGGTTCCAAAGGGTGCCATGTGCGATGAACTCCTCTGTTGAATTTTGCATGCAATCAGTCTTAAAAGTATAACCCAGCTAGAAGGTTAATCGTGCTTTGCATGTTGAGCGCGAAGCCCGTTGAGTTCCTGCTGGAGCGCGAAGATGGAGTCGAAATACTCACGGGTGACGCCAGGGTCGGCATCCTTGATCGATTTCAATCCTTCGCGCATTTCAGAGATGGTGCGCTCCAGGTCTCCGATGGCAAGTTCTTCAGCCAGAAAGCTTAGGGATTCATGGGGGTTTGCGCGCCCCATGGTCACAGCTCCAGTGAGAATGCGCGTAGCGTATTTGTTGCGCGCCTGCGCAAGGTGAATCAGCTCAGCTGGAGTGACGGCTTCGTTTGCAGCCACGATGTCAAGGATTGCGTTGGCTAGTTCTTCGTGTGCTGCCATACTCCATTGAGTTTGACCGAGCGTGACGTAAAACTCGGGAACCAGGCCGGTGTTCTGGGCGCAAAGACTTAAGAACTCGCGTTCGGCTTTTATCCTGTTGCGCTCGGCGGGCGGGTAATCGTCCAGGCCACGTCCCCGGCTTTGCGGGCTTATGGCAGATTTTCGAGCATCTTGGTCTAACGGCGCGGGTGCCTTGAGCATCGAAAGCCGTTCGAGCAAATCTTCCTCACGTGCCCTTACGCGACTTGCGATGTATACGGCGTAGTCTTTTGCGAGAAGAGAATCCTTTATGGGGGCAAGCACACTTAAGGCGTCAACGGTTGCTCGCGAGCGCCCCTCCGGCGTGTCGAGGTCGTACTTGGCCAGACGGCGTTCTATCCCATATTTGATCAAGGGAATTGCCTCGTTCAAGATGGTAAGCAAAGCATCTTGACCTTCTGAAGCCAAAAACTCGGCAGGATCCTGGTTGTTGGGCAAGGTTACCGCGAAGAGGTCGACCTTGGAGGAGCCAGACTCGGGGGTTACCGAGGCATCTATGAATCCAAGAGCGCGATCCGCTGCGCGTTGACCAGCCTCATCGCCATCGAACAGATAGATGATGCGTTTTTTCGCATGATGCGACAGAAGGCGGATGTGCTGCCTGGTAAGCGAGGTTCCCAGCGTGGCAACGGTGTTGGTGAAGCCAGCCTCGTGCATGGCAATGACGTCGGTGTAGCCTTCGCAGATGATGGCGTCACCCGTAGAAGCCATGCTCGCCTTGGCTTTATCAAGTGCGAAGAGCACTTCGGATTTATGGAAGACCGGCGTGTCACCGGAATTAAGGTATTTGGGCTCTCCGGCGCCAATCACGCGTCCGCCAAAGGCGATCACCTCTCCGCGCACATCGTTGATGGGAAACATCACGCGATCGAAAAAGCGGTCGTTGACGCCGCGACCGTCCCTGCCTTGCAGAGCGACGTTGGCGTCGATCATCTCTTTGTCGCTGAAACCTAAAGAGCGAAGGTGCGTTACCAGCTGACGGCGGCCAGGAGCATAGCCAAGCATCCACTTGCGAGGGATATCGCCGCCAAGGTTCCTGCCCGACAGGTAATCGCGCGCTTGAGATGCCCCCGTTTCGGCGGAGCGAAGAAGCAGGCTGTGATAGAAGTCAGCCGTTTCCTTGCAGACGGCTTTGACGCGCGCCTTCTTGCTTTTGCCAAGACGATCCTGCGGGGACTCCTTGAGCTCGATGTTGGCTCGGCGTGCCAAAAACCTTACCGCATCAACGAAATCGACATCGTCGAGCTTGCGGATGTAGGTGATGGCGTCCCCTCCCTCGCCGCAGCCGAAACAGTGCCAGGTTTGGGTGACAGGATCCACTTTGCACGACGGGGTTTTTTCCTGATGGAAGGGGCAGCAGCACCAAAAATCACGGCCGCGCTGCCTCATCTGGGTTCTTTCCGAGAACAGATCGACGAGGTCGTTGGCCTCGCGAACGCGGCGAATGTCCTCTTCGGAAAAACCAGCCATTTTCACCCCTTTAGTGCTTGTGTTTAGCTTTTGATTTTAAGCTTATCTAGGATAATTCAAAGAGAGTTCATAGCTAAAGCGTTTTTTGGAGGTAGCCATGTTCGATTCCATTTCCGGCACAACGCAAACTTTCTGTCTCGTCGCTCATCCTGCAGAGAGGTCATCCTCCCCTGCTCTGCAGAACGCTTCGTTCGAGGCTTTGTCTTTGGATGCTCGCTTCATGGCTTACGACGTACTTCCTGGATCCTTGGGAGATGCGGTGGCCGGCATGAAAGCCTTGGGTATCAGGGGTTATTCGGTCGGAGTGCCTCACAAAAGCGCGATAATCGCTTACCTGGATGAGCTTTCTGATGCGGCGCGTTTGATGCAAAGCGTTAATTGCGTGGTGGAAAACGCTGACGGTCGGTTGGTGGGTTACAACACCGATGGGCTTGGTTTCACCGAATCCTTGCGTAATGCGGGCATCGAGTTGACTGGAGCGCACTTAGCGATCATCGACGACGGCGCCGAAGGCCCTTCCTGGATCGTTCAGGCCGCGCTGGATGGAGCAAAAAAGATTCTCGTTCTTTGCCCTGACGATCGTATGAAGAAGGAAGAAGTATGGTTGTCCGGCCTTGAAAGCGCTCTAGATATTGAATTCGAGCTGCGGTCTCTTGACGCAATTCCCGAGGACGCTTCCTTCTTCGAAGGCTACGATGCCCTTTGCAATGGTTCCCGCATCGGAGTGGGCGACACCTTGGGCGTATTGCCTGTCCCTGCAGGCGTCATTACCAGAGAACTTACCGTAGTTGACGCCAATTACAACCCACGCATAACAGCGCTTTTGGCCTGTGCCGAAGAAGCAGGGTGCAAAACCGTTGAAGGCCTGGATCCTTTGCTGAATCAGGCGGCGGTGGCGCAAAGGCTTTGGCTTGGTTGCGAGCTACCCAAAGAGCAGGTGAAGCTCAAGCTGTTCGGCTAAGCTTCAACTCATAAGCTTAGATTGCTTACAGGGCAAGGCTTTCACGAGTATGGGCGATGTTGGCCATGACTGTCTGAATAAGCTCTTCGGTGGAATCGAACTTGATCATAGGACGCAGGTATTCCATGAACTGCACACCGATCGTGTCACCGTAAATATCACCGGTGAAATCGAGGATATGCACTTCGCAATTGGCTTGCGCATTCTCGAAGCTTGGCGCCACGCCAACCGAAACTGCAGCGCGATAAGGCTTGCCGTCGACGATTGCATAGCAGGAGTAGACGCCGTCATCGATGGCTTTGCGTTGGTCGGGAATCTGGAGGTTTGCCGTTTTAAAGCCCATGTCGCGTCCCTCGCCGCGCCCGGAAATCACCTTTTCGGTGATGGCATACGGGCGTCCGAGGAGCTTCCTGGCTTCAACCAAATCGTGATCGGCCAAAAGCCCACGGATGCGTGTAGCCGTGATAGTTGCCCCATCGGCAGCTTGCAGGTGGTGGGCATCGATGGTGGTGCCCTGGCTGCGAGCCCATTGCCTAAGCTCCTTGACGGTTCCAGCCGCTCTGCAGCCGAAGCGGAAGTCGGAGCCTACGTGCAGATGGCTTGGGGCATGTCCGTTGAAGGTGGCTTCAAGGAACTCGTTCGGGGTCATACCGGCAAACTCCAAGGTGAAGGGAAGGACGACTACGTAGTCGATCCCGCATGAAGCGAGCTGATTGATACGGGCCTCGTTGGTAAGGAG
>CAVAUO010000013.1:0-19004 GCA_963591685.1 Escherichia coli
TTTCAGCAAGAACCCCAACTTGCTCAGGTTCGGCAGCAGGAACGGATGCAACTTCTTCATGGTTTTGTTTGTTGTTCAGTTCGTCCATTGCAACTTCAGCGGAAACAGCATCGAAGGCTTCCGTGGTGGAGCTGGAGGAGGAAGCAGCCTCAGGCTGCTCGACAGGCTTTTCAGCCTTCCTTGTTTCACGTGAAACAGTGGCTTGTTTCTTTTGAGCCTGAGCCTCCATATCGGCGAATGTTTGGCGAGCTTCATCAGAAATATGTGGAGCAGGAGCGGAATTGATCTCGTTACGCAAAGCTGCAAGGCGAGCAGCCAGGGCGGGATCGGAGGAAAGAACCTCGGGCTGAGGCTCAAGCGTCTTGCGAGCTGCCGGGGCTTTTTGTTCGTCTGCAATCGAGCTGTTTTCGATGGAATCCGCAGTGTCCTTAGCAGGCGCAGCGGTGGCCTGGCTCTGCTCGGACGAAGAAGCGTCCACGGCTGCGCCGGCCGCACCTTCAACGGCAGTTGCGGCAGCTGCACCAACAGCCGCCCCGGCAACACCAGTACCAGCAGCAGCGAGCGCGGACGCAACCGGCTGATGGAAAGACCCATCCTGGATATGGGCAGCAGGAGTATCGGCATAGCGAGAACGAAGCGAATAGCTTGGAGCGGACTGCTCGGGCTTGTTCTCGCGCGCCTTGGCTTGAGCAGTACGCGCCCATGAAGGAATGCCGTTGGTCGAAGAAGACCCGATAACAGGAGCGGGCTTGAAAGCTTCAACTTGCTGAGCTTGGGTTTCAGGCTGATCAGCAGGATTTTCGTCGGTAGAAGTGCTCGGGCGAGTCGTGAAGTTCTGATAATTAGTGTTATACGAAGAAGCTTCGGTGAAAACCTGATCGGCTTTTTGCTCCTGAGAAGGTTCAGAGGGAGCCTCTTCCTCAAGCTGCTCATGAGCAAAAATCTCTTCAGGGTTCAGAGTGTCATTGGGATGGGGAGCCGCCGCGTAAGCACTCGATGCAGGCGCCGGCTTTCCTGTCAAAGCGGCAATAGCTGCATGAGCTGCCGCCAAGGAATCTTGAGGGGATTCAGGCTTTTTCGCGGAAGCTACATACTCAAGCTCCGCATCGTCAGGAACAAGACCTGCGTCACGCACAACTTCCTCGCCCTCCAGCTCGGTGCCGGCTTCTTCGGCCATGCGCTCCATTTCCTCAAGGCTAACGCAGCCGTTGCCTACCTTACGGGCAACGTCCAAAAGAACAGCAGTGCCGGCCGCATTGTTATTGGCGGCACCCGTGTATTCCGCCTTCTTATGGATAATGGTGAGCGCAACAGGAACGGCAACCAGAATCATGGCAACAACTGTCAAGAAGCTGAACACGCCGTCGACAACGCCTGATGCCCCAGGGAACACGATGCTCTGGAGCAAGAGCAGAACGGGAATCAAAACTATTCCCGCGATGTAGGCGATCTCGAAAATACGACGATATGTCTGCATGAAACCCTTTTGATCAGGAACCACGCGACCGCTGTCGTAGTTGGCAACAAGGATAATCTTGCGGCGTTTCTTAGGAACGCCTGCAGGCTGATACTTGGCAACAACGTTTTGGCTGATGCCGCCCTTCAAAAACCTAGAAAGGAACGGTTTGTCCAAAACCTCAAGCGCAAATAAAACCGCAGCAATCAAACTGATCAAAGCTGCGGGCAAAGTAAGCAAGGGGACAAGTAGGGAAATAAGACCGCACACGAAAGCAACCGTGAAGCAGACAGCCTTGGGCAAATCGGGGTTCACGATGCCGTTGAAATCCTCGATAACGGCCTGAAAGCCGGCATCTTGCTGAAGAGACTCGGCAACAAACAAGGCAGCCTGTTGTTCCTCTTCGGTTCCTGCAGGTCTGGCGCCGATTTCTTCTGAAAGATACGTGACGTCATCGATTAGTTGAGCCATTGATCTTCCCTTCTGGGATATTTCATTGAGCCAACCAGCGGGCATAGGCACGCTGATATGGCTTTATATCTAGTCATACGTAATGGTTAGTATACGACATTTCAACTTAGGCTTGACATTCTTATGACATGTTCAATGCTCTTCACCGCAGGGCAGCGCTTAACCTTATTAATTGGGCAAATGGCTACACCCAGGAATCCTTGCCCAGGTAATCGCGCAAGTAAGAATCATGGGTACCCATATCACTTCGAATGCTCTCGTACTTGCTCTGCAATTCCTTCTGGTTGGCGGCATAGGCTTTCACGATCACGGAGCTAAAGCCATCGCTAAAGTTCTTGCTCAGCTTTGCCGCCTTCTTATCGAGATTGTTGTACTTGTCGTTGTTTTTCTCGGCCGTTTTCTTGTCCTGAATCAAAATCGCATCGTTTGATTTAAGCGCGTAGCCAATCGATTTGATACGCAAGTCAAGATAGTCGTATTCCTTGCTTTCCTTGACTGAAGGATATTCCTTGAATCCTTGCTTGAGCGATTTTTTAGCGTCTTTGAAACGTGACTTGGCTTGTTTCATGTACTCGCTCGCTTGATTAACGTTGTCATTCGTAGTGTCGGCAACCAAGCTCGCGGCCTGCACCATCAAAGCATTGGCCTCCTGGACAGCAGTCCAAGCTTCTTCCATATTGTCGTAGGCGGTTTTTGCAGCAACGTCGTCAACCAAACGGTCGTTGGCAACCTCAAGAAGCTGTTTGCGAAGGGTGATCGAGGAAACCGCGTGCTCGGCTGCTTGACGGTCATCAGAACCAGAATCCAAGCCCTCAACAGCACGGGTAGCTCTTTCGTTGGCGCTATCCAAACGTGTTTGCGCACCGGGGATATCGTCTAAAAGATGGTTGGCCTCTGATAAGGAGCCGTCATCGAAAGGACGCGAGAAGTAATTGTCTATCGCAACTATGGTGTTGTCCGCGCCATCGATGTCACTTACCGAAGTTTTAAGCAGGTCGATACCCTCAAGCTGCTCAAGGTACTGCTGATAAAGGTAATAGCCGCCCGCGCCAATACCGGCCAAGCAAAGAACAAGCACAACGCAAATGCTTACGATGCGATACCTGCGGCGAGCTTTTTGACGGCGCTTCACCTCATCAAGCAAATCTCCGCCCATCAGAGGCGCTTGATTTAAAGCCGCCAATTCAGCTTTAGCCAAGCGTTCTTGCTTCGCTTTCTTTTCGCTTTCCTTTAAAGCCTTCTTTTCTTGTGATTTATGACGGCGAGAATCCGTAAGAACTCCGTTTGAGCGCATACGCTTGGCACCATCGAAGGCCGAAGCTTTATCGCTCGCCTTGATTGCCACCGCATCGCTACCGCTAAAACTCGGCACCCGACCGGTATCACCCGTAGCCGAGCTTGTTGCTGACACCTTCGGGGCGCCTACATCGGAACCAATGACCTGTGTCGACGGATGGGCACCGCTGGTTTTTCCGCCGAATAAGCGGGATAAAAGCCTGCGCTTCTCCCCTGTGTCTGAGGCTAGATTATCTAGAACGTTCAAAGAAAGCTCGTTGGGTTTGCCTTTGGAAAACTCGACAATATGAAGCGAGCGCTTCTCCTTGTCTCCAAGCCCGAAGCCCCCTTTTTGCTTACGGGTCATTTAATAGGCACCCCCGGCGCTTCCCCATTTGCCCGTGGCAACTTCTTCAACGATCTCGCTCATCGTCAGATACGCCACGTTGTTGCTTGGCAATGAGTTAATGAATTTCTTGCCATAGTGTTTGGAGATAAGCCTATGATCTGCTAAAACGACAAAACCTTTGTCTGTTGACTTCCTGATCAAACGGCCAACCGCCTGCTTGACGTCAATTACCGCAGAAGGCAGAGAGTAGTGACTCCACGCACGAGAATCGCGTGTCTCACGCTCACGCGACAAGGGATCACTCGGCAAACCGAAAGGAAGCTTCGGGACAATAACCCCTTTAAGGGTCGAGCCTGGCGCATCGAAGCCTTCCCAAAACGATTTCAGCGCAAAAAGGCTCAGGGTTTCATCTTTAAGGAAATCATCGCGCAAACCCTTAACCGACACACCCCACTTCTGGCAGACCAGACGCAAACCTTCTTCTTTGACCTTGGGGTTAACCGCCTCGAAGCACGACTCCATTTCCCTACGATTGGTGAACAAAGTCAAAAGGGAGCCATGCTGCGCAACATGAAGACGACTCAAGAATGTCTGCAGAGCAGCCAAATACTCAAGGGTATTTGGCTCGGGCATATCGGTCGGCACGAAAACGCGCATATTGGAATCAAAGTCGTAGCTCGAAGGAACTTGCAGGCAATCGGCTTCAGTACCCTCGCCGGTGTTGAGACCCATCGCAGCGATGAAGGAATCGAACTTATGATCCACGGCAAGCGTCGCAGAGGTATACACCACACTACTGGTTGATGCATACAGGGAATCTGCGAGGTTGTTGCCAACATCAAGAGGCTGAACTTTGAAGCTATCGTTCAAATTGGATTTTGTACGCGAAAGACGAACGGAACGAACCTGATCGTCGTCCGACTTCTGAAACATGCGAATCATGGATTCATACAATTCACGAAGCTCAATGGTCACTAACGCGATATCGCGCAGCTCACGGGAGGAAACCTCCTGCGACTCAAGGTAAGCGACAACATCACGCAAGCACTTGATGGCCTTTTCCGCGGTATCTATAACGGAATTAGCGCAGCTGGCCACGCCCTTGAAATGCTCACCATTGCGAACCTCGTCGCTAACCCAAAGGTCAAGGTAGTCGTATCCTCGGCCCTTTTTCTGCGTGTCGTAGAACAAAAGATCTTTGACGCTTAGGCAATATTCCTCGGCAGCGATAGCAAATTCCCTTGATTCGACGATGGCTTTATTAAGTAAGGCATCAAAAAGAGTTTGAGCCTCAGGCACCAAATCCAAATTGCGTTCAGCTCGTAAAAGAACATTATGTTTTGCTTCTTCCGACGACAAACGACGGATAAGAGACTGCACAAGAGATGAAGATATATCAACGCTGAAGGCTCGACGAGCTTCCGATTCGGCGCCATGAGCCTCATCGACCACCCAATATCTTATCGACGGCAGCAAAGAACCATCGAATCGCTGATCCCAGAATAAAAGACTATGGTTGGTTACTACGATGTCGCATCTTCGGGCGCGCTCACGCGCGCCATGCACAAAACACGAAACTCCGTAATAGGGACATTTGCGACGTAAACACTCAGTGCTCTTCGTTGTGATAGACCATTTTGGCACCGCACGAAAATCGATTTTCATCGCATCAATGTCGTCGAAATCCGTTTGCTCAACATAGGAAATCAAAGCAGCTAGCGCAGGCGCCTGATCCACCTGCTGATTTTTGAACTCAACGTAACGAGGTCCCTTATTAACAAGCTGCTCCACCTTACGATTGCAGAGATAATGATTGAAACCCTTTAAAGGCGCATAAGTAATCCCCAACTCCTTTTGAAGAAGGGGAAGTTCTTTGTTAACCAACTGATCAAGCAGAGCATTTGTTTTAGTAGCAACGCCCACAGTAATCTGATTTTTCTGAGCAAGAAGAGCCATAGGAACCAGATATGCCATGGATTTGCCAACGCCGGTGCCAGCCTCAACCACAAGGTTGCGCTTATTGGCGAAGGCCTTGTTCACCGCCTCAGACATATGCAGCTGCTCGTCTCGCAACTCGTATTCAGGGTATAAACCCGAAACAAGCCCTCCGGATTGGAATGCTTTCCTTACTTCATCCTCGTCGACAGGAATGATTTTCCTTACTTTTAAATCACCATCGACGTTCTCCAGCAAGCAATAGCTGCCTTCGTTGTCAGCCGGCTTTTCACCCGAAAAAGTATTTGTTTCACGTGAAACACTCTGCAATTCAGACGAGTCTGTTTCACAAGCTTCAGACTCCATAGGCTCCGAAGCAAAAGCATCACGCCTTACTTTATCCAGAGTGCCGGCCAAAGCAGCGCGACGCGATGCTTTGAAATTAAACGACGGAGCCGTTTCATCTTGCAGGACCTTGAACACTTGTACGGTGTTCCACTCCTCAACGCTACGAAGAGAAGCAATATGCTTCACTAAATCCTTCGGCATCTGAGCCACCGCGGCCAATAAAATGCGGTATACCAAACAGGTAGACACAACATCGTCATCGGCGCGATGAGTTGACTCGGGTCCACCGAATGCGCGCACAAGATCTAAAAGACGATGGGAGCGCATCCTTGGCAGGGCAATACGCGCTAAGTCAAGAGAATCGATCCAAACATTTTGAGCAAGCACGCTGCCACTTTCGTACTTGGTACAGAAAGTGCGATCAAAATTGGCATTGTGGGCGACGATGGGAGAACCCCCAACAAATTCAACCAAACCGCTCAACACTTCATCGGCTGAATCTGCATCTGCCACCATCTCGTTAGTTATATGAGTCAGGTGGACCACTTCATCAGGGATTGGTTTCCCAGGGTTGATAAAACTTACATACCAGCCTGTGATTTCCCCGTTGCACATGCGAGCAGCTGCAACCTGAATCAGCTCGTCATGGTTGAATGAAAGGCCGGTTGCCTCGGTATCGAGCACGACCACATCTTCATCTATCGAGCCGAACGTATGCTCTTGAGCATATGCGGCCAAGCCGTGATAACGAGCGCGGATTCTGTTGGGGGTATTATCTAAAATATAGCCATCAAGGCTTGCAAGCTTTTCATTTTGTTTTTTCATGCTAAGCAGATTATCATGAATGCTTCATATCGCGACTCGATCGAAGAAAGTCCGAGGAATACACATGGCGGAAATTGGATACTACGGTGACTACGTTCGTTTCAAAACCGAAGACCAAGAAAAAGCCGTTGCATTCCTTAGTTTAGATAACGCCGTCGGCGATCATTACCAAATCAAAACCAAATACACCGAAGGCGAGCGAAGCGACTGGATTGTTAATGCCTTCGATGTGGAAATGGGTGAATTGGATCCAAAATTCGCCGACAAACTCGATCTCATCCAAGCGAAAAAATGGGACGTCGAAGCGATTTTGAGCTTCGTTGCCTTTACGGAAGCGAAGGGTGAAGATCCTGGTTACTACTGGGGCGAAGTCGCGCTTGTTGCTTACGACCCCCAGTACAAAGAAGCCTTCAAAACGTTCATTGACAAACTTGATAAATCAATTGGCGAGGGCATTCGCCCTGATCTCAAGCTTGGCTCCAAAGGTTTAAGCTCACTTGTCGCCGCGAAGGGTGATTATCTTCCCAGCGGCCGCAAACCCCTCCCTGAAAAGAAAAAAGGAACGGCTTTTGTAAAAACTGAGCGCTCAATGAATGAAAAATTGGTCTCGCAGGCACGCAAAGGCAACAAAGGTTGCGTTGTCGCCAGCTGGATTTTAGTGATATTCCTTATCGCAGCTATTGCCCATGTTGTCTATCATTACTCCGGCTTGTTCTAAGCCAGAGCTTATTTTTCCAACGCATCACCGATCATACGAATACAAAGCTCAGGGAAGCTCATCCCTGCCGCTGCCGCCGCGTCAGGCAACAAAGAAGTTGCGGTCATACCGGGGATGGTGTTTGTTTCCAAGACCCAGAACTTACCGTTTTCGTCTTTGATCATGTCGGAACGCGATACACCTTTGCAATCGAGCGCCTTATGCGCGGCAACTGCCAGTTCATAAGCTTTCTGGGTATCTTCTTCAGAAAGAGGGGCGGGGCAAATATGCTGAGAACCACCCGTTGCATACTTCGATTCAAAGTCATAGAACTCATGCATAGGAACAATCTGGATTACAGGAAGAGCCTGCGGATCCTCGTTTCCAAGAACGGCAACGGTATATTCGTCACCTGAAATGAAGGCTTCAGCCAAACCCTCGTTATCAATTTCGAAAACCTTGGCTAGAGCATCATTGATTTCCTGGACACCATTGCACAGGTAAACGCCCAAAGCGCTTCCCTCGGTTGCTGCTTTGACGACGCAATGCTCTCCAACAGCTTGTGCGATTTCATCTGCAGAATACTGATCCTGAGCATATAAAGTCAGGGATTTAGGGGTTGGAACCCCGTGAGATTCATAAAATACTTTGGCTTTGGGCTTATCCATCGCGATCGCAGAAGACCAAACACCCGAACCGGTATAGGGAATGTTAAGAAGCTCAAGCATTCCCTGCATGGAGCCGTCCTCGCCGCCTTTTCCATGAAGAGCCAAAAAAGCCACATCGAAATCTTCGTTGATCAAACGAACCAGGTCGGATTTTTCAGCAGGATCGAGCTGAGTCACCTGAAAACCAGCAGCAAGCAAGGCCTCGTGAGCACCGGCGCCGGAAGCTAGGGAGATTTCACGCTCGCCGCTCTTTCCGCCAGCTAGAAGCGCAACCTTGATATCAGAAGGATTGAACGATGCCATGGAATCTTCTTTCTTCTTCGAGTGCATGCGTGAAGTATATCAAACGCTCTGTTTCAGCCTGAAGCACTGGGCATTATGCGCACTGGCTCACGGTATAATCACAACCATGCTTGACTACATCACTGAACACAATATCTCAGATATCGAAAATATCGTTACTGAGCTGGGACAATCCAAATTTAGAGCTAAGCAGCTCATAGAATGGATTCTTATCAAAGGCGCAGAGTCTTACGATGCGATGACAAATCTGCCAAAGGCATTCAGGGAGACGCTGAAGAACAACTACCCACTCAAACAAACCTCTATCATCGAGCGCCGTATCTCAAATGATGGAACCAGGAAATATGTCATCGAACTTGCCGATGGTTGTTTGGTTGAGACGGTGGGAATGCCTTCTCTGAAAGACAACGATCATCTGAGCGTCTGCTTTTCAACCCAAGTCGGTTGCGCTATGGCTTGCTCGTTCTGCGCAACAGGAAAGGAGGGCTTAAGCCGCAACCTCTCCTCTATCGAAATGGTTGAGCAAATCCGCATCGTTCAAGATGATTTCGATAGGCGCGTTTCGAACGTCGTATCGATGGGACAAGGTGAGCCTTTTCAGAACTACGATGCCGTGCTTGAAGCCCTGAAGTTCCTAAACGCAAAGAACGGTTTCGGTATTGGCGCCCGCCATATCACACTTTCCACCTGTGGGATCATTTCTGGAATCGAAAAACTCTCAAACGAACCCGAGCAATTCACCTTGGCTGTTTCGCTGCATTCGGCTGACCAGAAGCTTCGCGACGAGATCATGCCAAGATGTAAATCCCAGACGCTTCCTCACTTGAAAAAGGCTCTCTTGGATTATGTGCGCAAAACAGGTCGCCGCCCCTCCTTGGAATACACCATGATTTCCGGGATCAATGATAGGCAGTCGGACTTAGATGAACTCATCGTTTTCACCGAAGGACTTCTCTGTCATGTCAACCTTATTCCTCTCAACGATATTCCAAGCTCACCCTTAAAACCTTCCAGCACTAAAACCTACAAGCATTGGATAGCATCCCTCGAAAAGCATGGTGTCGAAACAACGATCAGAAACTCACGAGGCTCCGATATCGATGGCGCATGCGGCCAACTGAAAAACACTCTGCTGCATACTTAATCAAAATTCGGATTTTCAGACTTAAAACAGCTAAATCTAATAATTAAGCCCTCAGAGCCTATCTGAGGGCTTAATTTCGTTTTTACTAATCCGTAGTCTATCTTATTGAATAACAGCCGTTAGAAGCGATTCTGTGAGGTCAATTATTCCTTGGATTCAGTGCGCGAAATCGCATCGAAGATTCGCTTGAGCTCTTCTTCGTCTTTAAATTGGATTTCGATCTTGTTCTTGCCTTTGACGGTTTTAACGCGAACAGGGGTCGAAAGAAGCTTTTGCAAACTACGCTGAGCTTTCTTGAAGCTTGCAGGAGCAGGAGTGCGTTTAGAGGTACCTTTCTCGACTGCTTGCTCCCGACCGGCAATAAGGCGTGCCAAAGACTCCGCTTCGCGAACGCTCAACTTCTCGGACTCAAGCTTGGCAACAAGCTGCAGGCGACCTTCGGTCGAAGGAATCGAAAGGATGGCACGGGCATGGCCAGCTGTGATTTTCTCTTCAAACAGGAGCTTTTGCGCTTCTTCAGGAAGTTCCAGCAAACGAAGAGCGTTAGCGACAGTCGAGCGTCCTTTAGAAACCGTTTTCGCAACTTCTGACTGCGTCATGTTCTTACGTTCCATCAAACGCTTGTAGCCGTAAGCTTCCTCGATTGGATTAAGATCGGAACGCTGAATGTTCTCGATAAGGGCAAGCTCGAGCGCCTTATCATCGTCGCCATCCCATACACGAACAGAAACTGTCCCAAGGGCAAGGGAGCTACAGGCCTGCCAACGACGCTCGCCGGCGATGATCTGATACCCCGCACCATCAGGACGAACCAATATCGGCTGCAGCAAACCATCCTGCTTGATGGATTCGGCAAGTTCCTCGATCTCCTCTTTCTTGAAAAGTGTTCGCGGCTGATCCGGATTGGGATGAACCTCATCCAAAGCAACAACTATCACATCACCTTTAACAGGCTCGGCGGCCTTAACCGCCGGCTGTTGCTCAACAGGTTTCATAACTTCTTCAACAGGAGCAGCTGCTGGCTGAATATTTGCAACGGGAACACTGATCCGAGCCTGACGTTCAACAACCTTAGCTGTTTCAACAGCGTTCTCAGATATATAGATATCGGATGCGTGCTCGATCTTACGAGAAGTTTGAGCAGGCTCTGTTTTCTTAACAGGCTGCTTCTGTTGCTTGGGAGTTTCTGCCGCCTGAGCTGTAGGAGTACTTTCCTTAACGGGAGCTTCCTGCTTGGAAGAATGCGAAGGGGCTACATCAGATTGCTCGAACAAGGCGTTCAAGCCACGTCCAAGGCCGTTTTTTTGCTTTTGCTTAGCCACGAGCAATTACCTCCTGTGCAAGATCGTTGTAGGCAAGGGCACCTTTGTTGTCCGGAGCGTAGTCGCAAATAGGCTGACCATAACTGGGAGCTTCAGACAACTTAACCGTACGGGGAATAAGTGTTTCAAACACAACAGGTCCGAAGAAATTTCTAACCTCCTCGACAACCTGATTGGAAAGATTGGTACGAGAGTCGTACATGGTCATAACGATGCCGTAAATATCCAAGCCTGGATTTAGAATACTTTTGACACGATTCATCGAATCAAGAAGTTTTGTCACACCTTCAAGGGCATAGAACTCGCATTGAATAGGAATCAAAAGCTTATCCGAAGCAACCAACGCATTGATGGTTAGCAAACCAAGCGATGGTGGGCAATCGATGAGAATGTAGTCGTAGAGTCCACGAAGGCTACCCAAGGCATTCTTAAGACGATTCTCGCGCGCCATCTCGTTAACCAGCTCAACCTCGGCACCTGCCAAATTGATGGTGGAGGGCAGGATGTCAACACCTTTGGTCACGCGAGCGAGGATCACATCCTCTACAGGAACATTGCCTAAAAGCACGTCGTATACACATGAATTGATTTCGCGTTTGTCGATCCCGTACCCACTAGTTGCATTGCCCTGAGGATCCAAATCAACAATAAGTACCTCTTTACCAGCCTGGCCAAGAGCTGCAGCAAGATTGACGGCGGTGGTGGATTTACCAACGCCACCTTTCTGGTTGATGATGGCTAAAATCTTCGTCTGGCCGACGATATGACCAATGGGACCCTTTTCACGGAAGGGGACATAGGGAGGCGTATCGTCCTCGGCTTCCTCGTCGTCGAGAACAAGCTCGTCCGACTCGTTGTTGAAATCGCTGCTTTCAGAAGCGACCGCTCGTTCGGTCACTTCAGCGTCTTCATTCTTGGCGTCGAGGGACTCAAGCGAACCGGAGGGAGACTGCTCAAGTTCTTCTTCTTGAACCTGATCGACCTGTTTCTCGTGGTCGTTCTTGGAAGTCGATGTTGCGGTGAAGGTCTGTTTGAGACTACCGAATAAACCCACGTGTACCCCTTTCGTTAATCGCAAAAATTATAGCTGATGTTTCACGTGAAACCCCGAATAGGAAGGCTCCGTCATCAAGATAACGGAGCCTTCGGTTAAGCGGTCTATCTGCGAAACTGTTCAATCAGATCAAGCAAGAGGATGCCGTTGAGCCATCCCTACACGACGAGGAAGCTTAATCTTCTGCATTTTCGTTTTTTCGAAAACGAAGATAAGCCTCTGGGTCTCACCATCGGAAAGAAGAGCCTCTCGCTGCGACACAAGCTTCATGCCCAACTTCTTTTCGAGGGATATAGCTCCTTTGATCTCTTCTTCCTTAGGTCTTGCCTTATAGCAAATCAGGCGTCCACCGCGCTTCAAAAGAGGCGCAGCCAACTCCAGCAAGGAAGGGAGCGAAGACAAAGCGCGAGCGGTGATAACCGAAAACTCACCTGGATGCTCCAGAGCGAGCTCTTCAGCTCTTCCGGTGTAAGTGCTTACATAATCCGCAATACCCAGCTCCGTAATAATGGAATCCAGAGCTTTGGTTTTCTTTCCCACTGAATCAACAAGAAGCGTCCTGCGACCAGTGCATATAGCAAGCGGAATGCCAGGGAAGCCACCGCCGGTGCCCAAATCGGCATACCAACCATCAGGTGCATCCTGTATCTCAGGCAAGCCAACCAAAGAATCTTCAACATGAAGAAGCTGACCTTGTTCCCAATCAGTTATGCGCGTGAGATTGGTTACCTTGTTGGCTTCGATAACCAACTCAAGGTGCTTGTCCAACAACTCTTGTTGCTTCTTTTCCATAGTTAAACTATCAAGCAGGTTTCACGTGAAACATTACAGAGGAGCAACAACCACGCGACGAGCTCGGCCTTCGCCTTCGGAGAAGGTCTCGACTGCATCGTGATCACGAAGCGTGAGATGGATGATGCGGCGCTCATAAGGACTCATGGGACGCAGTTTCACGCTGCGGCCCTGCTCGGCAACACGCTCAGCAGCGTTATACGCAATATCCTCAAGCTTCTGACGCTGACGAGACTTGTATCCCTCAACGTCGACAACCAAGGGGTAACGATAACCAAGCTTGCGCGTAGTGATGGCCGAAACCATGAACTGAAGCGAATCGAGAGTGCGACCATGACGACCAATCAGAACAGCCAAGTCATCACCTGTGATGTCGAGAATCAGCTCACCTTCATCGCCCTCGTACTCATCGATAGCAATATCGCCAACCTCGAAGTAACTCACCAAATCTTTGATGACGGACATCGCAGTATCGGCAACAGCATCGATTTGCTCGTCAGTGAAAGCGTCTTCGGATTCATTGCCGTCGGAAATCTCAGGCTCCAGCTGCTCGTCCACTTCCTGGGAAACGTTCTCTTCTTCCATTTTCTCTCCTTAAAATCAAATCTCCCCTCCCGTGGTATCGGAAGGGGAGGAGTCGATAATTTAATTGATCAAATTAAGCATCAATCAAAAAAACTAGTGCTTCTTGTTCTTCTTAGACTGATTGCCGGAACCGCTCTTCTTAGGGCGAGCTTTCTGCTGCTTGCGAACCACGTTAACCTCAACAGGTTTGGCAGGAGCAGGGTTTTCAGCCTCAACGGCCGCATCTTTGCGACGAAGAATAGCAGTGGTGATCTGTTGCTGAGCAACACCCCAGAAAGAAGACACAGCCCAGAACAAAAGAACACCAGCGGGAGAACCCCAACCGATAAAAAGCATCATGACCGACATGACGGCCATCATGATCATGGTCTGCTTCTTTTGAGCATTGTCGGTTTGGCCACGCATCTGCATCAAAGAAGGCAAGAAGGTCAAGCCGGCAAAGAAAATCAACAGCAGGAAGTAAGGCAAGCCGCCCATGATGTTCCCCTCGTTGAAGAAGGAAGAAGGGGAGGAAACCAAGCTGGGGAGGATGTGATAGAAACAGTAGTTATCGAGAGAGCCAACGCGGGTACCCATTTCTTGTAGCACCTGGAAAAGCGCGATGAAGATAGGCATCTGCAAAAGCATTGGCAGGCAGCCGGCGATGGGATTGAAGCCGGTGTCAGCGTAAATCTTCTGGGTTTCAGCCGCGATACGCTGCTGATCACCTTCGTACTTGCGCTGAATCTCTTGGATGCGGGGGCTGAACTTCTGCATCTGATAGGACGACTTGATCTGCTTCTGCATGATCGGCGAAAGCACCAGTCGGAAAATCAGGGTAGCAACGATAATTGCCAGGCCCCAGTCGGCCACGAAGGTGTATAGAGACTGAATACACCAGAAAATCGCGTCCTTAAACGCTTCCCACATTGAAATAAACCTCTCTATTTACGTCTGAAGGAAAATTCCTCCGGGACTGGGTCGTATCCGTAATCACCGCCAGGCCGGCAGCGAAAAATCCTTTGCGCGGTAAGGTAACAGCCTTTGAGGAAACCAAAGCGCTCAATGGCGATCATCCCGTACTGAGAGCAGGTAGGAATGAACCTACATTGCCCGGGAAAATGCGGTGACCAGGCAATTTGATAGCATTTAATAAGCAGTAAGGCGATGCGCTTAGGAATGCTAACCAGAATTTCCTTGATCCTCACATCAAATCGACCCCTTATCTAAGGTGACGACTCCTTTTTTGCACGCTTGTAGAACTTTACTATAAGCGGGCTTCATAATTCGCCTCTTAGCGAGAAAAACAACATCGTAATCGGGCCAAGGACCGCCCAGCTGGCGACAGACCTCCCTCATACGACGCTTCGCGGAGTTACGCCACACAGCGCAACCGTTACGTTTACCCGCCACAAAAGCAACGCGGCCCTGAGGGCCGCGTCGAGGTGATACCAGAAGCGTGATGAACGCGGTATCAATACGTTCACCCTTTGAGAAGATTTCGGAAACTTCAGTGCTGGATTTAATAGTTCCGTGCACGGTTCCTCATCAAATTACACGCAAAGACGCTTACGGCCTTTAGCACGACGGGCAGACAGGACAGCGCGGCCGCCCTTGGTTGCCATACGAGCACGGAAACCATGAGTCTTTGCACGCTTGCGGTTGTTGGGTTGATAAGTGCGTTTCATTGCCTATCCTTTCAGTTCTCGTAAATTCGAAATTATACAGAGAAACATATAGCTGTCAATGTGAATTTATAGCAACGCATACATTAGTCGCGCGCGCAAAGAAAAGCATCAACTACGCGAGGCAAATCACAATGGTTAAAACCGTCGCTTTGTCGAAAACGTCGAAAACGAAGAACTTTTCAATACCCGCTTCCTTGCGTTTTCATTTTTCGGTTGGTTTTCGATATTTCTTTCGACTTTTCAACATTTAGTCGAAAACTTTGTGGAAATCCCGAAACTTGTTAACAGCTACGATGTCGAAAAACCGAAAACTTTGTCGAAAAATTGAAAGCCAACCGAAATCTAGGTAGAATTCCAGCTGAAAGACAAAAGTTTTCGACCTTCCTCGAAAGCAGCAAGCGCAACGGGTCAGTCAGATTGAAGAAAACACTGCCCATCAGCACTTGCGATCCAGTTGCACACATTTCAAACACAACCCAGAAGAAAAGCCACACGGAAACGAAACTCAAATGAACAACACTGGCGATACATCATTCAACGAAACACCGGAGATGCTTCCACCACGAGGAAACCTCTCCGAGGGCGGATCAACGCTCGAACAAGGCGAATCCCTGGCAAGCATGGGGCTCGGAAATGGCGTTTACACAGTCAACGGCGGAAGGGTAGTATCCAGCAACCAAGCTCAACAACAGACAAACCAAAGCAAACAGGAAAATACAGCACCGTCTGCGCAACAAGCTTACCCATCAGGAACTATGCCCCAATTCGCTTATGGGCAAAACCAGTACCAAAACCAATATCAACCGCCCGTTTATCCCCAGCAGATCCCCGCACAAGCGGCAAACCCGCAAGAGGCAAGCTACCAGCAATCAACGGGTATGCAGACCCAAAATATCTACGGTCAACAAGCCGCAGCAAATTACACACAGGAAACAAGCTTCAACCCGCAGGTATACGGACACCAGCAGCAAGTTGCCTTCATTCCCAGCTACCAAACTATTCAGCAAGCTTACCCAAGCATGCAAGCGAAACAAGAAAGCCCCGAGATAGACACCTACGACTACTCGAATATCGAAGGTTCAGCCCGAATCGCGATCTACGACGACCTGCACAGTGCGCCGCGCGTGATTCAAATACCAGGCGGCGCAACTCATGAATTCATAGAGCGCATCGCATCTCTTACCTACCAGCACTCACAAACAGCCGGAGGAAAAATTCCCTATTCGGTGATTCGCGAGGTGTCGGAGAACTTCATCCATGCCCAGTTCAAAGAAGTAGTGGTTTCGATCCTGGATTCCGGCAACACGATTCGCTTCACCGACCAAGGACCCGGAATAAAAGACAAGGAACTGGTGCAAAAACCAGGCGTGACCAGCGCAACGGAAGCTATGAAAGACTACATTCGTGGCGTAGGGTCCGGACTTCCGCTGGTAAAGGACGCGCTCAGTTTCAGCCACGGAACGATCACCATCGAAGACAACGTGAATTCAGGAACGGTGGTCACTATCAGTCTCATGGATAAACCGGCAATGCCAGGCGCTGACACCCTTGAGACTACCGAACGCAAACATAAGATCACTAAGAACGACAAGCTAGTTCTCGCGGCGTTGCTCGAAGGACCGGCTGGAGTTTCCGACGTTTCACGTGAAACAAACCTGTCGGTGTCTTCCGTCCACAATTCGTTCGGACGACTCACTCAAGCCGGTCTGGTGTGCGAGCAAGGTAAGAAACGCGCGCTTACCAATGAAGGCGAGCTTGCCGCTCGCAACAAGCAATAGCAAAAGGAGAGGTAGATCATGAACCTGAAAGAGGCACGTGAAAATCTCATCGAGAAGTTGAAGAGCTATTGCGCTGAAAACAATACATCGGAAAGCCAGGTCACTGCATTCTTCAATCGTATGGAAATCCAGGCGATGGCTGACGGTTTCGCGATGCTCACTTTTGAAAACGAATTCATCAAAAACTGGATCGAGACCCACTACATAGCCGATATCAAACGTGCTTTGAATGAAATCTACGGTGGCGATTGGATGCTCCAATTCGAAGTGGACAACACCTCAATGAGCAACAACGCAAGCGCGGAGAAGAAAGAAGGGCCAGCTAAAAGCACTGCCCAAGAAGCGGAATCTCCGCATGCGACAAAGGACGAACCTTCAAAAACCGAAGAGGAGACGGTAGCAGACAGTCTGATCGATGAGCACGATCAGGCAGACACGGCAGCAATATCGGCAAAAGCCGACGCCGAACCAACAAACATGCCGAACGATAAGCCAGCAGTACCCGAGAATGAACCTGAAAAGCCTGCCTCAAGAAGAGGTGCGAACGGAGAAACCAAGCTCACCTTCGACAACTTCGTTACGGGTGCCTCAAACCGGATGGCATATTCCATGGCCGTTGAGGTTGCAGACAAACCGAGCAACTCCGCCCTCAACCCTCTCTTCATCTATGGAAGAAGCGGGGTTGGCAAGACCCATCTGCTCTGCGCGATAACCAATTACATCAAAGAGCAGTACCCCACACTCAAAGTGCGCTACATCGATGCCATGGAAATGGTCAACGAATACGGTAATGCTGCAATAAACAAGAGCTTTCAAAGCTTTGAAGACTCGTTCAGGGAATTAGATGTTCTGCTAATCGATGACATTCAAGCATTGCGCGGAAAACAGCAAACGCTCGACATCCTGTTCCGAATATTCAACGAGCTCATCCCGAAAGGAAAGCAGTTCGTCTTCAGCGCCGACCGCGCGCCAAAGAACATCGATCTCGACGAAAGGTATGTGTCGAGGTTTAATTCCGGCGCCACCATCGATGTCCATCCACCCGATGCCGAAACCAAGCGAAATATTGCAAAAAGCTTCCTGCTCGAATGCCAAGAGGAGGAAGATTTTAAACTTGAGCTTCCGGATGACGTGCTCGACTACATCGCCGAAAATTCCAGTTCAAATGTTCGCGAGCTTAAAAGCGCAGTAACAAACGTGGTCTTCGCGCTTAAAATTGACCCGCAGCACACCATAACGAAGCAGCAAGTGAAGCAAATGCTTTCCAATCACTTCGCAAGCGACACCTCGAACAAGGTGACTATGGACGTTATCAAAGACGCCGTTTGCTCTTTTTACGATGTGAGCGAAAAGGAATTGACGGGGCCCGGCCGCAGCAAAAAGATTAAAAATCCTCGCAACGTCGCTATCTACCTAAGCCGTGAGATGATCGACAGCACCTTTGCCGCCATCGGCGATGCCTTCAACCGCTCGCACAGTACCATCATGCATTCGTATGAAGTGTTCCAAAAACAAGTGAATGAAGACAGAAGCCTGCACGAGGAAGTAGAAGCCATTCGCGAGAAGATCCGAGTTCAGTAATAAAAGAAAAAGAACTCGCATTAAAACCCACGACTCAAGACCTAAAGTCAAGACAGGCCAAATATCAAAGTGCAACAAGCCCCATGGTTACGACGCATAAGAACCATGGGGCTTTCCATTGACTAAAAGAGGTTCAAAACACTATTGAAAACCATCTGATCTTTGACGAAAAAATATCTGAAAAATATTTGAACAAGATTCGACAGCTAATCGACGTTCAAAGCAAAAGACCGTTTCAACATGAAACAAAGCTTATTAAACGACACTTCATCTGGCTTTTTCTTATTTTTCGACTTTTCAACCGCCTTTATTATTACTACTACTTTTCTTTAATTTAAAAAGGGATAGATATAAAAGAGATTCCATATTGCTAAATTTCGAGGATCATCAAACAGAGTAACGCCCTAATAGCTTTTCAATCTATTACACGACCCGAAACAGCATCTAAAGCTATTATTGAAGCTCGACGAAAAGGAGTGAGTATGAGGTTTAGTATCAACCAAGCAGAACTTCGCGATGCATTAGCTGTGGTATCCAAAGGTTCTTCGACGCGCTCGACGCTTCCTATCCTTGCGGGCGTGTACCTCAAGGTTGAAAACGCTGAGTTAGTGCTTCAAACCACTGATCTGGAACTCTCCATTCGTTTAACCGTACCCGCGTTGGTTGATGAGCCTGGCGAAACCGTTGCTCCCGCAAAACTTTTAACCGATATCGTCAAAACGCTGCCAGACCAGGCGGTGACCATAGAAACAAC
>CAVAUO010000014.1:0-18793 GCA_963591685.1 Escherichia coli
TCAAACTGAGACATAGCATTCTCCAAACAAACAAGAAAGCCCTTGAGCCTTGGCCCAAAGGCTACAAAACCGTGGGGATACCGCCTGTGAGCACCAGGCCCAACGCCGCTATGACGAAAACCAGGAACTGCGAATCGCAGCGGTCGAGCAGGCCGCCGTGGCCGGGCATGGCGAAACCGGAGTCCTTGAAGCCGGAGTTGCGCTTGATGCGCGACTCCACCAAATCACCCAGCACGCCGAAAATGCCGCAGAGGATGCCAAGCACCACAGCGGCGACGACATGCAAGCTTACTCCCGGCAAAAAGGAAATGCCGACCCACGCCGCGATGCTGAACGCAAGGCCGCCGAAAAAGCCTTCCCAGCTCTTCTTCGGGCTAATGGTGGGAGCCATCTTATGCTTACCGAAGGCACTGCCCACCAGATAGGCGAAAGCATCGTTGCCCCAAATGCTCACCAGCACCACCAAAAGCAGCACGCCGCCCCAGATGTCAGGCACCGACATGCGCATAACCATGGCGCCGCACATCATAAGACCGGTGTAGAGCGCGCCGAACAGGCTCACGGCAACGTCGGACACGCGCGCACGCGGAAAGAACACGTACCACGCAAGCAGGGCGGACATGAGCAGGGCAAGCACCGCGACGATGCCCCAACCTCCGAAGATCCAAGCCGCAAGCGGGAATGCGACCGCCGCCACGATGCCGATGGTCTCGTTGGGCATCTTGGCATCGGCGCGTAGCATCACAAAGAACTCCCAGGAGCAGATGCCGCACAGCACCGCCAGAAAAATCGCCGTCGTCGCTTCGGAAAGAAGAACACACACGGCGGTGAGCAGACAGTAGATGGCGCCGGAAAGCAGACGAATGCCCAAACCCGAGGGTCGCGTACCCGCCTTGGCCTGCTGCATCAGACGGTCAAGGGGCGCGCGAGATTCCTTGCCAAGCGCTATGCGCTCGGGCTCGCCGCTGGGGCGCAGGTCGCTGGTAACGGCATCAACGTAAACACGTCCATCCTGCTCTTCGGGATGAGGGGCATGGGCTGGACGTGAATGATCGAGGGGATTGCGAACGCGCACGCTCGGCATACTTACACGCCTCCAAAGCGTCGCTCGCGCCCCTGGTACTGCAAAAGAACGCGCAAGAGCTCATAGCGATCGAAATCGGGCCACAGAGTGTCGGTTACCACCATCTCGGCATAAGCGATCTGCCACAAAAGGAAGTTGGATACGCGCAGCTCGCCTGAGGTGCGCACAAGAAGATCAGGGTCAGGGATGCCCGCAGTGTAGAGGAACTGGGCGAAAACATCTTCATCAAGCTCGGGCAGCTCGGATGCGGGTGCGCTTGCAAGATAGGCCTTCACGGCATCCACGATCTCGGTGCGGCCACCGTAGTTGACGGCGACAAGCAGGGTCATGCCCGAATTGTTCTTCGTTTTCTCCCAAGCGGTCTGGAACGCGGCGCGGGTTTTGGGGGGCAGAGCCTCAAGGCGACCGATAGCCTTAACGCGAACGCCTTCCTCGTGAAGGGCGTCGACCTCGGCCAACATCGTCTTGGCAAACAGATCCATAAGACCCGTCACCTCGTCCTTGGGACGCTTCCAGTTCTCGGAGCTGAAGGAATAAATGGTGAGGTAGTTGACACCCAGGTCGTTGGCGCAGCGAATGGTTTCGCGCACAGCCTCGATGCCCGCCTTGTGACCCTGTAGGCGCACCTTGCCGCGCTGCTTCGCCCAACGCCCGTTGCCGTCCATGATCACGGCTAGATGCTCAGGCACCTTGGACAGGTCGAGCAAGGCCGGATCGGCATCGGCGGGCGGATTGGGGAAGATATGTTCAAGTGATTTTCGCAGCATGGCACCTCCGAAGCAGTCGTCCAAAGCTTAAAAGGCCTAGATGGACATGACCTCGGATTCCTTCTTCTTCAAGGCATCGTCGATCTTGGCGACGTAGGCGTCGGTGAGCTTTTGAACCTCGGCCTCGGCACGACGCTCGTCGTCCTCGGGAAGATTTTCCTCCTTGACGCAACGCTCGAGCGCCTTGATGGCGTTACCACGTGCGGCGCGAACGGCAACGCGGGACTCCTCGGCGAAGCCGTGGCAGTCCTTGGCGAGCTCGCGACGGCGCTCCTCGGTAAGAGCGGGGAAGCTCAGGCGGATGCAGGAGCCATCGTTGTTGGGAGTGATGCCCAGATCGGAGGCAAGAATTGCCTGCTCGATGGCTTTAAGGGCGGATTTATCCCAAGGCTCGACGACCAGCATGTGGGCATCGGGGGTCTTGACCGCGGCCATCTGATTGATGGGAGTGGGAACGCCATAGTAATCGGCCTTGATACGATCGAGAACGAGAGCGCTTGCGCGACCGGTGCGAACGGTTGCGAAGTTGCTGTCGAGCTGGGACAGGGCGCGCTCCATGCGCTCCTCGGTTTCCATCATGATGTCTTCAATAGCCATTGACGAGCCTTTCTAAAACGCTAAAGACAAATGTTCAGGCAGGCGTCGTGCCGCCTAAACGGTTTTACTTCGATAAAGGATGTTAGTCCTCGTTGTTGTCGACGGTGGTACAGATGTTCTCGCCCTTAAGAACGCGAGCGATGTTGCCAGGCGTCGTCATGTCGAACACCAGGATGGGCAGGTCGTTGTCCATGCACAAAGAGGTAGCGGTGGCGTCCATGACGTGAAGCTGCTTTTCAAGCACCTCCTGATAGGTGATGTGCTCGTAGCGCGTAGCCGTAGGGTCGGTTACGGGGTCGGCCGTGTAAATGCCGTCGACCTTGGTGGCCTTGAGCAGGCACTCGGCGTTGACCTCGCAGGCGCGCAGGGCGGCTGTAGTATCGGTCGTAAAGTAGGGGTTACCCGTGCCGGCGGCAAAGATGGTGACGATGCCCTTCTCAAGATGATGAACCGCACGACGGCGGATGTAGGGCTCGCATACCTGACGCATCGAGATGGCACTCATAACGCGAGTGTCGATGCCGTGACGCTCGAAAGCGTCCTGCAGAGCCAGGGCGTTCATGGTGGTGGCAAGCATGCCGATGTAATCGGCCTGGGAACGGTCCATGCCGGAAGCCGAACCTGCCAAGCCGCGGAAGATGTTGCCGCCGCCGACGACGACGGCAAGCTCCATGCCGTCCTCGACGATTTCCTTGATCTGAATGGCCAGATCTTCAACGACCTTGGGGTCGATACCGTAGCCGGTGTCCCCCATCAAGGCCTCGCCGGACAACTTCAAGAGTACGCGCTTGTACTTGTAATCAGAACTCATGCTCAATCCCTTCTGAGCGAAAACGTATTTGACCTATAGTAATGCATCAAAGCCGCCAAGCTTAGCCCATCAGCTAAATTACAAAAGAAGGCGAGCAACAGAAAAACAAAGAACAAAATCAAACTATCTGCATACATCGCTATAGGTCAGCACCAAAACAACTAGAGCAAACTGCAAGCTTCGTTTTTGCGTCACAAGTTTCCTGATTAATCAGAACAAAACATAGGGGTTTGCCCTAGGTGTAAAAAGAGCGGCTCGTTTACACAAGATGAACACGTTATTATCAAGTGCAAGAGAGGGAGCCGGCCCATTTATGTGCTGGTAAAAAAATGTAGAAGGGGGTTTGTCATGAACGACGGAAGAAATACGGGTTCTGTCGATGTTCGCGACGAAAAACCCAAGGAAAATCCTAGCAACGAGGCAAAAACCAAAGCAAAATCAAAACAGGATTTCAACCCTGAAGCCTTTAAGGAAGCTCAGGCGAACGACGAGCAAAAGACAAGCACCGCTGACGCTCCACGAAAAAAGAAGCGCTTTACGCGTCTTCATGCGTGGGGACAAAAGAAGGTCGGTGCATTCAAGCGTTGGCAGGTAACGGGTGCTGTTTGCTTGGTGGTCTTTGTCGCGGCTGGAGCAGGCATGTTGGTTTGGCATGAATCGCCTAGCTTCTGTGGCGCAATTTGCCATGCCTCAATGGATGGTTATCTACCCACCTACGAAGCTGAACCAGGCGAAGCAAGCGTAGATAAATGGGGCAACGAAGTAAGCGATGCTAGCTCCATGATGGCTTCAGTCCATCGTAAGTACGGTGATGTAACTTGCCTTGATTGCCATAAGCCAACCATTGCCGAACAGGCAACGGAAGGAATCAACTTCGTAACAGGTGGCTATACTGCGCCGCTTTACGAGCGAAATCTTGACAACCTTACAGCCTACGAAGACTACGACGACAACACGGAGTTTTGTCTTAACGAAAGCTGCCATAACATGACGAAGTCCGACCTCACCAAGGCAACTTCAAATTTAAAGCGCAACCCTCATTCCTGGCACCACTTCCAATACACCTGCACCGATTGCCATAAATCGCATCGCGCCTCTGTACTCGTATGCACCAGCTGCCACGATGACTCTATGCAAGATTTGCCAGATGGATGGCTTTCGCATCAAGAATCTAAGGAGCTCGATACTATGTATGGAGCGATGAGCGACGCCGAATAGCTCCCCTTAAACACCTCGATAAAGCCCCCGATTTACACTATAGACAGGCTTAATCTTATCGGGCTCCCGTCCGCAAAATAGAGCAGCCGGGAGCCCGCACTATATACAGCGAAAGGATCCTCACCGATGAATGCGAAGATGAAACGCCGTATGTTTGCAGTTGCCGGCATTATCGTTATTGCCGTAATTGCGGCCTTTGCCGTCATCTCCGGATCAAACTCTGCGAAAGTAACCAATGTTGCCGAAGCGACAAGCGGGAATCTTGGCACACAAAAAATAGAAGTCACTGGACTTGTCGTAGATAACTCTTACGAAATTAGCAAAGACGGCATTTTAAGTTTTTCCATCTGCGATGAATCAAACAGCTCAGCTGATGCTTCTGCAGGCAAAGTTCCCGTTCTAAATGTTTCTTACGATAAGGGTGTTTCAGCCACCTTTGGCAATGGCGTCTCGGCAATTTGCACTGGAAAAATTGACGAGACCGGCACTCTCGTTGCAAGCGAACTTGTAACCAAATGTCCCTCAAAATACGAAAACGCCTCGGATGCATTAAGCATTTCCTCTCTGCTTGACTATGGCAAAAGCATGATTGGTAAAACCGTAAAAATCGAAGGAAATTTAAGCGAATCCGGCGTAGCTGACGTCAGTCAGGAAACTCGCTTCGTTTTAGAAGATACGCAAGCAAGCAAAAGCCTCAAGGTAAGCTACGAAGGAGCCATGCCGGAGGATGCTCAAGAGCCCGGCACAAAACTCATCCTTCAGGGCTCCCTTGAAAAATCAGGCATCTTTTTAGCTACCAGCGTTGCCAAGGAGGCATAAATGCTTTCGTTGTTTGGCTTAATTGGACTCCTGCTTGCTTTCTTCGGATGTCTGACAAGTGTCTCTAGCTTAATTTTCGGCCAAATAAAATCCGACCACAACAAAATAGACAGCGCCGAAGTTCTTATTTGGAGCGGAAGAACTGCTGCTCTTATTAGCTTTTTAGGGCTCAGCCTTTCTTGCGTCATTTTGGTTTTTGCCTTTATGACAGGCGATCCGAGCATTCAATACGTACTCGACAATCAGTCACGCAACGCCGACAGCCTTGGTTGGCTTTATCGTTTAAGCGGGCTCTGGGCAGGACGCGAGGGTTCTCTTTTATTTTGGGCCTGGCTTATCGCCTTGTTTGCTTATCTGATTTCACGAAAAGACAAGGAAAGCCCTAAAGCGCTCGACAATGTTGCCTTAACTGTTGTCATGCTGGTGCTTGCCGCTTTTGCAGGCGTGCTTTTATTCAGCGAAGAAAACATGCCTTTTACAGCAACGGCGGAAAAATATCTCAACTACAGCACAGGACAAATCACCACTTCAGGTAGCATTCTTGGCATGAGCTCGCTTCTTGAACACTGGGCTATGTCCGTGCATCCTCCTACGCTTTTCCTGGGTTATGCAGGCCTTACCGTTCCTTTTGCTTATGCTCTAGCTACACTTATCAGAAATGACAACTCCGACACTTGGGTCAAACGCGCTCAACCTTACGCTCTTTGCGCCTGGATCTTTTTGACTATCGGCATTGGCCTCGGTTCAATCTGGGCTTATGTGTGTCTTGGCTGGGGCGGCTATTGGGGTTGGGACCCAGTGGAAAACGCGAGCCTTCTTTCGTGGCTGATGTGCATTGCCCTTATCCACAGCTTTACCGTCTACCAGCAGCAAGGCTCCTTTAAAGGCTGGAGCGTCATGTGCGCTGCGCTAAGTTTTTGCTTTGTTATTGTTGGCACCTTCATAAGCCGTTCGGGATTGGTGCAATCTGTTCATGCCTTTGAAGGCGATCCCGTTTCTCTTGTCCTCTTTTTATTGCTCATTGTCCTTTCCGTTTTGCTTACCGGAATAGCTTTATTTGTTCGCCGAAAAAGCTTTTTCCCTACCTCAGACACCGAAGATAAAGAGCTGGGGATACTCAGCAAAGACCTTGCCTACTACATCAATTGCGTCTTTATCCTTTTATCCACATGCCTACTTGCCTACATGACCATCTCGTCTGCCTTGCCTGACTTCATGCCACTTGGCGGGCAATCTGTAAGCACAGGAACCTACAACGCTATAGCACGCCCACTTAGCATCATCTATCTATCACTGCTTGCGATAGGCCCTCTTCTTGCTTGGAATAAAACGGACGGAAGAAAGCTTGCTCATTCGCTTAAAGCACCTGGTTTAGCTGCACTCGTAATTTTTGCAGCATTGATGATTTACTTTGCAAGCGCACTACTACCCGCCTATAACGCAAGCATCGCAAGTGGCACAAGTGCCGCAGAAGAGCTTCTGGAAATGGGCTCGCCTCTTTACTACAACGGGCTTGCCGTTTTTGGTTTTGCAGTAGCCAGCATCCTGACAGCCAACGCTCTGTGCATGTTCATACGTTGCCTTAAAGCAAAAACCAAAACGCTAGCGCCAATCGGCGGAGCACTAAGTCACGCCGCCATGGGAATCATGCTTGTGGGCCTTATTGGCTCCTCGATGTATGTAAGCGAGCAAACCGGCTACCTTGCCTTTGACTCCGACACCAATACCACCAGCGATATATTCAAGGTCCAAGACTACGAGCTTACCTATACCGGACAATCCATCAAGGAGCTATCGGGCTCAGATATCGTCTACCAAGTGGAATTCGACGTTAGCAAAAATGGTGAATATCTTGGACATGTAAGCCCCTCCGTACAGCTAGTCGCCACCACTCAGCAGCAAAAGCTCAATGCCAGCGTCATTAGCTTTGCAAATGAAGATTTATTTGTTGTCTATAAAGGCATCAACGAAAAGTCTGGCGGATTATCGCTTGATGTGCGTATCAATCCACTTATTTCTGCAGTTTGGCTTGGCTTTGTCTTGCTCGTAGTTGGAATGACAATATCTTTTATAGGCAAAGCAAAAACTAGCTTTGGAAAGTAGGGGCACCAATGAGTGGCGCAAGGAAAGCAGAAAGCAAGGACAAGCAGGTCGATCAGCTGACTACTTTCGGAAAAGAGACGGAAGAGCATTTATTCGGCAAGGATCTATCGCCCGAAGATAAGGACTTTGCTATTGAAGTGAAGAATTTGAGCAAGCACTTTGGTGAACGACGAGTATTGGACAATCTTGAATTTGCACTACCCAAGGGCGCTTTCCTTTCAATTTTTGGACCTAATGGCGCAGGTAAAAGCGTTCTGTTGTCTATATTGGCAAGCTTATCCAAACCAAGTGAGGGCGAGTTATTCCTTAATGGGATCAACGCTTTCAAAGAGCCTGGAAAAGCGCGAGCAATTGTTGGATTGGTTTCCCATAGCTCGCTTCTTTACCCCGACCTGACCGCCCAAGAAAATCTTGAATTCTTTGCAAATCTTTATGGCATAAACAACGCTCGCGAACAAGCTGATTGCGCGCTTGAGCGGGTTGGATTAAAGCAGCGCCGCTACGATATGGTTCGTGATTTTTCATGCGGCATGACACAAAGGCTTTCCATCGCGCGAGCGCTTATTGGTAATCCTCAAATTCTTCTACTTGACGAGCCTTATTCAGGACTTGATCCCAAGGCAACAAAAGTTCTAGATTTCATTCTTCAGCAGGAAAAGGAAAACCGAACCATTGTTATGGTAAGCCATGACCTGGAAAAAGGCCTTGCTCTGTGTTCGCACGCCCTCATTCTTGCTAAACGTAAGATCGCTTTCTTTGAAGAGCGAGATTGCATTGATGCTTCTGGATTTACTGACATCTACTATGAAGCCTGCCTAGGGGGTGCAATAAAAAATGAAGCAAGGTAAAACCGGCGCAAGCGCTATTTCTCAATATTGCACCCTAGTAAAGAAGGATTTAACTCGTGAGTTTCATAGCCTTGACATGCTTGGCTCTATGATTCTTTACGCCGCGCTTGTTTTGATAGTTTATGGAGCAGCGCTTTCACATGCAGATAAAAGCTTTGACATCTTAAGCATCGCAGCCGGGCTTCTATGGGTTCTGATTGTTTTCACCTCTCTTATTGGCCTTAACCGTTCATTTGCCTACGAAAAAGAAAACAACTGCCTTGACGCATTGCTGCTGGCCCCCATTGATCGGTCGCTTATTTTCTTAGCAAAAGCAACGTCAAATCTTTTGTTCTTGCTAATTGTTGAAATAATCGTGATTCCGCTTTTCGCGTTCTTCTTTTTACAAGATCAAACGTTTGCTCAAGAAGCACCTTTTGCTTTGCTTGTCTTTGCTTTTGGAACCATCGGGTGCACCGGTATTGGAACCTTTCTTTCCACCATTACGGCAAACACCCGAGGGCGAGATGTAATGCTTGCTGCTCTTATGATTCCTCTTACCTTTCCACTGCTTTACGCCTGCGTAAGCGCCACTAACGTTTGCTTAACTGGCGGCTACGACTTCAGCTCCAGCTTCATTCCTGCGCTAACCATCATCTGCGTTTACGACATAGTTATGAGCTTACTTTCGTGGGTTCTATACGATTTTGTTGTTTCAACCTAAATTTGCTAAAAAGGAGCTTGCCTTGAAAAATACAAAGAAACTTCCCGAATTTGGGCAATGGCCCGATAAGTTTATTCCTGCAGCGATTCTTCTTGGTGCGATTGGCTTAATTGGCGGTTTTTTGCTTGCGTTTTTGTACGCATCGCCCGTTAATGGAGCTAGCGTAAATGGAGCTGAGCCCATCGGCGAATCAATGGTGTCCCACAAATTACTCTTGTCTCAAAAGATCTTCTACTTCCATATGCCAGCAGCAATGGCTTCGTTAATTGCCCTGCTGTTTATGGCTTATTATTCTCTTCGCTTACTTTTAAGCAGACAGCAACGCTATGACACCTGCGCTAAGTGTGCCATGGAAGTTGGCTTTGTTTTCATCGTGATCACAATGTTGACCGGCGAGATGTGGACACGCTTTGAATGGGGTGTCTGGTGGACATGGGAGCCGCGTCTTACCACCTACCTGGTTTTAACCCTTGCAACACTTGCTTACTTCGTGCTGCGCAATGCAATCGATTCTCCA
The DNA here is from genome assembly GCA_963591685.1 of Escherichia coli. Classification (GTDB taxonomy): domain Bacteria; phylum Actinomycetota; class Coriobacteriia; order Coriobacteriales; family Eggerthellaceae; genus Anaerotardibacter. Next base: position 9,468 of record CAVAUO010000014.1, read on the forward strand.
GAAAGGCGATCGGTATTTGCGGCAGCGTTTGGACTTATAGTTTTCGCCGACGTTCCTTTGACCTTGGTTGTCACGCGTATTCTTCCCTCAAGCCTACATCCTGTAGTGTTTCGCGAGGGCGGTCTATCACCAGATATGGCAATAAGCCTTGCAATTTGTGCAGTTGGAATGCTTGCTTTGGCCTTTGTGATGTATCGCATCCGTTTTAGGCAAGAGCGCCTGAATGAACGCAGTCTCGCCATCAAAGAAGAACTGGGGGCTTAAATCATGAATTCAATTCTTCAAGAAATCTATTCAACCATCATCCCAAGCGCGCCTTATCTTATTGCGGCATACGTTCTTTTGTTAGCGGTTCTTTTTGTTTGGCTTTTTATTCAATACCGAAAGCAAAGCAAACTAGAGCAACGCTTGCGAATTCTTGAAGAAGAAACCCCTATCGACAACTAGGGGTTTCCCCGCCTCTTTCCCCTGCAAAATAGCATCTCAAATAAGGGATTGCTCGATGATGCCATAATCAAAATCAGGGAGATTTGAACTTGTTCACGCACGGGATAAGTTCAAGACAAGAGGAGGAAACATGGGACTTGGCAACGTCATAGCAAGCGTTGCAGCCGCGGCTATTGTAGCCGAAGGCGTACTTGCCGCCACAACGGGCGCTTCGTCCCTTCTTCGTCCTCCAGGATCTCAAGGCGAAGCAGATTTTATGTCTCGCTGCATTAAGTGCGGCAAATGCATCGAAGCTTGCCCTCATAAAGCAATCAAAGCCGCTAGTGCACTTGAAGGCGCAGCTGCAGGAACCCCTACTCTTGAAGTCGAGAGTAGGGCTTGCCGTTTGTGCACGGATTTTCCCTGTGTTAAAGCCTGTCCAACGGGGGCTTTGCGCGATGTGTCCGACAAGCACAGCGTAAATATGGGCTACGCGAAAATCAACGAAAACACCTGTATCGCATTCAAAGGAATGCGTTGCGAGGTCTGCTACCGCGTGTGCCCCTTGATTGATGAAGCGATAACGATTGAGTACCAAGCCATTGAAAACGACTCAATCCACACCAAATTCATTCCCACCATCAATAAAGAAAAATGCACAGGCTGCGGCTTATGCGTGCAGCGCTGTGTAGTGCGCGACCCAAAAGTTGCCATGAAGATCGTCAGCATTGCTGAGCAAGAAAAGAAGGCAAAACAAGACTAGCGCTCGCACTTTTTAAGCCCAGGCAAGAGGGGCTATGGGGAGCTTCTAATCCAATTAGAAGTTAAGACCAAAAGGAGGAAACGATGGAATATTCAAGGCGTGACTTTATTAAGCTTGTTGCAATTGCAACAGCAAGTGCTGCAGTTTCAGGATCGTTAGCTGGCTGCGCCCCTAAAGCCAACCAGTCCATCGACAAAGATAGTGTTATTACCACGGTAGGAGTTTGTCGTTTCTGCGGATGCGGTTGCGGCGTTCTGATTGAAACCCAAAATGGCAAGGTAACCAGCATCACAGGCGACCCCAATAACGACTCAAGCCGCGGCCTTAACTGCGTTAAGGGCTATTACCTTGCAAAGATCCTGAAAGGCGAAGACCGCCTAACTAAGCCCCTGATTCGTAAAGATAAATCGACCAAAGGATCCAACGACGCCAGCGTTTATCGTGAAGCGGAGTGGAATGAAGCTCTTGATTTAGTAGCAAGCAAACTCAAGGAAACTTGGAAGAAAGATAAAACGCGTCTTGCGTTCTGGGGCTCTGGTCAGCAACCAATTTTGGAAGGATACGCAACTTCCAAGTTCTGGAAGGGCGGACTTCGCTCCAACAACATCGACCCCAATGCTCGTTTGTGCATGGCTTCTGCCGTAGTCGCATTCATGAACACCTTTGGCACCGATGAGCCTGCTGGCTGCTATGCGGACATCGACTACGCAGACCTCTTTATCACCTGGGGCGCAAACATGGCCGAAGCACACCCTATGCTCTTCAGTCGAATTACCGCGCGTAAGCAGCAAGATGGCGTTAAGCATTACGATTTAACAACGGTGCGCAATCGAACCAGCGCCACCGCAGACAAGGTCATGGTGTTCGAACCCAATACCGACCTCGCTATCACAAACTGCATCTGCCGTTATCTGCTGGAAAACGAAACGTACGACAAAGATTTCGTTCGCGACCATGCATGCTTCAAGCATGGGCAAGAAGATATCGGAAATAATGATTTCGAAAATCGCGATACCTACGACAAGTCCGAAAAGGGACAAACGGCAGGCAATGCAACACCTATCGATTTGGCAGAATTCAAAAAACTTGTAGACCCGTACACCTACGAATACACCAGTAAGCTTTCCGGTGTTTCCATCGCCGATCTTAAATCGCTCTATAAGGCATTTGCCGATCCGGACTGCAAGATCATGAGCCTCTGGACCATGGGCGCTAACCAACACAATCGCGGCACCTGGATAAACCAAAACTTCTATAACTGCCACTTGCTTTCCGGCAAAATCGCAAAACCCGGCAACGGCCCCTTCTCGCTGACCGGACAGCCTTCAGCCTGTGGCACGGCACGCGAAGTTGGAACCTTCAGCCATCGTCTTCCTGCCGACTTGGTAGTCAACAATCCTCAGCATCGCCGCTACACCGAAGCTGTTTGGAACCTGCCCGAAGGCTGGCTCGAAGACATCGCAGAACCAGGATTCCATACCACCAAGATTTTCAGGGAAATGTCCAACGGCAACATGGACTTTATCTGGACTGCCCACAACAATTGGGCGCAATCTATGACCGACCTAAATCGCTTCCTTGGTCGCGATGGTGAGCACCTGGGCATCTTCGACACCTTTATCGTTGTGTCTGAAGTCTACCCAACGCTTTCCACTGCTTACGCCGACGTTGTTCTCCCTGCTGCCATGTGGATTGAGCGCGAGGGCATGTTTGGCAACGGAGAACGCCGGACTGCCGTTTTCGAAAAAGCAATCGATCCACCCGCAGATGCCCGCTGGGACTTGTGGATGCTTATGGAAATTGCCAAGCGCGTTCTTGATGGCGAAAAAATCGGCGACGAGGATGCTTTTGACCTGCTGTTTGGCAAATGGTACGACAAGGAAGCTGGTGACTTCAAATACGACAACCAGCGCGATGTCTGCCGTGAAATCTGGAACGAATACCGCACCTTCTCAAATCCAGACCCAAAGAAAAACAGCTATTCAAACAAGCGTATTCTTCGCATCCACAACAACGAAGACAACAACCCGGACTGGAAGCCGCTCAAGCTCACCGCAAAACGTTTGGCTCCATACGATGAGTACATCACTCAGCATGGCCTCACCTGGCCCGTTCAAGAGGTTGACGGAAAGTGGTATGCAACTAAGTGGCGCTTCAATGGAAGCGGCAAGCAAAAAGATGGCTACGACACTTGGAATGTGAAGAAGTGGGGCGAAACCGACAAAACCGATGGCATTTCGTTCTACAAGACCGAAGATCACAAGCCTAGCATCACCTTCCATCCTTACGAGCCGCCTGCAGAATCAAGGACAAAAGAATATCCCTTCTATATGGTTACCGGTCGTTTGCTTGAGCATTGGCACACCGGCTCAATGACACGCCGCGTGCCTGAGCTAGACAATGCACTGCCCGAAGCGCTAATGGATCTTTGCGAAGAAGATATGGCTGAAATCGGCGTCACTGACGGCGATCGCGTTAAAGTAACCAGCCGCTGGGGTTCGTTTGAATGCACGGTTTCAAGCGCTGGGCGCACGCAACCCACGCATCATATGTGCTACATCCCCTTCTTTGCCGAAGAGACGCTGGTTAACCTTGCGCAGCAAGAAGTGTATTGCCCCTTGTCAAAAGAGCCCGATTACAAAAAGACAGCCGTCAGAATTGAAAAGGTTCAGTGATCGCGATGAAAGCCAAAATTGCTATTGTCGCAGCTTGCGCAGGTCTTATTCTCTCCGTTTGTGCTCTGAGCGGCTGTTATTCAACTGGGGCTATAAGCTCAACAACCGAAGCATTCGATACGCCCGACGGCGCCGCACCGATGCTTTCCGTTGCGCATCTTGGTCGCTACGACCGCCTAGGCGCAGAAGGCTGCTTTGGCTGCCATGGCTCAAGCGAAGATGCTGACCCATTCCTTAATGGCGCTAGCAAGATGCCCGACAACCACTATAAAAATGAAGACAGAGATACTCACGAAATAGACGCAGCTCATACGCTATGCGGGAGCTGCCATATCCAACAACAAAAGTCGGGTGAATAAAATGGTTATTTCCAGCCTTGTGGTAAACACCGTTGCCGATAGCACTAAAGATGTTGCAAGCGCGCTTAACAAAATCAAGGGAGTTGAAGTACACGAAATCGTCGACTTCAAAATCGTTGTAACCCTAGAATCGGAAACGGTTGATACTTCCGCAGATACCGCTAATGCCTTCCAGGAAATCCCGGGGGTTTTAAGCGTAAATCTAATTTACGTCAATTTCGAAGACGATCCGAGCCTTCAATAGGACGTGTTAGCCATGGAAAGGAACACGTTAACAAAGCCAAGAGATACGGCTCAAGATTCAAACCTGAGCGACTCCGGACCGACCAAGCCAGAGCTTAAGCTTGAAGAGCTCAACATGCCTTATGCGCAAGAAAGAGCCAAGGCACTAGAGACGCAAGCTCATACTCAAGCTCAAGCCCATAAGACTTTACGCCATAAGAAATCAGGCGTTGGAAAATGGACTTTGGCTCGTCATGCAGTGCAAGTTTTCGTGTTGATTTTCTTTTTAATCCCCGTAATCGCAAGCGGTTGGGCACTTGCCGGTTCAGACCTAACAGGCGAAGCTATCAACGAGGCACAAGCAACGCCAGCTCAATTCCTGTGGTATGGCACGCTTTCCTCTTCCACGATTGGACCAATTAGCCTTCTTGATCCTTTTGTGTTGTTGCAAATTATCGCGGCAAGCAAAAGCTTTGACCCCGCCTGGCTTATTGCAGCACTACCACCTTTGCTGTTTTTTGGACTAGTTCGAGGGCGAGCGTTCTGCGGTTGGGTCTGCCCAGTAAATCTAGTTTTAGAAATTGTTGACGCCCTTAGAAAACGAATACATCCTAAGAAAAACCTTCCTGAACGCAAGCTCCCTCGCCATACCAAAATAGGGCTTACGCTTGGTATTCTGGCACTTTCTGCAATTGTAAGCATGCCAGTGTATGAGATCTTCAACCCCATTAGCTTCATTAACAAGGGTTTGGTTTTTGGAAGCGCTGTTGGCGGTGTAACCCTAGCAGCAATCATTCTGATAGATGTGTTTTGGGGGCATCGGGTATGGTGCAGGAGCCTGTGTCCCTTAGGTGGCTTTTACGAAGCCTTAGGAAAGCTTGGATTTGCTCGCGTCAAAATCAAGCATGAAGCCTGCATAAACTGCGGTCAGTGCAAAAAGGCCTGCATTGTAGACCCCGAAATCTTAGACCCAAGCATTGAAGGAAAAACGGATACCGTTTGTGCTGGCGATTGCATGATTTGCGGCAAATGTATTGATGCTTGTCCCGCAAAGGCTTTATCTATGAAAATAGGACTTCCTAAATAAACTTAATGATAATTCATCAACACTAATCACATAATTTAAAAATCAGAGCCCCGGATCATATTCTGGGGCTCTGATTTATTCTGCTTTATGTCTATTTACAACTCCAACAGATGATGCCTTAGCGCAAACTCTACAAGCTCAGCACGATTAGTGAATCCAAGTTTTGCATAGATTTTCGCGCGATGCGCTTCAACTGTTTTCACCGAAAGAAAAATTCGCTCAGATATTTCGCGATTGGTGTAGCCTCGCGCTAAAAGAACCAAGGTTTCCATTTCGCGAGGGGTTAGCTGCTCCAAGTTTTCCTCGAATTTTTTGCCGCCCTCAGCTAAAAATTTTGCAAGAGCCTCCATCATTTTTGGATGAATATAGCTATCTCCGTTGTGCACCACATGAATTGCGCGCAGCAATTCTGCTGGAGTTGCACTTTTCAGCAAATAACCTTTTGCACCCTTACGAATGGTGTAATACAGATATTCCGGCTCGGCAAACATAGTTAAGATAATTACCAATGTATCGGGAAAGTCACGCACAACCTTTTCGCAAGCAACCAAGCCGCTTTGCGCCGGAGGCATAGAAAGATCCAGGAGCAAGATGTCGGGCTTACGAGCTGCCACTAGTGCATAAGCCTGCGTACCTTCGGCTGCCTCGCCCACCACTTCAATATTGGGGTCTTTATCAAGGATCATCTTAAAGCCGGCGCGAACCATCTCATGATCATCAGCTAAAACAACGCTAATCATTATTTGAGCTCTCACTTTCTTTCAGGCGCATAGGAGCAAGCAAGTTGATAATGGTTCCCTTGTTGCTCGAAGACATAGTAAGCGCACCGCCAATCGCCTTAGCGCGCTCCTGCATTCCAGACAATCCACAACCGCTCCCCTTTACCGCAGGAGCCTCCGCATTAAACCCAACACCTCTGTCGGACACCACCACGTTTACCCAGCCGGCGCTTTCAGAAACAGTAACCGTAACCTTATCGGCACCAGAATACTTGCAAGCATTGAGCATAGCTTCTTGGCAAATTCGATAAACCTGCGTTTCAACATCTGAATTAAAGCGACCGGGCTCATTAAGAATCTCGATATCAAAATGAACACCAAAGCCATGCTCAAGTACCACGGCCTGAGATTTCAAAGCAGATATAAGGCCAAAATTATCCAAAGTAGATGGACGCAAGGCGACTGACAAGTTATGGATTTCGGATTGTATCAAATCGATTCCTGCAAGCGCTTCGCCAATCAAGTCGAGCGATTCCTGATTTTCAATATGCTCTTTTGCCAAACGTAACCTTAAAGCTACCGTAAGCAATTCTTGGGCAATACCATCATGCAGCTCACGCGACAAACGTTTGCGTTCGTTTTCCTGCGCCACAACAACTTTTGAAAGCATCCCCTGGCTCAAAGGATGGACCTCATCGCTTAAACCAGATTCATAAATACCTTCAAAATCTATAAATTCAGCTTCTTTGATTTCAACATCAAGAAATTCGCCCCTAACATCGTGAGCACAACGAAGATAATCGTCTTTAAAAGACGATCCAGCGCTACGATGAGCCAAAAGCAAAACGCCAACCGTGCGGTCGTTTTGAGAAAGAGGTAGCGCGCAAAAGCTGCGTAAGTCTTCAGCAAAAACAATGGGATAACTTGAATATTCCCGTGGATCCAAATCGTTATCAATGTCGGTAAGCATCATAGGCTGACCGCTTTTTAAAACAATGCCGCCAATTCCGTGCCCTGGCGAAAGCACAATTCGCGTTACGCGAGTACTTGTTGCTCCAGAAAAATATACCCACTTAAGCGGTGCGCCCAGAAAAGGCGTTAGGCCAATTGCGACAAAATCAAAACCATACTGAGATGCCAGGCGATCGGCCTCATGCTGATAACGATCATCTTGCCCATAAATAACAGTGTCTGCAAAGTTTGCAGATCTAGTAAGTTCAGCCGACATAAGCACCCCTATCCCCTCTTGCGTCCATTCTAAAATAATAGATATAAAGGAGTAAAAGCTTGCAACCAAGTAGTGCTCATACCGAAAATTGAGGCTTTAAAAACAGGAGGCCCGGCCCTGGGTGGAAGGGGCCGGGCCTCTTTTAAGGGCTCGCGTATTCTCAAGCGCGCAAGGCAAGAGAAAGGAGACGCTCTACAAGAGCAAGAGATTCACGCTTTACGAATCGGAGCCAAGGGTAACGTCGAAGGTTTTCTCGGAGCCGTCGCGGTTGACGGTGACCTTAAGGGTGTCGCCCGAGCTGTGGGTGCGGATTGCCAGGATGACGTCCATGGCGCTGGAGGCCTTGTTGCCATCGACGGCAGTGATGATGTCGCCTTCCTTGATGCCGGCCTTGTCCGCACCGGACTTGCTGGCGACGCTGGAGACGTAGGCGCCTTCAGAAACGGCCAAACCGTAGTAGTCGGAAAGCTGGGAGTTGATGGTGGTCATGGTGACGCCGAGCTGAGCATGGCTGGGAGTCTTGCCCTCGATGATCTGCTGGGCGATGTTCATCACGTAGTCGACAGGGATTGCGAAGTTGACGCCGGAGTTGTCGCCAGAGTAGGTGACGCCCATCGTCACGACGCCGATGAACTTGCCGTCGGAGTCAACCAGAGCGCCGCCGGAGTTACCGGGGTTGGCAGCCGCGTCGGTCTGGATCATGTTTGCATAGATTGCCGAACCGGTTTCATCGTTAAGCTCGTCGTAGGTGCAGTTAGTGGCGGAAACGATGCCGGAGGACACTGCCTGGCCCAGGCCGAAAGCGGAACCGACGGTCATACACCACTCGCCCACCTTCAAGTCGGAGGAGGAACCGATCTCGATTGCGGTCAAGTCGGAGGCGTCGATCTTAAGAACTGCCAAGTCGCTGGACTGGTCGGTGCCCGTGACCTCTGCCTCGTATTCCTTATCGCCTACCGAGACCATCACCTTGGAGGTGGACTCGATGACGTGATAGTTGGTTACCACATAGCCATCGGTGGAGATGATGACGCCCGAGCCGGAACTGTATTCCGACAGGCTGCTCGAGCTCTTGGTGCCCAGGCCGCCCGAGGTCTGCTTGTTCACGTAGGTGGTAATGCTCACCACGCTGGGGCTCGCCTTTGAGGCAACCTGCTCGGCCAGACTTGCGTCGGTGTCGCTTGCGGTGATGGTGGAACCCGAGCCGCCGAGCGTGACCGTGCTCGTGGTGCCATGGCCCAGAAGCGCCGAGCCGCCGGCGAAGATCGCGCAGGCCAAGAGCGCGCCCACGAAGCCGGCAAGTGCGGTTTTAGTGGTGGTTGAAAGCTTTTCGGTGGCCTTCTTCAAATTAGGTTTCTTGAACTTACGCTTCTTTTTATCGGAAGAAGCGGCGGCATTTCCAGCAGGTTGCGCATGGTAGGCACCCTGCGAAGCGCTACCCTGAGGGGCGGCGTTCCAGGAAGCGGCGCCCTGCGTGCCCGCAGCACCGTAAGCGCCCGCGGAGCCTTGGGGGGCCTGAGTGCCGTAAGACGCGCCTGCTGCCGCCTGCCCCGCATTGGAAGGCGCGGCGCCAGGGGCCGCATAGGGCTGGTAAGCCTGATAGCCGCCCCGCGCCTGGTAAGGCTGCTGCTGGCCGGATGCCTGGGGCTGCTGGTAGGCTTGGTAGCCTGCCTGAGCCGCACCCTGTGGGGCAGCACCCGCAGACGAAGCAGCGGAATAGGCGCTCGTGGTGTTCTGCGTTTCAGCGGCAGCAGCCCTTTCCTCGGCAGCGGCTCCCGGCTGCTGCTGGTAGGGGTTCCAAATGCGCGTGGTTTCACCCGCAGGAGCCGAAGCCCCCGCGGAAGAGT
>CAVAUO010000015.1:0-17960 GCA_963591685.1 Escherichia coli
CGTTATTTGACGATAAGCACGGGAATTTGGGAGGAGCGCAGGACGGCGAAGCTGACCGAGCCGATCATGCCGCGCAGAGCGCCCAGGCCGCGGGAGCCCATGGCGATCATCGTGCAGTCGTAGCGATCGGCAGCGTCGAGGATGGTATCGACCGTGTAGACACCGTAGATGACCTCGACGGTGAGTTTGCCCTGGAATTCCTTCGTGATTTCCTGGATGCGGGTGGCAAGCTGATCGTCTTCGTTTTCGTTGCGCTGTTCCAACTCTTCGGCGAACTCTTCCTGCTCGTCGGCGTTGTTGCGCTTTGCGCTCATGGAGCTGCGAAGCAGGTCTTGCGGGGGAGCGGCAACCTCGACAACGTGGATTTCGGCGTTGGGCTTGCCTTCGCAGATCTCGATTGCGCGTTTGAGCGCGTTGCAAGCATGAGTGGAGTCGTCAAAAGGAACGAGGATGTTGGTGAGCGACATAAGAACCCCCTCTGTCGTTGTTTTGAAATTTGTTTTCATTATACGCTGAAATCGCAGGCAGAGACGTGCGCCTTGCGCGTGACGCGTTCTTGATGCCGGCTTGTGAGCCTTGCAAGAAATCGGTGGGCAGGGGGGGTGCGTGCAGGCGTTAGGTGCGGTTCGGTCTGGTGCGGCGCGGGTTTGAGTGAAGTTGCATAGGTTGGTGCGGGGCGGCGCAGCGGGATTGCAAGGTTTTCCAAGGAAATCTCGCTTTGGTATTGCTTTAGCACTCTACTGTGCTAAAGTGGCTAACGCAAAAGACCTAGACCGATCGAGTCGAGCCAGACCGAGTCTCGCCGAACCGGGCTGCGCGCGAGGCCGAACATTGCGGTCAAGCCGAGCCGGGCTAAGCCGAGCCGAGTCGCTCCTGACCGAGCTGCGCTGCATTCGCTATCGCGCTAAGCTGCCTGCGAAGCGCACAGAATGCCTCGCTGCCAAGCCACTCGCGAACCGCTAAGCGCAGTGCCGTCGCACTCTCCGCCGGATGCCTGTCTTCCTTGTGCAAAAGGCGGGGATTGCTGGTTGAGTCGACTCCATTGGTCTAGGATTGGTTGGTTACATAAATTTCGCCGCCTTCTTTACCCTCAGTGGCTTGAAGGCAGGGCGAATCGGGAAGAAAGAGAACGATGAACTACGTCACTCCGATTGGTTTTCGTGACATCATGGGGGCCGAGGCAAGGGTCCGCGAGGAGCTTACCTCCAAGGTGCGCGCCCTGCTCGACGCAAAAGGGTATCGCCCCATCGAGACCCCAACGCTCGAGGTCTTGGACGTGATGAAGGCTGGCGGCCATGTGCCCAACAGCCCCTTCAAGTTCTTCGACTCCTACGGTGACCTGCTGGCCATGCGCCCCGACGTTACCATGCAGGTGGCGCGCATGTGCGCAACGCGCGTTGATTCCTTCGATGAGCCTTTGCGTCTGCGTTATGCGCAGCGCGTTTTCCGCGCCGACACCGCCGAGGCCGAGAAGCGCGAGGTTTCGCAGCTCGGCATCGAGTTCATTGGCGCATCGGGCGTTCAGGCCGATATCGAGGTGCTCGGCCTCTTCGCCCAATGCCTTGAAGCCTGCAACCTGAGCAATTACACCATCGCGCTCGGCTCGGCGCGCGTTTTGCGCGATCTTCTTTCCAAGTCGGGCGGCTCCGACGAATGGCAGCGCAAGGTCATGCAGGCCTACCACGAGTCCAACTTCGTCGACCTGGCCAAGCTGGTGGCCGAGGGGGACGCTATGCCCGCCGTGGCATCTGCCATCGGTGCGCTTCCTCGGTTGCGCGGCGGCAAGGAAGCGCTTGCCAAGGTGCGCGAGCTTCTTATCCCCTTGGGCGCCACCGAGGGCTTGGACGAGCTTGAGGCCATCATCGATGCGCTTGAGGCGAACAAGAGCTTCAGCGGCCAGGTGAACGTTGATTTCAGCGTTATGAGCTCGTTTGACTACTACACGGGCATCGTGTTCGAGGCCTACGCACCCGGCTTGGGATCGCCTTTGGGCGCCGGCGGTCGCTACGACAACCTGCTGGCCAATTACGGCGCGGGCACGGTTCCCTCTGCGGGCTTCGCCTTCTACCTTGAGGAAGTGATGGAGGCCTATTCCGTCGAGCAGCACCATGCTACGCATCCTTTGCGTGTTGCCGTTCCCAAGGGTTCTCTTAACGAAGATGCCGTCGCATGTTTGAAGGATGCCGGCCTGGATGTTTCGGGCCTCATCGATTCCGGTCGAACCTTGATGATGACCTGCGGTGACGTGGAATATATCATCGTGCGCCCGACCGATGCGCCTGTGTTCGTGGCAACGGGTGCCGCCGACTGCGGTATCTGCGGCGAGGATTCTCTGGTCGAGGCCAACCACGATGTGGTCGAGCTGGTCGACCTGAAATTCGGCGGTTGCCGCTTCGTCGTGGCCGAGCAGGCCGGGTCGACCGAGCGCGTCGAGCGCCGCTACAGCGAGCTTGGCTCCATCCGCATCGCAACCAAGTACCCCAACATCACGCGCGCTCACTTCGGCAAGGTTGGCATGCAGGTCGAGATCGTGCAGCTGCACGGCAACATCGAGCTCGGCCCGATCACCGGCATGGCGGAGCGCATCGTCGACATTACCGCCACCGGCACCACCCTGCGCGAGAACAACCTGGTGGTTGTGGAAGACGTGCTGGCATCCACCGCGCGCTTCTTCGCCAATCCCTGCGCATTTCGAACCAACCCCCGCGTCGGCGAGCTCGCCGATGCTCTTTCCGCTAACGTCAAGGAGGACTAAAGATGACCATGCGTCGTATCGACCTTGAAAAGGGCCAGGTATTCGAGGAATCCCTGCTCAACCGTACGGGCGCCTTCAACGCCGAGGCCATGATCGCCGCCACCAACATCGTCGAGGACGTGCGCAAACGCGGCGATGAGGCGCTGCGCGAGTACACGAGCCGTTTCGACGGCGTCGAGATCGAGGATTTCCGCGTGTCCGACGAAGCTATTCAGGCTGCGCTTGAGAAGGTCGACCCTGTGGTCGAGCGTGCGCTCGAGAAGGCCGCGGCGCAGATTCGCGATTTCCACGAGCGTCAAAAGCAGCAGTCTTGGATCAACGTTCGCCCTGATGGCGCCATGGTCGGCGCCAAGGTTCAGCCTTTGGATTCCGTTGGTGTGTACGTGCCCGGCGGCCGTGCGCTCTATCCTTCTTCCGTTTTGATGAACGCCATTCCCGCTTCCGTTGCTGGCGTGAAGCGCATTGTTTGCGTGACGCCGCCCACCAAGGACGGTTCGCTTGATTCGGCCATTATCGCTGCCTGCAAGCTTGCCGGCGTGACCGAGGTGTACTCCGTCGGCGGTGCTCAGGCCATCGCCGCGCTTGCCTACGGTACCGAGAGCATCACCAAAGTCGATAAGATCACCGGCCCCGGCAATGCGTTCGTCGCTGCCGCCAAGAAGCTCGTCATGGGCGATTGCGGCATCGACATGATCGCCGGCCCCTCCGAGGTGTGCGTGGTTGCCGACGAATCCGCGCTGCCCGAGATGGTCGCCATCGACCTGATGGCCCAGGCCGAGCACGATCCGCTGGCAAGCTGCTATCTGGTCACCTTCAGCGACGAGTACGCCGATGCGGTTGAGGCTGCCATTGCTGAGCACCTGAAGCGCTCCACCCGCGCCGAGATTACCTCTTCTTCCTTGGACAACAAGGGTTTGATAGTGGTGTGCCCCGATTTGGCAAGTGGCATGGAGGTGGTCAACGTCATCGCCCCCGAGCATCTGGAGATGCACGTTTCCAACCCCTCTGAGCTTTTGGGTCAGATTCGCCATGCAGGCGCCATCTTCATGGGCGAGTGGACCCCCGAGGCTGTGGGCGATTACGTCGCCGGCCCCAATCACACGCTTCCCACCGGCGGCACGGCACGCTTCTCGAGCCCGCTTTCCACCGATGAGTTCGTGAAGAAGAGCTCGATCATCCAGTACAGCCCGGCATCCCTTCTGAACGATGCGTCTGCCATCGTGACTATCGCCGACCACGAGGGTCTGTGGGCGCACGCGGAGTCCGTTCGTCTGCGCCGCAGCATGCTCGAGCAGGGCGGCGCGAGCGTCTTGGAGGACTAATGGGCAAGGTTAGGAAATCGCAGGATGCCCTCAATGACATCATCCCTTACGACCCCAAGTACCTGCCTGCGCGCGTTCTTCTTTCCGCCAACGAGAACCCCAATTCCGTGCCTGCGCTTGTTGAGGAGGAGATTCTTGCGGGCTTGAAGGGTTTTGCCTTCAACCGCTACCCGGATCCCTTGGCAAACGAGCTGCGCGATTTGATCGCCGAGCGCGAGAACAAGGCTTTCGAGGCCGCTGGCGTGGATGTGCGCTTCAGCCGCGAGAACGTGCTGGTGGGCAACGCTGGCGACGAGCTGTTGTTTGATTTTTCGCTGGCGTGGGGCGGCCCGGGGCGCACGCTTTTGAACGTGGTACCCACTTTCAGTGTGTACGCTGCCAACTCCGAGCTCACGGGTACGCGCGTGGTCGAGGTACCGCGCCGTGCGGATTACTCGATTGACGAGGAAGCCGTGATCGCGCGCGTTGCGCAAGGTGATATTGACCAGGTGGTTATCACGAGCCCCAATAACCCCACGGGCGATACAGTGTCCGAGGGCTTCATGCGGCGCTTGCTTGATGCGACCGATGCGCTGGTGATGCTCGACGAGGCCTATATCGAGTTTGCCGAGGGGAGCCTGGCGCATCTGATAACCGAGCATGAGAATCTGTTGGTATTGCGCACTTTCTCCAAGGCCTACAGCTGTGCGGGCGTTCGCTTGGGCTACATTCTGGCTCAGCCGAGCGTTGTCACCGAGTTCATCAAGGTGCGCCAGCCCTATTCGGTTGATGCGATTTCCCAGCTGGTTGGACGCGCCGTGGTGCGCCATAGTGACGCCTTCGTGCCTGGTATTCAGGCAATTAAGAGCGAGCGTGCTTTGATGTTGGAAGAGCTGCGTGCCTTGTCCGGTGTGGAGGTCTACGATTCCTGCGCCAACTTCATCCTGGTACGAATTCCCGATGCCGACAAAGTGTGGGAAGCCCTGTACGAGCGCGGCATCCTGGTGCGCGATTTCAGCCATTCCAAGGGTCTGGAGAATTGCCTGCGCCTAACCGTAGGCACCGCCGCCGAAAACCAAGAGCTCCTTGCTGCACTGAAGGATTTGCTAGGCTAGCCGCCGCGCCCTTTCAGGGTGTGCCGACAGGGCGTGTTGTTACTGTGGTGCGTTATCGAGGGGCGTTGCTGCCGGGCGTGCTGCTGAGGAGCGTTGGCGCCGGGGGGTGATGCTGTTGGCGTATGCCGCCGCCGGCCCGCGGCATTGCTGGGCGGCATTGGAAACCTGAGTATCGACGCACATCATCTCGCGGTCAGGGAAGCGCTACCGTCGGGCAGGATACCAGCCCCTCATCTTTTCTTTGTAAGTTTGCGCCTTCGAACTGCGCCAGTGTTTTATGGTGGGCATCATAAAACAAGAAGGAGCAGGTGCAGCCCTGCTCCTTCTTCAAGGTCTCCGATTGTTTTGAGCGGCTATGAATTCGTTTCGTTTATGAAATCGAGAAGTACTGTGCATCCATAGAGGGGATTGTGAGGCTTGCGCCCATCACCGTAGTGTACGAAGTTGTTCCAGTGCATTCGCCCCAGATGGTCACCTGGTCATCCTCGATGATGTTCTGGCTTAGATCGCTCGAATCGTAGGAGACAAGGTAGACGTTATCGTAACCTCCAGACGTAGCCACTCGGAGGGTGTTTATGCCGTAGTCCCCCTCAGACACTTGGAGGACCTTGCCTGAAATTTTGATTTTTTTGCCTTCGTATTTTTCTGGGTTGCGAGCAACGCTTTTATACCCGACTGTTTTGCACTTCTGCTTGTATTCGGCCTTTTTCTGGGCTTTTGTTTTGCTGGTGCATTTAACGGTGAGAGTAGTGTTAAGCCCGTTGTAGGTAATTTTCACTTTGACGGTTTTGCCCGCTTTTAAGGTCTTGGGTGATTCGATCTCCCAAGAATCGATTTCTTCAGTTGACCCGTCATCGTAAATGCCGGTTACGTCAATATCGGAATCTGAGTCAATGGTGGCTCCCTCTTTGGTGCTTCCGCTATAAGTTGCCTTGATGGATTCCATAGTTTTGAGCGAGAGCGTTTCTAGAGAAGTGTCGGTGGAGGCATTGTCCTTTATCGCCTCAACCGTTGCTTCGGCGTTCTCGTATGAATCGCTTGAAGCGTAAACATCGACAATGTAGCTCTGGTTAAATTGGCAGAGAATAATTCGATAGCCCTTTGCCGTGATTGTTTCGCCGTCATTTTTTATGTTGAATCCACTCATTGGAATGATGATTTTTTTGAGGTGCTCATTAGACTCGACTGAAGGGGCGCCCCAGGTTGCATCTGAGGCTACGATTTCAAGAGCTTGCTCCTTGCTGGTTTCCTCGTCGGCGCTGTAAAGATCGCTTAGGTCATCCGTCGACACATAGATGGTTGCTCTGGCCCCGTCGTCGCACTCAACGGTCTTAATGCTCTTTGCGACAGATAGGCTTGAACCGCTTGTTGTTCCCTCGTAGGTCTTTGCGTCATCCGGAATGTGTAAAGAAGCTTGGCCGTAGTTGACCTCTTGGCTCAGTTTTGTCTGAGTTGATTGGGCAGAGTTCCCGCATCCGAACAGGGTGATGGCTAGGCATGCCGTTACCGCGATGGTGGCAATACGAGTAATTGTTGACTTCATCCTGTCTCCTTTCATGTTTGCCTTCCGTTTACTCTCTCTCTCTCTCTCGAAAAAGGCAAGAACTTTGAGGTCATAGGCAATTTTTGTGGCGTCAGAATGTAGCCATGTTCTGTTCTGTCGAATCGAACGGCGGGTGAATTGGGGTTTGTGCCTCTTGCGGGGATGACTCTGCTCTAAGGGATCGCCCCGCATCATCGTGGTGGCCTGGTTTGGGGGCGGGAACATCGCAAAATTGGTCAAAAACGCGCTCTGAGGGACGCCGAATCTCTGAAATCGCAGCTTTTTGGTCAGAAGTCCTCTCCGAGGGTAAATTGAAGGGCAATCAGGGCTCTAGTTGGAACTTGCGTTAGTTGGCGAAATGCGCTGACCTGGGCTTTTGCTGCTGCGCATATAAACAGGATGGCGATCAGGCCCGAAAAATAACCTGTTTGGTCAGAACTGCTACCCCGGGGTAGAGGTTTTGACCAGCGAGGGCCTTATTTCAAGATCTGGCGTCCTCATGGCGAGGAAATTGGATGCAGCGTAAGAAGATGGGACGCAACGCTAGAAGAAGGAGATGTTGCCCAAGAAGATGGGATGCAGCGCGGGTGCTGCCAAGGCCTGCTCGTTGCACGGGTGCGTTAGCGTCAGTTCGCCCACAGCACGAGTGCTTTAGCGTCGGCTCGCCCGCAGCTTGGGCACGTGATGGCCACCCCGCTCGCAGCACGCCGCATGCTAAATCCCAGGTCCCGCCAAACCCAAACGTCACCTAACTAAAGAAAGGCACCGGAAAGATTCCGGTGCCTTTGTTCCTCTTTTTGTTTTCGGTCTTGGGGCCTGTGCTTTCGAATGTTCGGAGTAACGTGCTTGCAAGCTCGCACGACTCGCGCACGTCCGCCTGCTTAAAGCCCGCGCGCCCACGCAGGTGGCGAACAGCCTCGGTCCTAGTTCCAGCCTTTGCCGGTGCAGCCGAACTGCTCGAGCAGCTCCTTGGCACGGGCGACGACGGCCTCGGTGCCGGGCTTCAGGACCTTGCGAGGGTCGTAACCCTTGCCTTCCTTATCCTTGCCGGCCTCGATGTACTCGCGAACGGCCTTGGTGAAGACGACCTGCAGGTCGGTGTTGACGTTGATTTTGGAGACGCCCATGCTGATGGCTTTTGCAACCTGATCCTGGGGGATGCCGGTGCCGCCGTGCAGAACCAGGGGCAAGTCGCCGACGAGCGCCTTGATTTCGGACAGGCGATCAAAGGAAAGGCCGGCCCAGTTCTCGGGGTACAAGCCGTGGATGTTACCGATACCGCAGGCGAGGAAGTCGATGCCCGTGTCGGCGATGATCTTGCACTGCTCGGGATCGGCCAGCTCGCCATTGGAGGTGACGCCGTCTTCGGTGCCGCCGATGCCGCCGACCTCGGCCTCGATGGAGATGCCCTTGCCATGAGCCAGGGCGACGAGCTCCTTGGTGCGCGCAAGGTTGGTTTCGAAATCGTCGTGCGATCCATCGTACATGATGGAGGTGAAGCCGGCCTCGATGGCCTTGAAGCAATCCTCGTAAGTGCCATGGTCAAGGTGCAGGGCGACGGGCACGGTGATGTTCATGGTCTCGACCATGGTGGCAACCTGGGTTGCAACCACCTTGTAGCCGGTCATCCATTTTGCGGCGCCTGCGGAGCACTCGATGATGACGGGGGACTGGGTTTCCTCTGCTGCGGTAAGGATGGACTTGGTCCATTCAAGATTGTTGGTGTTGAACGCGGGAATCGCGTAATGGCCCTTTTCGGCGGCCTGAAGCATTGCGGTTGCGCTGACGAGCATAAAAGACCTCGGTTCTGCTGCGGTTGCCAATAATTACCTGCCAGTTTACCAGCATCGGAGCCTTCGTCCCTGCCAGAAGCCAGGCTTGCACGGATTTTTCACCGCCAAATCCGCAAGTTTTCCGTACAGATTGTTTTAACAGCCTCGAAACCACTCGAGCGCGCTAAAGCGTTGACAGCGTGCCATAATGAGCACCCATGCGAGACGCGCAAAGAAACGCATCGCATGCGTACGTGAATCGCGCGCGTATGCAAGAACGCGAGAACGTGCGCATAAGCGTGAATGCATGTGCGTAATGCGCATCACATATGTGTAGCAGCATGTGCGTAACTCGCATCAAGAAGAAGTCCAAGGCGGACGCCCGTGGTTCCGAACGGTCGTTTCCGGTTCCGCCTTGGCATCGATAGTTTGCTTGAAAGGTAAGGTCATGAACCGCGTTGCTGAGATAAGCCGCAAAACCAAGGAAACGGACATCCAGGTCAAAATCGATTTGGATGGCACCGGCATCACCGACATCGACACCGGCGTCCCCTTCTTCGATCACATGCTCGACGCCTTCGGGCGCCATGGCCTGTTCGATTTGACGCTCCATTGCAAGGGCGACATCGAGGTCGACGCTCACCACACGGTGGAGGATTGCGGCATCGTCCTTGGTCAGGCTATCAAGCAGGCGATCGGCGACAAGAAAGGCATCGTGCGCTACGGTTCCAGCCTGCTGCCCATGGACGAGACCTTGATCTTGGCAGCCGTTGACTTCAGCGGCCGCGGCGCTTGCTACCCGAGCCTCAACATCTTGGCCGAGCAGGTGGGCAATTTCGACACCGAGCTGGGGCAGGAGTTCTTCATCGCGCTTGCCAGCAACGCCGACATCACCTTGCATGTGCGCCAGATCGCGGGTGTTAACTCCCATCATGTTTTGGAGGCCAGCTTCAAGGCGGTCACGCGCGCTCTTAAAGAAGCGGTGGCCATCGATCCGCGCATCGCCGACGTCGTTCCCAGCACCAAAGGGGCGCTTTAATGGCGGCCCGCATTTGCGTCATCGACTACCGCCGCGGCAACCTGGCAAGCGTTCATCGCGGGCTTGTTGATTGCGGTTTCGATGCCTTCATCAGCGATAAGGCTGAAGATATCCTGCAAGCGGACGGGCTTTTGCTCCCCGGCGTCGGCTCCTTCGCTGATGCTATGAGTTTTTTGAGCGAAAGCGGGCAGGCCGAAGCAATCAAGAAACGCGTGGCCGAAGGCGCCCCCTTCCTGGGAATCTGTCTTGGCCTGCAACTTTGCTACGAGCGCGGCGACGAGGGCTGCCCCGAAGGCGAGTGGATGGAGGGCCTGGGACTTGTTCCTGGTCAAGTTGTTCGCATGCCCTCGCACACCGAGGATGGTCGCAAGCTCAAGGTGCCGCACGTCGGATGGAACTCAGTGCACGTTGAGGGCGAAAACCCTCTGTTCAAGGGCATTCCCAGTGATTCCTACTTTTACTTCACCCATTCCTACATCGGTGAGCCGGCGGATGCAGCCGATGTGGCCGCAACTACCGAGCACGCCCAGCGCTTCGTCAGCTCGATTAGGCACGGTAACGTTTTCGCTACCCAGTTTCATCCGGAGAAATCCTCGGCCTTGGGCATGAAGCTCTTCGCCAACTTCGGCGAGTTGGTCGAGCAGTACGCGCAAGGAGGTCGCGCATGATTTTGGTACCCGCCATCGACATCTTGGACGGCAAGGCGGTGCGCCTGAAGAAAGGCGACTACAACCAGGTGACGGTGTACAACGAGGATGCGGTTGCCCAGGCGCGTGCGTTTGCCGACGCCGGAGCCGAGCGCATCCACATCGTCGATTTGGACGGCGCGCGCGACGGCGCCCCCACCAACATGAAGCTCATCAAATCCATGATCGCCGGCCTGGATGTTGAAATTGAAGTGGGCGGCGGCATCCGTTCCATGGATGCGATCGAGCGCTACGTCGAGGCGGGCGTGCGCCGCGTGGTCTTGGGATCTGCCCTGGTGAAGGACCGCAGCTTCGCCGAGCAGGCGGCCGCCAAGTACGGCGAGCTCATCGTTGCGGGCATCGATGCCAAGGACAGCATCGTGGCCACCGAGGGCTGGCTCGACACCGCCGACGGCGTTCCCGCCGAGCAGCTCATCGCCGAGCTTGCCGACATGGGCATCACCAGCTTGGTGTACACCGACATCGCGCGCGACGGCATGCAAACCGGCATCGACGCTGCGGCCTACGCCGCCATGGCGCGCAAGTGCCCCAGCGTCAAGATCACCGCTTCCGGTGGCTTGGCCAGCTTGGACGATCTGCGCAATCTGGTGGCCACCGGCGCCAACATCGACGGCGCCATCACGGGCCGTGCCATCTACGAGGGCGCGTTCACCGTTGAAGAGGGGATTGCCGCCATCCACGAGGCCGAGGCGGCTCTTTAGCCCGGGCCGCTCCATCGGGGGAGAGGTCCGCTGCCCCGTGTACCGGCGGCCCGGCCCCGCGGCAACCTGCACCGAGCCTCGGCCCGTACGCAAGCCTACCTGAGTTTGCGTACGAGTACCGAACGGCCGATGCCGCAACCGCAGGCTTGCACTTTTGCCTGGCTGCGGGCCGGCAATCACTGCTTACTACGTAAGGAAAGGAAGGAATCGTGCTCACCAAGCGTGTCATTCCTTGTTTGGATGTGAAAAACGGTCGCGTCGTCAAAGGCGTGAACTTCGTCAACCTGCGCGACGCGGGCGATCCCGTCGAGCTTGCGGCGGAGTACGACCGTCAAGGAGCCGACGAGGTCGTGTTCCTTGATATCACGGCCACCCATGAAGGCCGCAAACCACTATCGACATGGCCTCGCGCGCCTCTGCCGAGGTGCACATCCCCTATGCCGTGGGCGGCGGCTTCCGCGAGCTTGCCGACATGCGCACGATGATCGCCGCCGGTGCCGACAAGGTGAGCTTGAACTCGGCCGCCATTGCCGATCCGTCCCTTATCACGGCGGGCGCCCGCGCCTTCGGCAGCCAGGCGGTTCTGGTGGCCATCGATGCCAAGCGCGTGCCCGGCAATCCCAACAAATGGACGGCCTACATCCACGGCGGCCGCAAGGATACCGGCATCGATGCTGTCGAGTGGGCCGTTGAGGCTGCCAAGCGCGGTGCCGGTGAGATCCTTCTTACCTCCATGGATTGCGACGGTTCCAAAGACGGCTTCGACCTGGCGCTTACCCGTGCGGTCGCTCGCGCGGTGGACATTCCCGTCATCGCATCGGGCGGCGTGGGTAAGCTCGAGCACTTCGCCGAGGGTATCATCGAGGGCGAGGCCGACGCGGTTTTGGCAGCAAGCGTCTTTCATTTCGGCGAGCTCACCGTTCGCGAAGTCAAGGAATACATGGCGGCGCAGGGGATCCCCGTTCGCCTCTAGTCTCGCAAATGCTGCATAATAAGGGGTAGCTTTTATCCGGCCTTGCTGATGGGAGGGCATCATGGAGCATAACGAGCAGGAAAAGCGCTTGCAGCCGGGTGACGCCGGTTTCACGCGCGGCGGTAAGCGCCGTCAGGGCACGAGCACCTATTACAGCCGCAGGCAGAGCGCGCAGGCTATGGGTGACGATGCACACCTGACCGCACAGCGTCTGGAGCAATCGCAGGCGCGCACGCGTACGCAGAAGAGCGCGATTGCCAAGGCGGCCGAGGGCAACGGCATCATCGGCAAGATCTCCGGCTTCTTTAGGCGCTAAGCGTATGGCAGTTTCCGAAGTTGACGATCTTTCCATCGACGAGCTCGCTTTCAACGAAGCGGGGCTTATCCCCTGCATCGTGCAAGACGATGCCGCGGGCGATGTTTTGATGATGGCCTGGATGAACAAGGAATCGCTGCGCCGCACTTTGGAGCAGCGGACCACCTGGTTTTGGAGCCGCAGTCGCGGCAAGTTTTGGCACAAGGGCGAGGAGTCGGGCAACACGCAAAAGCTCGTGTCGCTTTCCTACGATTGCGACGCCGACTGCCTGCTTGCGCGCGTTGTGCCCGCAGGGCCCGCGTGTCACACCGGCCAACGCAGCTGCTTCTATCGTAGCTTCAAATTGGATTGATCTACGTCGCTAAGCGATGAGCTAAACCCAAGCAAAATCGAGCAAAGGATGCGCCCCGTGCGGTGCATCGCATGAAAGGATGTACGAATGGCTTTTGTCGATCTTCTGGGAATCGAAGTGCTCGAAAGCACGCCCGAGCGCTACGTAATGCATACCAAGGTCACCGAGGATATGCTGCAGCCCCACGGGGTTTTGCACGGCGGCATCAGCGCTGCGCTTGCCGAGCATGCCGCAAGCCAGGTGAACACCGACCATTCCGATGCGAACGAGGTGCACTGGCTGGGCGTCGAGGTTTCGAGCAAGCATTTGCTTCCCGTGTTCGAGGGCGACACCGTCGAGACCATCGCCGAGCCTCTTTCCCTGGGCGGCCGCATCCGCCAGTGGGAGGTCAAGCAGTATCGCCTCTCCGACGGCAAGCTTTTCAACGTTTCTCACATGATCATGTACGGACAGAAGCAGCATCACTAAGCGCCAAACGCTCGCGATTGGGGCGCCCCACCTGGGAAGGCGCTTCACCTGGGAGCCTGGATGGATCGCTCTCGGCCTAAGCGCCGATCGCCTGCGCCTTGGGGCGCGCCGCCGAGTAAGCTGGATGGAGCGCTTGGCCCAGGTGCCGTTGTCGCGCGTCGCTGTCTTTCCTCATCGCCAACCTTTAAAGCCCGCTTGGGCGGCAGGTGCCGTCTTTGCGGGCTCTTTTTGCTCTGGGCTCATTTGCTTGCCTATCCCGCCGTCTGCCCTGCGCGCAAACTTTGGGCTATGCACCGTTGAACGAAAAGGGCTATACTTCTTTTCCGCATCGCTTGTTAGCGATGCTCATGCGACGACGAAGACAGTGCGCGTCGTAGGCGATTTCCCAGAGAGGGTCCGTTGGCTGAAAGGGCCTAGATCGTAGATGCGCAATTCACTTCATCAGCAGCGAACTGAACGCTTTCGCGCTACCTGGCCGGGTCGCCAGGCAAGCTCAAAGCCAGTAGGCAAGCCGGGCGGCCTCCGTTATCGGGCCCAATGAGTGGGCGCAGCTTTCAGTTCACGAAGCTCGCGTCAAACAAGGTGGTACCACGGGAGTCCCTCTCGTCCTTGCGTAAAGGACAAGAGGGACTCTTTTTTTATTCGGAAAGGTATGGAGGAATGGCAATCATCGATGACATCACAGCCCTCCACAAGGAAACGCTCGAGCGCATCGGCGCGATCGGCGATTCCAAGGAACTCGAGGCTATCCGCGTCGAGGTCGTGGGCAAGGCTGGTAGTTTGACCGGTTACCTGCGTTCAATGGGCCAGGTGGCAAAGGAACATCGCGCGCAGATCGGCAAGTCGGTCAACCTGGCGCGCAACGAGATCGAAGCAGCGCTCGAGGCCAAGAAGGCCGAGCTTTCTGCGCGTGAGATGGAAGCGCGCATCGCCGCAAGCGCCGTTGACGTGACCTTACCTGGTCGCTCCCAGCAGGTTGGCACGCGCCACCTCATCAACGCTATCTCGGACGAAATCTCCGAGCTTTTCTTGGGCTTGGGTTACACCGTGCTCACCGGCCCCGAAGTCGAGACCGACTGGTACAACTTCACGGCTCTGAACGCCCCCGAGGATCATCCCTCCCGCGGCCTGGCCGACACCTTCTACGTCAAGGACAACACCGGCGCCGAGACCGCGGTCAAGGGTGAGTCCGCCGTGCTGTTGCGCACGCAGACTTCCGGCGTCCAGGTGCATGCCATGGAAGATCGTGAGCTTCCCATCTACATCATCGCTCCCGGCAAGGTGTATCGCCGCGACGTGGCCGACCCAAGCCACCTGCCCCAGTTCCACCAGTGCGAGGGCCTGGTCATCGACAAGAACATCACCTTCGGTGACCTGAAGGGCACGCTCGACTACTTCTGCAAGCAGGTCTTCGGCCCCGAGCGCAAGACGCGCTTCCGCGCGCATTACTTCCCCTTCACCGAGCCCTCCGCCGAGGCTGACGTGAGCTGCGGCGTGTGCGGTGGCACGGGCCATTTGCATGATGGCGAGAAGTGCCGCATGTGCAAGGGCACCGGTTGGATCGAGATCCTGGGCTGTGGCATGGTCGACCCCAACGTTTTGGAGATGTCGGGCATCGACCCCGAGGAGTACTCCGGTTTCGCGTTCGGCGTCGGCATCGAGCGCGTTGCCTGCTTGAAATACAACGTCCCCGACCTGCGCATGCTTCTTGAAGGCGATATGCGCTTCCTGCGTCAGTTCTAGGGAGGGTCTGAAATGCTAGTTTCTTTGAAATGGCTCAGCGATTACGTAGAGCTTCCAACCGATATCAAGGCCATGTGCGACAAGTTCGACCTCACCGGTACCGGCGTCGAGGGCGTTGAGCGCACGGGCGACAACCTGGCGGGCGTCGTTGTGGGCCACGTGGTGGCCTGCGAGCCCCATCCCGACTCCGATCACATGCACGTGACCATGGTCGATGTGGGAGCCGACGAGCCTCTGCAGATCGTGTGCGGCGCGCCCAACATGAAGCTGGGCATCAAGACGCCCGTTGCCACCATCGGCACCGTCATGCCCGAGGGCTTCAAGATCAAGAAGTCCAAGCTGCGCGGCGTTGCCTCTTGCGGCATGTGCTGCTCCAAGCGTGAGCTGGGCATGGGCGCCGATCACGAGGGCATCTGGATCTTGCCCGACGATGCGCCCATCGGCACACCCATCGCCGATTACCTGAAGCTCTCCGACACCATCCTCGATTTGGAGATTACTCCCAACCGCCCCGACTGTCTTTCGATGGCGGGCATGGCGCGCGAGGTCGGTGCGATGTACCGCATCCCCGTCACCTACCCCGAGCGCGAGCTTATGGTTGACGAATCGCTTCCTGCGGTCGATGAGCTGGCAACCGTCACGGTCGAGGATGCCGATCGCTGCCCTCGCTACACGGCGCGCGTGATCAAGAACGTCAAGGTCGGCCCCTCGCCTGAGTGGCTCGCCGAGCGCGTGCAAGCGGCCGGCGCACGTTCCATCAACAACATCGTTGACGTTACCAACTACATCCTGTTCCTGCTCGGCCAGCCCTTGCATGCCTTTGACTACGACAAGCTCGTCGACGGCTCGGGCAAGGCCAACGTGGTCGTTCGCGCCGCTGTCGACGGCGAGAAGTTGGTGACCTTGGACGAGGAAGAGCGCGAGCTCAGCTCCGACATGACGGTCATTGCCACGCCTGGGAAGGCTGTCGCGCTTGCGGGCGTCATGGGCGGCTTTGACTCCGAGGTAACCGAGGGCACCACCACCATCCTGCTCGAGTCGGCCACTTTCGAGTGCGGCCGCACCAGCCGCACCAGCCGCAACCTGGGTCTGATCAGCGAATCCTCGCTGCGCTACGAGCGCGGCGTCGACGACAACAGCTGCGCTGACTTCTCCGCCTATGCGGCCGCTCTAATGGCCGAGGTTTCCGGCGGTTCGGTTTGCCCCGGCATCATCGACGTGTACGGCAAGAAGTCCGAGCCCATCGAACTCGAGCTTCGCGTCAAGCGCTGCCAGGGCATGCTCGGCGCCCCGATTCCCGCAGATGAGATGCAAGACATCCTTGAGCGTCTGGGCTGCGAGGTTTCCGCCACCGCCGATGCCGACGTGCTGAAGGTCGTGGCTCCCACCAACCGTCCCGATCTTGAGCGCGAGATCGACCTGTACGAGGAGGTTCTGCGCCTGTACGGCATGGACCGCATTCCGGCAACGCTTCCCGGCGGCCGCGGCCGTTTGGGCACGCGCACCGAAGCCCAGGTCAAGATGGACAAGATCAACGGCACTTTGCGCGCCAGCGGTATGAACGAGACCATGACCTACTCGTTCGCCGACCCTTCCGACCTTGAGCGTTTGCGCATGCCCTCCGAGGGCCTGGGCATCCCCGTGGAGCTTTTGAACCCCATGACGACCGATCAGTCCGTCATGCGTCAAACCATCATTCCCGGTCTTTTGCGCTCGGTTGCCCACAACCAGGCACGCGGCGTGAAGGACATTCAGCTCTACGAAACCGGCACCGTGTTCTTCGGCGCCGAGGGCAAGCCCCAGCCTCGTGAGAAGCAGAAGCTTGCCGGCGTTCTGGCGGGCACTATGGGCAACGCCACCTGGAATCACAAGCCTGCCGAGTTCGATTTCTTCGACGGCAAGGGCGTGGTGGAAAACCTCGTGCGCGAGCTGTGCATCCAGAAGGTTCGCTACAAGGCACTTGACGCCGAGGACGCCCCCTTCCTGCAGCCTGGCCGTGCGGCGCAGGTGCTCGCGGGCGGTTCGATCCTCGGCTGGGTGGGCGAGATTCATCCCTTGGCTGTTCAGGCCTTCGACGCCGAGGCCCCCGTTGTGGCCTTTGAACTTGATGTCGACGCGCTCATCAAGGCAAGCCAGCTTTCGCGCCCCTACGTGGACGTTCCCGTGTACCCCGCGGTTACTATTGACCAGGCCTTCGTGGTTTCCGAGGACGTTACCGCCGAGCGCATGATGCAGGTCATCGGCTCGGCCGGCGGCAAGTTGCTTGATTCCGTGAAGCTCTTCGACGTCTATCGCGACCCGGTGCGCGTCGGCGTAGGCAAGAAGTCCATGGCCTTCGCGCTCGAATATCGCGCGGCCGACCGCACTCTTACCGCCGAGGAAGTGGAAAAGCAGCACACCAAGCTGCTCACCAAGGTGGCCAAGGCCACCGGCGCCGAGATCCGCGGTTAGCAGCTGTTGGAGTGCGCGGCCTTTGTTCTTCGAAAAGAAGAATTAGGCCGCTGTCGGCAATAACGCAATAGCTTTGGCAAGCCCGGGGTCCTCTAGTTGGGGCCCCGGGCACGTATAGGGCTCGTTGCGACCAGCGCTCAGCGGTGCCTGGACGGTGGTGGCAACGAACAAGAGAGAAAGGGCCTTCAATGGCAAACGACAAACCTGCAACGCGTGAGCGCTTCAGTTCCCGCGTCGGTTTTCTGCTCATCAGCGCCGGCTGCGCGGTGGGCTTGGGCAACGTCTGGCGCTTCCCCTACATCACGGGCGAATACGGCGGTGCCGCCTTCATCATCATGTACCTGGCGTTCTTGGCGCTCTTTGCGCTGCCCATCTTGGTTATGGAGTTCTCCATCGGCCGTGCTTCGCAGAAGGGCGCCGGCAAAGCTTATGAGGTGCTGGAGCCTAAGGGCAGCAAATGGCATCGGCTGAAGTGGCTGAACTTCGCAGGTACCTATATCCTCATGATGTTCTACACCACGGTCGCCGGCTGGATGCTCGCCTTCACCGTGAAGAGCGCGCAGGGAATGTTTACGGGCCTGTCGGCCGAGCAGGTGGGCGTGATTTTTAACGACATGCTTGCCAACCCCGGCGAGCAGCTGTTCTACATGGCAATCGTCGTCATTGTCGGTTTGCTGTGCACGAGTGCTGGCTTGAAGAACGGTGTCGAGCGTGTGTCGAAGGC
>CAVAUO010000016.1:0-17762 GCA_963591685.1 Escherichia coli
ACTGAATAGAATATGATCCGCCGCCTCACCACGACGCTTGGCAGCCTCGATCACGATCGAAAGACTTTCCTTAACCTTGGTTTGACCCAAGTAATCGCCCAAATACTTGGGGCGCAGGCTGCGATCCAGGGCAAGGTCTTCCTCAACGAGCTCTGTTGAGGTGGTACGACCGGCCTGATCGCGCGCACCGAAACTTGCCTCACCGGAATCGAACAACACACTTTCTATCTTGAATTCGCCACTCATGAGCAATTAGTCTCCCAACCTCTTGAGCGCATATTGCAGCAAAACGACCTCTGAGCCGTCAATGGGACAGCCCTTCAGGGCAAGTCGGGCTTCGGTATCAGTGAAACCCATCGAAAGCAAAGCCTCAAGCGCGCCAGCAAAGGAGCTCGCAAGCTGAGGCTGAAGCGGCTCAGCGGCATCTTGAGGCAGCGCGCTAGCCCCCTCAAAGCCGTCCTTAAGCTCGAGGATAATGCGTGAAGCCATCTTCTTACCGACGCCGGGCACGCGCTGTATGGCTGCCGCATCCTGCAGGGCAATGTAACTTACAACCTCGGCGGGAGCATAGGTGGAAAGAACGGCAAGCGCTACCTTAGGCCCCACGCCGGAAACACCGATAAGCTTTTCGAAAACATCCTTTGCTTCGGCGCTAAGAAAACCGTACAAGGAGAGGGAGTCGTCCCTGACAACCATCTTGGTAAGGATGCGAGCTCTTGAGCCGGGCTCGGGCAAGCTGGCCAAATCGCGGGACGACATGAGCACTTCATAGCCCACGCCTGAAACCTCGATAACCACCGAGGAACTCTGGCGCGCAAGAACATCTCCGCACAAAGTCGAAATCACGATAAACCCGCCTCTCTTTTCCCAAGACCCGGGAAAGAATGAGTTGCAAAGCAAATTGCCGCAGCCAAGGCATCGGCCGCATGATCCGGGCGAGGTAGCTGATCAAGTCCTAGAACTTGCTTGACCATGTACTGAACCTGCGCCTTATCGGCAGATCCGCTACCAACCACCGCCAGCTTTATCTGGCTCGGAGCGAATTCGGCCACCTCGATACCCTCGGCAGCGCAGGCCACCAAAGCGGCCCCCCTGGCCTGCCCCGTTGCGAAGGCACTCTGAACGTTCACACCAAACCACACCGTCTCGATGCCGACACACGTAGGCTTGTAATGGCCAACGACGGCTGCCGTCTGCTCATAAATCTTACGAAGCCTAAGTTCGAGCGAAATCGAAGCGTCTGTTTCGATGCATCCATACGCCACACAGCTCATCTTCGAGGCACGCTGCAGAACAACGCCCCACCCCGTATGAGCCAAGCCGGGATCGATGCCCAAAATGATACGTTGTGCCTGCTTTGTCACCAACGAACTCCCGTATTACTTCAAACATTTGTTCGTATAGTAGCACATTTGTTCGCATTCACACCGAAGACGAACAAAGAAAGGTCGCAGGTTTCAGACAGCTAGAGACGTGGTCCTAAACCGACAGTTATGCCAAAAGCGAGCAAACCGCAGACTCCAAAGCATCGATATCGCCATCGATCACTTCGGTGAAACGAATAGGCAGCGAATCAAGCTCGGCCAAACCTGCAGGGATGTTGTCCACCCCGGTTTCCTTGGCAATAAGTTCGTTAAGCTCGCAATCGGTGAGCTTGCAGACCTCCTCGGGCAAAGACTCGCCTGCTGCAATGCCGTGAAGGGCGCGATACACGTTAACACCGAACTTAGCCCAATGGGCAGTCGATGCGACGAGCATCGGGTTCTTGCCCTTGTTATTTTGAGCCACCTTCATCGCGACAGCTGTATGAGGATCGATAAGATATCCCTGATTTTCGAAAACTTCCTTGATGGTTGCCAAGGCACAGGCATTGTCGACGAAGCCGGCGGAATAGTCATCTTGCAAGCGCTTCTTGGTTTCAGGGTCAAGCTCGAAGTGTTTTTCCTCCTTCAAGGAACGCATCCATTCGGCAACCAACGTGGAGTTTCTGCCCGACAGCTCGAACACCTGGCGCTCAACGTTGGAAGACACCAGGATGTCCATCGAAGGCGATGCCGTGAGGATGAACTCGCGGTCGCGGATGTCGTAGATGCCGGTATTGATGAAATCGGTCAAAACGTGATTATCGTTGGAAGCGCAAACGAAACGCTCGATGGGAGTACCGATCTGACGCGCGTACCACGCGGCCAGGATGTTGCCGAAATTGCCGGTAGGAACGCACACATCGATAGGCTTGCCCGCCTCGACCTTCCCGTCGGCGACCATCTGAGCATAGCTCGAAACGTAATAGACGACCTGAGGAAGCAAGCGACCCCAGTTGATTGAGTTAGCGCTCGACAAGGAGATGCCGTGCTCCGCCTTAAGCTTTTCAGCAAAAGACTCGTCGCCGAAAACGGTTTTGACGCCCGTCTGGCAATCGTCGAAATTGCCGCGCACCGCCCAAACCATGACGTTGCCGCCTCGCTGCGTTGCCATCTGCTTGTACTGAATGTCCGACACGCCGCCCTCAGGATACAGGACAGCTATCTTTATCCCTTCGGCATCGCAAAAGCCCTCAAGGGCGCCCTTGCCTGTGTCGCCGGAAGTGGCAACAAGGATAAGGAACTCATGATCGATCTTGCCCTGACGACGAAGCTCGGCAGCGCTTGCGCTGAAGAAATTGGGCAAGCACTGCAAAGCCATATCCTTGAAGGCGCTCGTCGGCCCATGCCAAAGCTCAAGCACGTGGAAATCGTCATCAAGAGAGGTGATGGGGGCGATCTCGGGCGTATCAAAACGCTCGCCGTAGGTCTTTTCCATCAACTCATCAACAAGATCGTCAGATAGATCGGTTCTGAAAGCCTTATACACGGCCGCGGCACGTGCATGATAGGGCATCTTGGCAAACGCCAGAATCTCCTCGAGCGAGAAATGCGGGAGCGTCTCGGGGACGAACAAGCCGCCGCCGTCAGCAAGACCCTTCACGATTGCCTCGGTGAATTCGATGGGCTCCCCGCAGCGACCTCGGGTATCAATATAGCGATTGCTTGGCATAAGATGCTCCTTTGTAAGGTATGATTTCCGAAGTATAAACCACGCAAGGCATCTTGCGGAGCAATGAAGCACACCAAGCAGTCGAACGCCGCAAACGGAATCGCTTCGCTTAAAGCAAATCAAGCTAAAGCAGCTTGCCCTGCCCGGGGCCATCCAAGCAAAGAAAGGGCATCTCATGACTAAAGTCTCGATGTCGCACGAAGAATATCTCGAAGCCATCGTCATGCTTGGCGGAACGACGACCCAAGCGGTCCGTTCCGTCGATGTCGCAAACAAGCTCGAGGTGTCAAAAGCCTCGGTCTCCAAAGCAATCTCCTCGCTGCGAGAAGCGGGCATGCTCGATCAGCCCTACTACGGCGACATCACCCTCACCGAAGCTGGATACGAATACGGCGCCGCTCTGCTCAAGCGCGAAAAAATGCTCGAACGCTTCCTTGTCGAGAAGATTGGCCTCTCCCCCGAGGAAGCAGAGGAAGAGGCCTGTCATATCGAGCATTGCATCAGCGACGAAGCCTTTGAGAAATGGCTTGCGTTCCTAGCCTCCATCGGCATCGAGTAAATCCGAGCAAGCGCCAAGCAATCTTCACCCGTCGCGAAGGCGAATGCTCAGGCTCTTTGAATCAGGCCGAGCTTTGCCCTATGAGCGAACTTATATCTTTCGGAATGCGAACAGTGATCTCAATCTGAGCGAAATCGCAATCCTTCCGCTCAACAAGCTTACACCCACAGCCCTCGTCGCATGACGGGGCTTTTTCTTTGGCTAAAGAACAGTCCGCGGCGCAAGCTTTCAGGACAACATCCGCACTACCTGCCTCGCTCAAATCTTCAATTTCAGGAAGCCGAGCATGATCACTTTGCATAGGAAAAGAAGGATTCGCAGGCAAAGCTTCATTTAACGGCCTGGGGTCGACCTCTATCCGCGCCTCACCGCTGCCGAAACGGTGCAGGCAGCCATAGCAGACATCCATATCCGAAAAACAACTCGACCCACATACCGGGCACTTCTTCAAATCACTCATTTCAATTCTCCTTGTTTTATTCGCCCCGAAATCGGAGCTCAATCGTGCCTACTCTCATGCGCATGCAAATCCAGGGATTCGCTCCAATAAGAGGCCCCGAAAACAACACGCCCGCCCAAGCCGAAAACTCAGCCAAAGAACCTACTGCAAACGCGCACAAACTACTCATCTCTACAGGCCAGGCAAAGCTGATCGCCAGGCTCGAACCACCGAGAAGCAAACTCGGGCTCCACAACCGCTCGCTCAATCACCCCTTCGGCTCCGCGGCATGAAAAGACCCTCCAAGGAAGCACGCGCCTTACCTCAAGCACCACACCACGCCGATCGAAGAAAGCCGCATCCACCGCACTTCTCATGCCGAAGGTATGAATGCTGCGACATGGCGCAATAACAAGCAGATCACCATCGAACTTCTTATCGAACAAGCCGAGCAAGCGCCAGCGTGTACGGCAAGCGATGCCAAAGCGCCCTAGCACTCGAGCACCGGAGAAAATCCGGCAAGCCTTACCATCCTTCACTACTCCCCCTTCAAAGCAATTAACCCCAAAATCTGCGCCTACCGAAGCGCTATCGACACAAAGCTCGATTCGCCTTCCCCCTGGCAAACGACATAGCACCACCGATAAACGCCCTGATCCTTCACAAAAGACGCGATGCAAGCTGCACCGGAATCGACCTTGGTCCAGCCTTTGCCCACAAGCTCCTCGGAAACATCCTCCATAGCCTTTGCAGGCGCAGCGAGGCACCAAAAACCAAGCACGTTCCCCTCAGCCGAAACCCACGCCTCCTTGCCCGACAAATCCACCAGCTCGGAATCAAACGAATCAGGGGGCTCGTTCGATTCGTCGCCCAGAACCGACCGCCAAAGACCGTCGGGAAACGAATCGGTCTTACAACCCGAAACAAGCTCGCCAACAGACGTAGCGGCAACACTCGTTAAAGGGGAATCGAATACCCGTGAAACAAAACTTCCAACCAGCAGGAACCCGAAAATACCAACAACAAGCATCAGGGAGGCCCAGGTCAATTTCGAAGACAAAGCATTGCCTGCAAACCGCCGAAAAACAACGAGGCCTCTCAAAGCAGCACCCCCGGCCTATACTGGTCAACCGAAATCCTCCGATGATGCTGCATGTGCGGAAACTGCACGCCGAAAGCGCCCGTCAAGCGCCCCGAACCGAACAAGGTCGGGGCAAAGGTAATAACACCTTCATAGGTAACCAGGCCGTCAGCCGAAGTAGCCGCCGACACCGAAACATCAACGTAGTCGCGAGAAAACGAGTGCGCCAAATCCCCGTTAATCTGGCCTGCGACATCCTGCGCCGTCTGGCCATACGCCGGAGAAGGGGCAAGCCTGGCCACTTCCTGCCTAAACTCGCGATCGAAGCCAGCACACTCGGAAAAGAACAGGACCACGTTCGTGGAAATGAGGGCCACCACCAAAAGAACAGGAAAAACAGCCACGAACTCAATGGTCATTTGCCCCCTCTCGCCATGCCCGCACAAAGACTTCCACATCGGCGCCAAGCTTAAAACCCTCATAATCACTCCCACCTTCTCTCACCGGTAATGCTGGAAGCCAAGCTGGCTACGGAGCTGAAGAAAGAACTTATCGTCCCGGTGGCAAAATCATGCACACAGGGAGGCATGGTGAGTACGACGGGAAGCTCGATCGCTCCATCGAAAATCGAGATTGATCCAAGCTCTATTTCATCCCCCAACCAGGAAACCGAGGACAAGGCGGCCTGCTCGGCCTGGCTCAGCGCACCGGAAAACAAGCTACCGTCCCTTGAGCTCGCTGCCACCTTCTTAAGGTTTATCAAGCGAGCGGCAAACGTCCCGTCCGCGTACGCAAGCACGTCACCAGAATTGGCAAGTACTGCCTTCGCAGCACGCAACTCAGGCGGCTCCAAGCCGGCATCCTCTATAACGCCGGTGAGTTTTCCCGCCGCCCAATCACCCAAGCCGCTTTCACTGGCAAAGGGAATCGAGTCAAGTACCTCCTTCATCGTCCGGACCAGCGCAACTTGCCCCTGGGAGTAGCCCGTCAAAACACCCGACCATAAGTCAAAAGCCCGATCGGCTATCCCCAGCAAGCCAGCGTCTCCGCGAGCAAAGCCATCCAGGAAAGTCGATATAACAGTCTCCCCCTCGGCCGAATCCTCCCTAAGCAGGCAGGCGGAGGAAAGGGCGACCCTGGAACCAAGAGACCCCGAGTTCGAGACGAAAGAGGAAGGAAACACCTCACTCGCAGAATGGCGAGATATATCCGCAGTTATCACCAAAGAACCCATTCGACCCGGCGGCGCAACCGTAATACGTGCCTTAGCGGCCTCCGCAAGCGCATCCTTGATCTTCCCGAAAAGGAAGGATGCTATATTGCCGGCCTCTTCCTTGGCAGGCTGCAATTGAGCGATTGCGTCTTCGTACTCTTCTGCCGCCTCGGCAACGATGCGATAGTAGTACTCGAAGCCGTTTTCTATGTTGGTTGAGGCTGCAAGAACCTTGCCCATACTGCTAGGTTTGAACTCGCAGCGCTCACAGGCTTCATAACCACCCGAATCCATCTGGGAAATCGAGCCTTTGCCCGCAGAAGTCCCCTCGATTCCCGGACATCCGGACCAGGCATGCATCACGCGCTTGCCATCCTTAACATATATCGGATACACCGACTGCGTGTAGAGCTCGGTATCGCGCATTTCCGAGGTGTTCTTCGGCAAAAGCGGGAAGTAAGCGGAAAAGGAATTTTCGCTTTCGTTGACGTAGCCCTTCTTCATCTGCTTAACCGCGAATTTGAATACCCGTTTGCGCAACGATGAACGAGCCTTCTCCATCACCGAAGAGTCTTCTGGTGTCTCTGCGGACAAGCGCTTTTTATAGTACGCCTTGGCGCGCTTAAAGGCCGCGGTGAACGACCAAGTTTCCACCGATGAGAAATAAGGATTCTTGGAACCGCTCAAACCCGCCAAAGTCTTCGCGCGCTGATACATACAGTAATCGCTTCGACTGCCCGAATCGGCCTCGTAAGCCTTTTCCTTCCACTCTTTAGCCGCGCGAGCTGCATCTTCCGCCTTTTCGGCGGCATCCTCCAAATCTTCAAGCTTGTCATCCACCGCATCCGCGGCATCATCTGCTGCAGAAAAGATCAAAGCTTCCAAGTCGGATCCCTTCAAAGGGGAAAGCACGACGATGCTCGCATATGTTGCGTGATCGTTAGCGTTGTTCGATGCGGCGATCTGAGCCGCCTTCACCATAGATAGGTACGGCAAAACGCTCTGCAGCTTGTTCAGCCCCTCGTTCGCCTTGGCTCCAAAGGTATCTCGTGCCCGAGCAAGATCAGACGAAAAGGAAATGAACTTCTCGCCCATTGCAACGGTAGGCGGAATGCACGTGCAGGCCACGCCAATGCCAAGGCAAGCAACCGAGCTAAGTGACATGGACAAAACAACCGCATCGCAAACGGAGGCAACGATGTAAAACTCACCGACCACGTTCTCGGAAGCAAGAGCCGTGGCATCGGCAACGTCTTGCACGTTAGCCGAAGCGGAATCAATCTCGTAGACCTGAGCCGCGCTGAAAATCAACGACAAGGTAACAAGCAGGGCAATCGCAACGCCGACAGTCGAAAAGCCGTCCTCGCCCCTCACGAGCTCATCGATCGACTTCATCATTGCCTCCATTCGCCTATCCACCTCCTTGGACTCTTTCCCTGCGCACTTTCAGAAACCCACGTGGGCCAACCGCAAGCCTGCGACTTCACCTCAAGCTCCATGCAGCCATCCGAATCCAGGATGCCAAGTGCGCGCCCTCCCCAATCGAACAAAGGCAAAAACCTCAACCTGTTTTTGATGACCACCGAAACCTGACTGGATCCTTCACCTCCCGAAAGCTCGATTTTCCAAGAGCACGCCCCTCTATGAACATGGAAACAATCCTGCTCCGGAACCGCGCCAAGAGCCCGCTTGACCGCAGCCTCATACGTTTTCATCGACTCGCCCGCGGGTTTCGTCGCAAGAAGACGACAACCCTCGGACGCTGCGGCATGCATGACCATGCGGTCGTACAAAACTATTCCCGGCTGCAGCAAAAGCAAAAGCGAAACCAAGAGAATCGGAATCAGAAAGGCCCCCTCGACGCTTGCCTGCCCGGAACCCCAAGAAGGAAACGCCTTAAACCAGGAACGCATCGGCAAGCACCCCCGAAAAAACTCCCGTAAGATGATGCGAGGCGGTGGCAAGTGCATGAGCTACGAACACGCCCCCATCAAGCACCTGCCACAAAGAGGCAAGCGCGATGATGAGCGTAAGAAACGCAGCCATGATCACCGCATACTCAACCGTCGATTGCCCACCTTCGCTACAAACCATTGATCCCACTCGAAATCGCATCCCAAAGTTCCTGAATCTTGGGACGAAATACGGTGATCGCAAGAATGGCGATGACAACGAGCACGCCAACCAAAATCGCGTACTCGGTCGTTCCCTGGCCGCGCTCGCAAACAAGATGACGCGCCCAAGTTTGAACCTTCGCGCAAAACTCGCAGCTCAGCTCGTTGGAGCGTTTGATCAAGTTTTCCATAATCGATTCCTTTCCCTTTCAACTAAAACCTATTCATAAGATCGAGCAGAATCGGCCCAACCACCAAAATCAGCATCGCGGGAAGTATCAAAGTGCCGACGGGCAACAGCATCTTCACCGGAGCCTTGGCAACAGCTTCCTCAAGACGCGCCTTGCGACGAGCACGGACGGAAACCGCCAAATCGCTCAAATCATCAGCCAAAGAAGTTCCATACCTAAGCGATCGGCTAATGCTGTCCACCGCCTCACGCACCAAACGCGAATCGTAAGAATTCGCCAAGGCGGACAGAGCCTCCTCACGTCCTAGTAAGCCGAAGGACCACTGCGTTTGAGCCAAGGAAACCGATGCCGCCAAGCCTCCCGAAAAATATTCCGCGTAATACGAGATCGACTGATCGAAGGAAAGACCCCCGCGCAAACCGAGGACGACCACCTCCAACATCCTCGCCAAATCACGCTCAACGGAATCCGAACGCACCTGCTTTTCACGCTTGAGAGCCGCAACTGGCAAACGCCACCCGATGAAAAACCCGATGCAAAGCAAAAGAAAGGCAAGCAGTTCCGAGAATAAAAAACCTAGCAAGAATCCGAAAAAAGCAAGACCAAGAGACCAACGCTTCCTCGCGCAAACGACACCAGCAGCCGTAACCCGCCCCGCAAGACCCGCCTTCTCCAAAAGCTCGTCCACCGAGCCCAAGCCTAAAGACCACACCCTTCCAAGCCCCTCGTCAACCAGTCCGCTGCTCGCCTGGCTCTTGACAACAAGCAAGGAAACAAGACGCTTATGGAGCTCGGATGATTCAAGCAAGGCCGATCCGCCAGCAGAGCCTTCGGTTACCCCCAAAGACTTTTGAGCCTTGCGTCTTCGGAGGGCGACTTTGCGCTTAACGAGCATCGACAGACAAGCGAAGAATGATCCAAATCCAGCAGCGGCAACACCCGAGGCAAGCAAGGCGGAACACATCTAAACCACCCCCACGTTGAGCATCTTCCTCACCAGCAAAATC
Organism: Escherichia coli; assembly: GCA_963591685.1. Taxonomy (GTDB): domain Bacteria; phylum Actinomycetota; class Coriobacteriia; order Coriobacteriales; family Eggerthellaceae; genus Anaerotardibacter. The sequence goes on from CAVAUO010000016.1 coordinate 9,638, forward strand.
CCACCAAGCTGCATCAACAATGCGCAGGCCAGCATGCAGACTCCCGCAAAGCTCTCGAAAAAGGGCGTAAGAAAGCCCTCCGAAAGCAACGAAAACAGAGCAACCAGGGCAAAGGGCATGACGATGACGATGCGAGCCGAGAGTCGAGCTTGCGCCGTTTGCGTACGCAGCGAGCGGCGCATTTCAAGGTCCCCCTCAACCACCCCTCGAGTCACCTCAAGCACCTGCTGAATGCTGCTGCCCGTTCGATGCTGAATCTCCAAAGCAGTCGACAGGAACAAAAGCTCCGAGTCGTCGGTCCCCTCCTTCAAGCAGTTAAGCGAATCGTGCACCGTGCCCCCCGATGCCAACACGCCAGCCGCCTTCCCAAACAAAATCGAAAGAGGCCCATACGAACGCTGGGACACCTGATCGAAGGTTTGCCTAAGGGAATGCCCGACGGAAAAACAGGCTTGCATCGTGCGTAGGGCATCGGGGATGGCTTCCTTGAACTCATCGGCGGCGCGCTCTTGCGAATGCCTAGCCCAATATCCAACAAGCACCACAACGCAACACGCCAAAGCCAAACCGAATACCAAGGACAAAGCGCAAAGCGAGCCAAACACTACGCACAACGCGACCAAAACAAGAAGCAGAGAAATCAACTGGGGCTCGCCCGAGTCATAACCCTTGGCCCCAAGCACACGAAGCAAACGTGCAGCATATGCTTGAACCGCCCTAAAACGAAGCAGGAAGCTAGCCGCAGGCATCAATCCAGCCATTCCGTTTCGAATCAGGCGGGCATGAATCGTCTCGCCCTCCCTCATAACGCCGATGCTCAAACGTTCCCGCCTTATCCGCTTAACGCGCAGGCTCAAGGCCAAAACCAATGAGAAAACCGAGGCGAAACCACCAGCGAAGATCACGCCGCAGGCAAGAGAAGAGCTTTCCATTCCTCCACCTCCCTTTCCTTTGCAATGCCGAGGTAGGCAAGGTCGTCAACCCATAGAGGAATATCAACCCAAGTGCCCACCCGATGAACCATGTCCCAGGCGAAGTAGGGGTGAGTCCGGCAACGACCTGCCTCTTCATCAAGCTCGAATCCGACGATGTCGGTCACGCGGCGCTTGCCGCCAGGCTCGCGGCTCGTCTGAATGACAAGATCGATTGCGCTTGCCACCTGCGATTCAATAACCGACACCGGCAAATCGGCCCCGTAGCGAACCATGGTCGTCAAACGAGAAACCACCTCGCTCGGCGAGTTGGCATGAAGCGTCGTAAGGGACCCATCGTGGCCAGTGTTCATAGCCTGAAGCATATCCAGGGCCTCCGCCCCACGACACTCGCCGACGACGATGCGGTCGGGGCGCATGCGCAAGGAATTGATCACCAAGTCTCGAATCCCGACCTCGCCTAAGCCCTCCGCATTGCGTGGCCGCGCCTCAAGCCTTACCACGTGGGGATGCTCGAAGAACCTCAATTCGGCTGAGTCCTCGATGGTGATAATTCGCTCACCAGGTGAAATAACGCATGATAAGGCGTTGAGCAGAGTAGTCTTGCCGCTCCCCGTCCCACCGGAAACCGCAATGTTGCAGCGCCTCAACACCGCCCAAGTCATCAACTTCTTTATAGAGACATCGAAGGACCCCATTAGCTCCATCTCATCAAGAGACAAAACTTTGCTCCGAAATTTTCGAATAGTCAGAGCGGGGCCATCAATCGCCAAAGGCGGGATAATCGCATTAACACGATGCCCCTGGGACAAACGGGCGTTCACCATAGGCGAGGACTCATCGATCCTGCGCCCAAGCGGGGCAAGAATGCGATCAATCAGCGCCCTCACCTGCTCATCGCTGGAAAAAGCGGATCGAGCCCTCTCGAGCTTGCCCTCGCGCTCAAAATAAAGGGAGGAATATCCGTTAACCATAACCTCGGTAATGGACTCGTCAGCGATCAAAGGCTCCAGTGGGCCCAAACCGAAAATTGAATCAAGGTAACGCTCGATCAAAGGTTTGCCGCCGTCGTCCCCGCGCGTGAACCACGGGCAATCCTCAACAACCTCCTCGCAGGTCAGGCGTATCTCGCTTCTTGCTTGCACAGGGTTGCGCCTGATCAGCTGAGCCACATGCGCAGGAGGCAAGCGGCAGGCAACCTCCTCCCTGAACTCCTCGTATACATCGTCCCCTGGAACTAACGTCTCAAGCTGACCCCATGAACTGGCCAGCACCTTGCTCTTCTCGACACGTTCCGTCAAAGTCATGACGCCCTCCTTCTCTTGGGTTTTTGCGGACGCCTACGGCGCATACGTTTAGAACCACCCTTGCCAAGAAGCCCCAGCGCCGAAGAAGGCAAAGGTAAAAAATCATCAACGAAAGAGGCCAAGTCCATCACGAAAGGATTCCTTGTCTCAATCAATTCAAGCGGCAAACCGGCTCCCAGCAGCTCGGCCAGCTCGTCTCCGCCGTAACGCAGCTCCCCCACCTTGACCCCCTTCAGCGCGCACGAGGCATCCAAAGAACTCAGCAAAGCCTGCCGTCCGCATCCGTTGAGAACGAAGGAGAAGCGCTGCAAGGGCAAGCCGCAGCGAACGCAAAGCTCTATCGCCCGTGCGCAAGACCGAATGGACGTTGGGCGCTGATCCATAACGAACAGGCTTCGATCTGAAACCTCAAGCAAATCCAGGTGAGCATCGACCCAAAACGAGCCAGTGTTCACAACGATGACGTCGAAATGACGGCGCGCCAGGGCGACAAGATGCTTTATCGAGGCAATGGCAAGTTCAGAGTCCTCCAATCTCTCAGGCGCCGACAACACAGCGGGAAGACCTCCCTCGCATACCAGCTCTCCGATTCGGTTTTCATGCCGAACAAGCTCCACCAAATCAAAGGGAGCTTTCCTCCCCAAGAGCCAAGGCTCATCACCGAACTGAAAATCAGCATCGACAACAAGCGTTTTAGCTCCTGTCATCTGGGAGAGGCAGCCGATCATGGCCGCCACAGAACTCTTACCTGAGCCTCCACTACCACTCACGACGCTCAAAACGAACGAGTCGTTCGAAGATGGAACGCTTTCGGACCCGCTTGGACGGGATCTCACTACCTTGAAAGGCACCGTTTCCAACGATGACGAGTCATGCGTCACACCATCCTCGGCGAATACTCTCGCGGGTTCGTCCAACTCGGGAACAGTCCCCAAATCCCCATCAACCGGAGCAATAACCTTGGCAGCCGCGTCGCGCTTATCACGCATCAAATCGCCCTGAAGCTCAGCCTCAAAAGAGGGAACCGACTCCAACTCCCGCACCTCGCCCAAGCGGTATGCGTCTTCCAGTCGCACGATTTCTTCTTTGCACGACCTAGAAACCCCTCCATACACCTGCTCAGCTGAAGCAAACAAGCCCAATACAGCGCTCGAACCTACCCGAGCAACGATATGCGCCGCATCGCAACGGCTCATAAACGATCCAGTGCCGGAATCCGCAAGCAAAAAGACACGCAAGCTATTCCGTTCAAACTTCAAGCCCGCCGCCAGGTTCATGGCCTCCATATCATTGGACCCATAAACCCAAGCCTCTAAAATGCCCTCGTTCTCAGCAACGAGTTCACGCGCCTCTTGCGAACTATGACAAACAGCAATCCACGATTCCGACCAGTTCTTCCTGGCAAGCCCCAATTTTGCAAGCGAAACAATTTGATCGACCCCCACGCAAAGCAAAACCGGTCGCACTTGCCTTTGCCGCGGCTGCTCCACCAGCGCATTTTCCATTTCCGTAGTCATCTTTCTCCCACTCATCCCCTATCAATCGGCGAAGAAATCACAGAGCCGAAAGCTCGCAAATCCCCTCCTTAGTCCTTCTTCTTATTGCTCGATTTACCTTCTTCGCTTTTCTTATCGCTGTCGGCCTTTGCCTCCTCGACGCTCTTGTTGCCGGCCTCCGCTTTCTCATCCTTTGCGTCATCGGAAGATTCCTTGGCACCAGAGGCATCCTCTGAGTCGTTCTCGGAGCTCTCCCCAGCTAAAGACACACCACCGGAAGCCTCTTTTACCGAAGCGGGCAAAGTGAAGTAAATCTCCAAATCCTCGGATGCGGCAATGTAGTCTTGCGCGCTGTCGGGCGGAACGACCAAAGTCACCCATTCGACCTTCGTCTGCGTCTGTTCGTCAACCGATTTCGCGCTTGTATCCAGCACTAAAACGTCTTCGCCAAGACAGCTCGTCTTCGTCCCCACCGCATACACATCAACCTTATTTCCCGGCGCAACCAAGCCTCCAACGGCCTGAACATCCTTAGCAGGAACAGAAACGGCGACAAATCCCTCAGGAATCTCTATAACGCTCGAATCACCCTCGAAACGCTTGGAAGAAACGACCTCACCAGACAAGATCAGGGACTTGGTCTTCTTGCCCCACCCTTCAGAAGCCTCCGTGATAGATCCCTCCGGCAAAAGCTTGCTCACCCACAGCTCCTCCTTCGAATTGGAGGAATCCAGCGTCTCACCAGGCTGAATGTCGCAAGTGGCAACCAAAACGCTCACCTGCTCCCCGCCATACTGATCAAGCACCTGTAAGCGTTCGGCCTCCGCCTGGCGCTGCAACAACATCACATATCCAAACAGGCACGCGGCACATAGCAACCCGCAAACAAGAGCTATCCCGATCATCTTCTTTTCCATGCGACCTCCTTCTCGCACATTCCATGATGAAAAGAAACACAGACGCGCAGATGAAGAAGCTCTAATGCCCGCATGAAAGAAATCCAAAAGGTCTTCAAAACAAAGAAGAAGAATCTTTAAAACAAGAAAACCCTGCTCGCAAGCAGGGCTTCAAATAAAATTCGAATCAAAGAAAGCCGAAAGTGAAAACGTCAACGGTCTCATTGGGCGCACGACAACATGTCAAAGCAAAACCCCAGATGAGCAATGAGGAAAATCCAAAAACCTCAAAAAAAGCAAGTCGTCGATCAAACCTCAAAATCACCCCGAGACAGCCCACCAACCGAGCTAAATTCTCCCCTTCGAGACGATTCCCCTCAAAACGGCGGCAAGAGGGCCTTGCGTCTGAGGTCGATAAGACTCGCCGTCAAGGATCAATCCATCAACCTTAAGCTCGCCCAAGCGAGCAGCACCCACCTCGTAAGGATTACCGGAAAGCAAAACCATATTCGCACGCTTTCCCACTTCAAGGGAGCCGATCTCATCCTCATCGAAAGCGGTCCAAGCACCGTTATAAGTGCACATACGCAAGGCTTCCTGCGGGCTCAGGCTTTGCGAGGGCATCGAGTGATTGCAAGCACGTTGCATCCAGAGGATAGGGTCGGGGTCGGTGCAAGGCGCATCGCTTCCTGCGCTAAGGCGAATCCCTTTGTCCCAGTACGTACGAAGAGGATTCAAGCGCGCAGCGCGTTCCTCCCCCAAAATCCGGCACAAATACGAATCAGGCTCTTGAGGCCAGTCGATGAAACTCGTTTGCATAGGGAACTGGATCCCATAACGCTCGCAAATTTCAAGCCCCTCCTTGGTAGGCAAGCACGCATGGATGATTCCATGGCGATGATCATCGCGCCAAAAGTCATCAAGGGCAGCTTTGATGGCCCTGCACGCCTGATCGAAAGCAGCATCGCCGATGGCGTGCATCTCTATCTGCAAGCCTGCACGATTCGCCTTCTTGCAAAAATCAATCACAGTCTCATCATCGTAATAAAGAACGCCTCGGTTATCACCGCCCTTATAAGGCGCGACCAACGCGGCATCCTCGCTGCCAAAGCAACCATCCAAAGCACAGGCAAAGCATCCCCCAATTCGAGGAAGCTTTCTCTTCAGAGCCACGTCGGCGTCCATGGATTGAGCGAAAACGCGCACTTGAAAGCCTCTTTGCGCGCTCCTCCCGAGCCATTTCTCAAGGCTTACGTCCAAATCGCCGGCAAAACCGACCCCACTCACGGTATGAACCATTCCAATTCCCTTGCTGGCCAAATAATCGATAGCTCGCTGAATATTGCCCACCAGCTGAGGAATCGATAACGAATTGGTGATGTATTCGCTCACCGCGAAAAAAGCCTCCTGGTTCATTTCCCCCGTATCCGCATGAAAGCCTCTCAGCTTCGACGCTTTGGCGGAAATCCGTTTCAGAAGAAGCGAGTTCACCACGCATGCGTGACCATCGTATTTAACCATCATGATCGGCTTATCGGGACAGGCTTCATCCAACTCCGCGCATGTCAGCAAGCGCCTCTCAAACACCGAATGTGGTGAAGCACCAAAGGCAATCAAGGTCTTACCCGAAGAAATACGGGCAAAGTCTGCAACCATCTGCTTTATCTCAGCGTTGGAACGGGCGTTCATGACGTTGAGCCCCGCATGAAAAGTTGCAAAGCTCGCCAAATGCTCGTGCGTGTCCACGAAAGCGGGGCACATGACCTTGGCGCCAAGATGAATCGCTGGCATGCTCGCGTATTTTTTTGGCAGATCATCGCCAACGTAGAGAATGCGACCCTTATCCTCGACAAGGTAGCGCGCTACGTTATCGTGGGGATCGACGGTAAGAATGGTTCCTTCGTAGAGCTTCATCGCTAAACCTAAATCCGGTGCCTGCAAGGTAACCCCAGCAACGAGTACTAGCGAACCCCGTTGCCGAAGCGAACACCAACAGAGTAGCAGCCTTCCCGCACCACGACCACAGCACCAAGGCCAACCGAAACGAACTCCTTACGTGCGCAAAGTTCAGACAACAAGAATGTCTTACAAGTCACAGCCCTACCGCCCCGAATCCTTTACCCCTACAGGCCTCAGACGAGTAAAGCGCACCTTTCGCTCACAGCCCCAGCATTCTTGCCCGCGACCCAGCTGCATTTTCGAGCTGCAATCCCCGCCATGTTTTCAAATTGCAGCTCAAGCTCCCGTTTCGAACTGCAACCCCCGCCGCGCTTTCAAACCAAGGATCAGGATCCGGCTTCAACCTGCGCCCAAACCCCCTTTGAACATAAACGACTCCACGGTTAAGCCCGAAAACAAAAAACAGCCCAGGGATAAACCCTGGGCTGAAAATCTATGGTGGGCGCTACAGGGTTCGAACCTGCGACCCCCACCGTGTGAAGGTGATGCTCTCCCGCTGAGCTAAGCGCCCGCAATTGCTTAAGCAGTGCTTAAGTGCGTTTGTTCATTGTAGCCAGACCTCACGTGGCTTGCAATAACAAATTGTCAAAGACCTTCAACGTGTCCAGCGAAGAAAAAGAGCCCTCCCTTGAATTCGGCCGCCATCCGACCACACACCATTGCGCTCGCGAGATAAATATGGCAAAATAATCGCTACTTCATGGCCGATTGGCGCAGCGGGAGCGCAGGTGCCTTACAAGCACAAGGTCACAAGTTCGAATCTTGTATCGGCCACCATGAAATGCCAATCTCCCTCGACAATCTCTTTGTCGAGGGAGATTTTTCCTTAATAATGCATGTTGACCATAGCTGATAGAGCATATCGCCGATGTCCAGCAACAACAATCATGCCGAAACCGAAAATCCGAAGACTAGAGCATCAATCCATGTTCAAGCACCAAAAGTAAGAAAAAGCGAGGAATCTGGACCAAGATCGACTCGGATCGGAGTCCGCATCCACAAACCCCACCAAGCAGTTCTATCACCACGCCTCACGCCGCCTCAAGCATCAAGCCTCGGGAGATTTGACCGCACCGCAGTTCAACAGCTCGGAAATCTTTTCTTCGCTCATGCCAAGCTCGCCAAGTACCTTGACCGTCTGCTCGCCGAGCAAAGGCGGCTCCGTCGATTCCTTGAGGCTTGGATGAAAATCGCCGATAACGTGAGGAACGTTGGTTTGCAAAACGCGACCGAAGCGCGGGTATTCGATGAAGTCCTGCATTTCCGGCTTGTCGGCAACAGACTCGGCAATCGCCTCCGATTTGTTCTTGCACAAAGCCATCGAATGACTCTTGCCCTTCATCCATTCGGCCCACTCGTCATAGGTCTTGGATGCGACGATCTTCTTCACTTCCTCATAAGCCTGAGGATTCAAATCGACGTGATCTTTGTTGCAATCCTTCAGATCCATCCGATCGATGTCAGCCAAGAAAGCCTCCCAGAACTTCGGCTCATAGAAGCCGAAAGCAATCATGCGGTCGTCCTTGGTGCGGTAC
>CAVAUO010000017.1:0-17524 GCA_963591685.1 Escherichia coli
GAATCTCCACAGGCACGCCATCTTTGGTCATGCCCGCAATTGCGCCCGCAACCGAAGCGGGAGAAGATTTGGAGGAAACCTTAAGGCAATGGATCTCGGAATCATTGCCTGAGGAGCTGTTGTTAAACGATTCGTTTGTCATGTTTGCTATGTTTGCTTTCGTGTTTATGGTGCGTTAAGTGTTTTATGTCAACTTGATGAATTGTACAAAAGGCGCGAGCAAGACTCAATAAAGCAAGGCGCCCATTGGTCTTAACTAGCAGAATCCTAAGCGGCCAGTCAGAGTGTCCGGCCCATTGATCAAGGCAGGTACGGATAACAGCGAGTACCTAAAGGTCAGTCCTCAGAAGAGAGAGGAATGCTGATATACAATGAGCCGTTCTTCCGTTTAATGCTTATTTCGATTTCGGGATTTAAATAATAAGCTTGCGCTAGGTCAGCATAGGCAAGCTTGATCGACTTCTTGAACTCGAAAAGGTCGTCCTCGGTGAAAGCAACGGCAGAAGGAGCCCTTGGTGCAAAGCCTCCTGCCGTGACTGCATCAACCGCGACCCCAGAAGCACCGGATGGATTCTGAGCCTTATCTGCTTTCAGGCTTTTTTGGTAGGCAGCAAACTGGGAAAGCACGGTGTCGACCGCAACGATATCGCCGTCCATAATTCGTCGGGCGCTTCTGTCCGACATAGGAAGACCCAACGAAGCGGAAGCCTGAGAAAAAGACTCTGGGTCAAGACGGTAAGCCAAACTCAACACCAAAGGCACGGAATCACAATTTTGCTCAAACACGGCGCTAGAGCGAGAAACGACCGCCGTACCTAAAGCGTAAAGACGAGCCGCAACCTCGGTCGGGCTACCAAAATAGACGGCGATGTTTTCCCGCTCATCGATAGCAAACTCAAGTACCGTGCGTGCGATATTGTGCGGCCCTCGCAGAAGCCGCTCACCTGAGTCGCCTTTGACCACCGTTGGCAAACTGGATTGATCACGCTTTTCGGAGAGCTTTTCGGTGTCTGCGCAAACGACAAAGGAAGAACCAAAACCAGGCAGCGATTTCGCAATATGAACGTCATCTACGTTTTGGCGAATGGAGTAGAGGGCCATACCGCGACCGTGAACTCCCCATCTATCGCTTCGAAAGGAATCGAGCTTAGAGGTAACAAAGGGCTCAAAAACCTGCTCATGATGGGTTTCGGGAATTCCATCACCATCATCTATGACAGTAAGATGGCGTTTGTTCCCCTCTCTCCAACTTGCCACGAAAAGAGACTTGCAATGCGCATCACGGGCATTGCGCAAAAGCTCCAAAACAACATCTTCAACGCTGCGAATATCTTGCTGAGCCTGCCTTCGCTGCGCTTCAGCTGCACGAAGACGGACGAAGCCATCCCCAAGATCATCTTGAACTCGGAGATGGCTTTCACCTGAAAGGGACTCGACGAAATTTACTAAGTCTTCGTTCCCCATACCTTATTTGGCAAAATCCACGGCACGGGTTTCGCGAATAACGACAACCTTAACCTGACCGGGATACTTGGTCTCAGCCTGAATCTGCTGAGCAATATCATGAGCAAGAACCGTAGCCTCAGACTCGTTAACCTTTTCGGGAGTCACGATAACGCGAACCTCACGACCCGCCTGAATAGCGTGCGTCTGCTCAACGCCCTCATGCGAGTTGGCGATCTCCTCGAGCTTCTCAAGACGCTTGATGTAAGACTCGAGGTTCTCCTTGCGCGCACCAGGACGAGATGCGGAAACCGCGTCGGCAGCCTGCACAAGAACGTCAACCACGCTGTTGGGTTCAATGTCGTTATGATGCGCCTCAATAGCATGAACGATGTAGGCGTCCTCACCGTAACGACGTGCCAAATCGGCGCCGATAACCGCATGCGAACCCTCAACCTCATGATCGATAGCCTTGCCGATGTCGTGAAGAAGACCGGCACGCTTTGCGGGAAGGGGATCAAGACCAAGCTCGGAGGCCATGATTCCGCACAGGAAGGACACTTCCAAGGAATGTGTAAGAACGTTCTGACCATAAGAAGTACGGAACCTCAAACGACCAAGCGTATGCTCGAGCTCCGGATGCAAATCATGAATGCCGGTGTCAAAAGTTGCCTGAGCGCCGGCCTCTTTGATCTGCTGGTTGACGAGTTTTTTAGCCTTGTTGTACATCTCCTCGATGCGAGCGGGGTGAATACGACCATCCGCAATAAGGTTCTGCATGGTAACGGCAGCGATCTCACGACGAACAGGGTCGTGAGAAGAAACCGTTACACACTCAGGGGTATCGTCAATGATCAGGTTGGTGCCGGTGATCTGCTCGAAATGGCGAATGTTTCGGCCTTCACGACCGATGATTCTACCTTTGAGATCATCAGAAGGGATATGAATGGTTGAGACGGTGATCTGAGCCGTCTGATCAGAAGCCAAACGCTGGATAGCAACACTCAGAATCTCGCGAGCGGTCTTATCGGCATCAGCCTTAGTGCGAGCCTCGGCATCACGGATGATCGCGGCCGATTCATGCACAACCTCTTCTCGAAGATCGTCCAAAAGCTCATCTTTAGCTTGTTCTGCGGTAAGGCCTGCAACCTCTTCAAGGCGCGACTTGATCTGGCCCTCCTGCTCGTCAAGGTCACGTGCTCGACGATCGAGCTGACCCTGCAATGACGAGAGCTGATGATCGCGGTGATCAAGCGATTCGGTGCGCTTATCAAGAGAGCTTTCGCGCTGATTGAGACGATTCTCGTTAGCACGAACTTCCTTCATGCGTTCCTTGCTTTCGTCTTCCGCATCCTGCTTCAACTTGATTGCTTCATTTTGAGCCTCGAGAATGGCTTCGCGTCGCAGGGTATCTGCTTCACGCTTGGCTTCGTCGAGTACGTTTTGCGCCTGCTGGGTTGTTTCAGCGTTACGCTGGTTCAAAACACGCTGCATCAAGAAGTAGCCGATGAGGAATCCGACGATAATTGCCACGATGACAAAGATAACGGTAGTGATATCTCCCATCACAGATTCCTTTCATGTTTATAACTACTGACTATATGCAGTATTCAAGGAACAATAAAAAAGCCCTGAATACACAAGGGCAAGAGTAGACATCGACTATCAAGGCCGATCACAAAAGACTATGTCTATAAAAAGGTGCCGGCGAAGGCACGAATACTCAAGCTAATGAACAATAGTAATGTAAATCAGCGCAATTTCCTAGAAGCAAGGAGATAAATGGAGGCAGGGCGGGAAGCAAATTCCTTATTTTTGCTCGTTGGCATACCAAGTTGCCGCCCGATATGCCGAATCATGGTCGTAACCGGAGCGAAGAAGTTTTGCGTACGAACTTTTCCAGACATTCTTTGATCGCGTAGGATGAGAGGCGATGAAGGCGCAAGCCCTAGAGACTTCGTCCTCGCCATCAACGAACTCTTCCGGGAACCCGCGCAGACATTCAACGGAAATCCCCCATGCAGAAAGTGACTCCACAATGCCTTTTAGGCCCTTTCCAGCAGCGAGCTTTGCCCTAACGAAAGAATCTGCATAGCGAACGTCGTCCAAAATGTTGCAACGCAACGCGCGATCAATGGCATAACCAACGGAAGCTTCGGCAAAACCCGCCTCGGAAAGCTTACCCTCGCACTCCTTAACCGAGCGATCCCTTACCGAAAGCAAGCGCATAAGCTTGCGCCACGCTTCCCTACCTTCATCAGGTTCAAGGCAATCAGAAGTTGGACTATCGTTCTTCTTGCGTGAGGGATTCTCGATCTTGCTGATGTGGAGGCTTTCTTCAACAGGGAAATTTTGAAGAATGAACTCCTTATCGATGTAGACCACAACTATTCGGCAGCATCCGCCACGCCGTTACGATTGAGTGGAGCTAGCTCGTAATACTCGCGCACCTTATTCTCAAGTTCGTCGCGCAAATCGGGATTCTCGCGTAAAACAGCTTTGACGGCATCACGCCCCTGTCCAAGGCGCTCCTCGCCGTAGCTGAACCAAGAGCCACTTTTGTTGACTATACCGGCATCTACGGCCATGTCCAAAACACAGCCTTCTTTTGAGATACCCTCACCGTACATAAGGTCGAACTCCGCCTGACGGAAAGGAGGCGCTACCTTGTTCTTAACGACCTTGACACGCACGCGATTTCCAATGAACTCACCATCGCGCTTCAAGGATTCGGTGCGACGCACATCCAAACGAACACTTGAATAGAACTTCAAGGCACGACCGCCCGTTGTCGTTTCAGGACTGCCGAACATAACGCCGATTTTCTCGCGTAGCTGGTTGATGAAAACGCACGTGGTCTTGGATTTGGACAAAGAGCCGGCAAGCTTCCTTAGGGCCTGGCTCATAAGACGAGCCTGCATGCCCACGGTGACGTCGCCGATCTCACCCTCTATCTCGGCTCGAGGCACAAGGGCGGCAACGGAGTCGATAACGACGCAATCAATGGCACCACTTCGTACGAGCATGTCGCAAATTTCCAAAGCCTGCTCACCGGTGTCGGGTTGAGAAATAAGCAGTTCATCAACATCAACGCCAAGCTTGGCTGCATACACTGGATCAAGCGCATGCTCAGCATCGATGAAGGCAACGATGCCGCCGCTTGCCTGAGCCTCCGCAACGATATGAAGCGCCAAGGTGGTTTTACCGCTTGCCTCAGGGCCGTAAATCTCGACGATTCGGCCACGCGGAACACCGCCCACCCCCAAAGCAACATCCAGGGGCAAGGCTCCCGTGGGAATGATATCGACTTTCATGTCGACGTTGTCGCCCAACTTCATGATGGCGCCCTTGCCGAACTTGCGCTGAATTTGATCAGTTGTGATTTTAAGGGTGCTTTCTGCGTCCTTGCTCATATTCAATCTCCCACTTGATAGAAGGCTCATGCGATTTGGCACTTGCTACATTAATCGAACAAGCGTTCGATGTCTAGAGAAAAAGGTGAGTGCCTCTGAGAAAACAACGACTTTGAAATCCGTTTAAAAAGAACCAGGAAATAGATTGAACAACAACTGGAATATAGCCGATGCACGCTAGAACTTGTTAACTTCGGCGCGCATGAGTTTCAAGGCATGAATGACGGTCTGCTCGCGAACCGAAGCCCGATCGCCGTCGAAATGGCAAACTTCCGCGTGGTTGGAAAACTTGCTCGAAACGCCGAACCAGACCGTACCCACAGGCTTCTCTTTCGAGCCGCCGCCAGGGCCGGCGATACCCGTAACCGAAACCGCAATATCGCTCTTCAGGGCGTTCCTAGAACCAGCAGCCATCTGCTTGGCAACAGGTTCGCTTACCGCGCCGAAAGCAGCCAGGTCGTCTGCACTCACCCCAAGGGAAGCTTTCTTAACCTCATTGGAATAAGAAACAATGCCACCCTCGACCACGCTGGAGCTACCGGGAACACAAGTGAGCACACCGGCAATCAAGCCACCCGTGCAACTCTCGGCAGTAGACAGCTTGAGCTCGTGCGCCGCAGCCTCCCTAACAACCTTGCTTGCAAGATGCTCAGCACCAAGGATCAGCTCCTCATCGAGCTTTTCATCGTTCTTGAAAAGATCGCTCGCCTTAACGAAGTAATCGATCATCGACCAGATGGTAAGGGCAACCGCAACAAGCATGAATGCCCAGGAAACCAAATAGAACGCCACCACGAAGGTATGTTCTTGGTAGAGCATCCAAACAGAGTTCTTTATGATGAACATCAAAATGGCGATGATCGTCGTCACCGTTTTAGCCTTGCCGTACCAAGACGCGGCAATGACCACGCCTTTCGTTGCAGCAAGCATGCGCAAACCGGAAATAATGAATTCACGGCAAATGATAACGAGAGCAACCCATGAGGGCAGCTGCCCCAACTCGCAAAGCGCAAGCAGCGCCGCCGCCACGAGAATCTTGTCGGCCAAAGGATCGACGAACTTACCGAAATCGGTTACCTCTCCCCGGCTGCGGGCCAGATAGCCATCGAGCGCATCGGTGCAGCTGATCAAAGCAAAAAGAATCGCTGCAATCCAAGGTTGAAACGGCGCAACGACAGAGCCGTAAGGAACCCATTCGGGCCACGGCGAAATGATAACCGCCATAAACACCGGCACCAGGCCGATGCGGATACAGGTCACAACATTCGCCGGAGTCCACAGGGTATTAGCGGTTTCCTTTGTGTCGTTTTGGCTCGGTTTAGCCAACCTCGCCCTCCATTTCGTACATAAGCGTGTCGGTAATGGTGACACTGACGATTTGACCAACCTCGCCCTTGTCGACGTAAACGACACCATCAACCTCGGGAGCCTGATACTGGCAACGACCGTAAAGTTGCCCATCCTCTTCCTCGCCAAGGATGAGAACATCCATGGTCTCACCGATATGACGCTTGATGCGAGAAGAAGAAATTTGATCGGCAAGATCGCGCAAAGTCTGGAAACGCTCCATCTTCACGTCGTCAGGGACCTGGTTGGGCATATTCGCAGCTCGAGTGCCCTCTTCGGGCGAATACGGGAAAACACCCACGTAATCGAACTCAGCCTCGGCAATGAAATCACAAAGTTCGTCGAATTGCTCCTCGGTTTCGCCAGGATAGCCCACGATGACGGTCGTGCGCAGGGCAACGCCGGTCAGGCGCTGACGAATCTTATGAAGGCTGTCAAGAAAAGAGGCTTTGTCCCCAGAGCGATTCATAGAATGAAGAATTTCAGCATTTGCATGCTGCAGGGGGATGTCCAAATACCAGCAGACGTTGTCATGGTCTTCCATGACGGAAAGAAGCTGGTCATCGATTCCGCCGGGCTGCAAATACATCACACGGAACCAAGTGTCGGGGTGAAGGCGCGCAAGACGCTTGAGAAGCAAAGGAAGATTGGACGGAGATTTGCCGTCATCGACCAAATCCAAGCCCCACAGACCCGAGTCCTGGGCAATTAGCACGATCTCACGAACACCCGCGTCCACAAGGTTGCCAACTTCGCTAGCGATATCATCGAAGGGTCGGCTTTGATAGGGCCCGCGAATGAAGGGGATGGTGCAATAAGAGCAATAACGATTGCAACCATCGGAGATCTTAACGTAAGCACTTGGGCTATCGGCAACCACGACCTTGCCATTGACCACCGGCTCGCTTTCACAATCGAAAAGCTCGTTCAGGATGCCGACGATATCGTCTTCTTGGGCACAAGGAACGAAGCGGTCGGCCTCGGTGAGCTCCTCGCCAAGGGCGTTTCCGTAGCGAGAGGGAAGGCAGCCCGCAACGATCAACTTGGTATCACCGTCGATAACCGCCTGCTCTTTGGCGATCTCGAAAATAACGTCGATGCTTTCCTCGACGGCATCCTGAATAAAGGAGCAGGTATTGACGATGACAGCATCGCAAGCATCATCAGGTCCAACGACCGTATAACCTGCCTGCAATAGATTCTCCTGCATATGAGCAGAATCAACTTCGTTTTTTGCGCACCCTAAGGTAACGAACGCAACGCGCTTTCCCATGGGCGATTCCTCCCTCTTCAAATGCCCGCTAAGCCGGTTCTTGATAGGACGTGCTTCCCTATCGGTAATTCGTGAATTGCAAAGGCTGACCGTAATCCTGAGATTTCAAGAAGGCGATGACCTCTTGCAAGGTATCAAGCTTGGGCCCGGAAACCTTGAGCTTGTCGCCCTCGATGGTGACCTTGACTTTGAGCTTGGTGCCCTTAATGTCTTTGTTGATTTTAGATGCGGTTTCCTTATCGATGCCCTCGACGATGCTGCCAACTTGACGAACGGTACCTCCGGCCGCATTTTCGACATTACCCCATTTAACGGCGCTTAAATCGATTCCGCGCTTAAGCAGCTTGGAGGTAAGAATGTCCATGACCTGCTTAGCCACAAAATCGCTCGGAGCCGAAATGGTGAGCTTCTTGCCGCCCTTGTCCAACTCGATACTCGATTTGGTGTCCTTCAAATCGTAGCGATTGGCAATTTCTTTCTTAGCCTGCCCGAAAGCGTTGTCGATTTCTTGCATGTCAACCTGGGAAACGACGTCGAAGCTTGAATCCTTAGCCATATATATGCACCTCTTTCAAGGAATAACGATTGTCTACTGAAACAATTTAGCGGATTGAGAACGAGTTTATGACGAGGAAGATGAACCGTCCGCAGCCCCGGTGACGCTCAAGGTCTCCGACGAGCCGGAGTCACTGCTCGTAGTAGAGCCCGTACCGCTTGAATCGGAGCTGGAAGTCCCAGTACCGGTAGTTGAGGACGTGGTGGAAGAAGTGGTACCGGAAGCTGAAGACGAGCCGCTGGAACTTCCCGTACTGGAAGCGTTTGTAGACGAGGTTGACCCCGAAGTGGAGCTGACGTTAGAAGAATCGGAATGGTTCTTCTTCCACTTCTTCAAGATGCTCGAGAACTTGAAGGTCTTGTCGTAGATGCCGCTGGAATTCTCCTTAAGAGTCTGCTTCTCGTCATCGATGGTAAGCGTAACGGCACTGATATTGTCGCAAATGAAGCGGATCTTACTGGATGAGGTGTAGCTTCCGCTCTTGGAGCCGGAAATATCATCGGAGACTACGATCTTCCCGTCGACGTAAATCTCGACGTAGCTCGACTTACCGCTGGCAACCTCGTAGCTTAGCGTGAAATCAGTAGGCGCGGTTTCCGTTACCGCTTGGGTGCTGGTTGAGCTAGAGGAAGAATCCGAGTCGGCACTAGAAGAATCGGTGCTTGTGCTGGTAGCACCATCCCCAGCGCTAGCGGTACCCGAAGTAACGGGGATGGTCTCGGTGGGCTCATCCTGATGACAGACGGTTAAGTTCAAGACGACAAACAAGACAACCACCACGATGGCGGCGCCCAAAAGATAAGGAAGGAAAGACGAGATGTCGATTGAAGGCGTGCTTGAGCGGCCTTCAACCGCATTGAGATAGCGATCGTTAACCTGGGTGGAGCGATAAGCTCGATGGGGTCTGGCGTTCGCAGCGGCCTCATGACTCATGCGAGCGGCCGCAGTGCGATTAACACCGCCCGAAATTTTATCCTCGGCACCCAAAGAATAGGTAACACGCCCCAAACCATTGACCGAGCCCTGCGTGGTCTCCCTTTTCTTCGCGCGAGCGGTATCAACACGATTGAAGCTCGAGGTACCGCCGGCAAGACCCTGGCCGGACCGGGCAAGATTGCGCCGCTGGTTGTTGTCGCTCATGTGACTGTGCTCGACCGTGACCTGATGGCTGTAAGCCTCGTCAAGGTAGCGTCTCGTGATGTCGTTAGAATCGAGGCCAAGATAATGCGCATAGGCATTGATCATGTTGCGAGCGTATCCGCGCGGTGGGATGTGCTCGAAATCGGCTTCCTCGATCGCTTTGAGGATATCGGGGCGAATGCGAAGGCGAAGCGAAACAGTGTTAAGGTCGAGCCCTTTGCTGATACGAGCTTCCTTAAGGGTGCTTCCAAAGCTAACGTGCTTCATCGAAGTGCTCCTAATCCAACTACTCATCGTTCATCTCAAGAGCCTTCAGGCCCTCAAGGTCTAGAGGGTCAAGCAAAACCTCGCGCGGTCTGCTGCCATTGGCAGGACCGACGATCCCCTTTTCCTCCAATAAATCCATGATACGTCCTGCACGAGCATAACCCACGCTCAGGCGCCTTTGCAGGTTGGAAGTGGATCCCATGCCGCTGTTGCATACAATCTCCGCAGCCTCCCACAGAAGAGGGTCGGCGGGACCACCCGATACGCCGCCCGAACCATCAGGATTGGTGTCGCCCATGTGGATGACGTTAGTTTTAAGGATGTCGGTATGGTAATCAGGCTCGCCCTGGGTCTTCAGGTGCTCAACCACGCTTTCGATCTCGTCTTCGGAGACGAAGCACCCCTGAATACGAACGGGTTTGGCGTACTCAGGCTTGCTCAAAAGCAGATCGCCCTGGCCAATGAGGTTCTCGGCACCAGTTTGGTCGAGGATAACGCGAGAGTCGATACCGGAGGCTACGTTGAAGGCCATGCGATTGGTGATGTTGGCCTTGATAAGACCGGTGACGACATTGGTTGAAGGGCGCTGGGTAGCAACAATCAAGTGAATACCAGCAGCACGAGCAAGCTGAGCCAAACGCGCGATGGAGAACTCGACCTCTTTACCGACATTCATCATGAGGTCGGCCAACTCGTCGATGATCACGACAATGTAAGGCTCCTGCTCGCGCTTGTCTTCCTCGTTTTCGGCTTCTTCGTTCTGCTTGAAAATCTTCGCATTGTATTGACCGATGTTGCGTACGCCCATCTTGGAGAATTCCTTGAGCCTCCGCTCCATTTCGGCCACAGCCCAAGCAAGCGCGCTTGCCGCTTCCTTGCACTCGGTCACAACGGGCACGTACAGATGAGGAATACCGTTATAGGGAGTGAACTCAACACGCTTCGGATCGATCATAATAAGGCGAACCTCGGCGGGAGTGGCTCTCATGAGGATGGACATGATCATGCCATTGATGGCAACGGACTTACCGGAACCAGTGGTACCGCCGATGAGCAAATGGGGCATCTTCGCCAAGTCGGAGACAATGGAATTGCCCTCAACGTCTTTGCCGATGGCAACCTGCAGGGGACCGGGTTTCGCGCTCTTCAAAACATCGCCCAGAAGAACCGTCTGATGCTCACGGTTGGGCACTTCGATTCCCACGTAATTGGTTCCGGGAACTGGTGCAAAGATGCGCACGCCCGGAGAGGCCAGCGCCAATGCGATATCGTCGGTAAGCGCGGTGACGCGACTGACCCTGACGCCTGCGGGGAGATCGATCTTGAAAAGGGTGACGGTAGGACCTGCAACCCAATCGACGACGGTGGCGTTGATGCCGAACTCGGCCAAGGTCTCGCCAAGGTTTTCCGCGGTTTGCGCCAAAGTCTCGGCCATCTTGCGCGATTGCTTCGAAGGCTTGCTTACGTTCAGGAAAGCAGGATCGGGCAGCTCGAAACCCTCCTGACGTTGAGGCGCTGCAACGGAGATCTTGGGCTTTTTCTTCGGCTCCGCAGGCTTAGGCGAAGCGATTTCGGCCTCAGGCTCGGGGTCGGAATCGGGCACCAGGGAAGCTTTACGTCCCGGCAGCTTGCGAGTGAGCATCCTATTTTCAGCAGCTGCGGTATCCACCTCATCTTCAATAGGCAATGGATGAGGCGGGAGCAGCTGAGTCTTGCCCACGTCGGTAGAATCCTTCTTTTTAGGCGAGAGCTTTCGCGTGACCAGGCGCGAAGGATCGAGCTCGTCTTGCACGAGCTCGTCTTGTCCCGATGCAAGAAGCTCGGTTTTTGCTTCGGCGTTGGCTTTTGCCTGGGATTTCCCGCGCAGAACACGCGGAAGAGGGGCAGAATTTTGCTGCGGCTCATCCGCCTCCCGGGCCGCACGGCGCGCTGCAGGGATAGAGCGAAGATTGCATATAAGCCCCGAAAGCGAGAACCCGATGACGATCAAAGCGATCAAAGCCAATCCAAGCATGAGGATAACCGAAATCGTCAATCCTAGAAGATTAAGAAGAACCCAGGCTATGCCCGCGCCCACATAACCTCCGTGGTTCACAAGATTTTCCGGAGTGAAAACAAGGTAAGGCTCCCCTTCCGCGCCTGGCACGAAAAGCGAGAACAAACTTAGAAGGGCCACGAGCAGAATGCCCAGACCAAGTCCCGTGCGTGCAGTAAGACGCTCGCTCGACGAACGCACGAGCACAGTGGCGCTCAAGCCCAACAGCAAAAATGGGAGAAGATAGGCACCCCAGCCTATAAGCAAGCCGAGCCCGCTCGCTATCGCCTGACTTAAAACCCCATCGGGCTTGATTGCGACGCAGACGAATAATGCGATGGCAACGACTGCCAAAACCACGCCGATGATGTCAAGCTTCGTGCGTTCATCGAGCAGGGGCGAACCGGCAGCACCCGAGGAGCCACGTTGGTAGCTCGGCTTGTTTTGCGCGTGAGCGCCCGCAACAGCACGCTTGGATGGCGAGCCGTTGCGGGAGCCTTTCTTATTACCTTGTGCTTTTGCCATGAATGAATCCTTGGTGCATTGAGAGTTTATTCGGGTTACGTAAATGGCAAGCTGATTATGCTTTCAGCACGTTGACGATGACAAGAGGACGCTGATTGGTGCGCTCCCACAGAATGGAAAGAAGCGCACTGCGTGCGGACTTGCGGATGCCGGCGATGTCCTCCCCTTTCTCAAGGGCACGACCGACAGCCTTACCAACGGCAGCGCTGGCAAGCTTGACCAGATGCTCGTCATCGCCGCCGGGGATGCCGGCCATAGTAAGCGCAACCTCATCCAAAAGCTTGGTGCCTTGCTTGTTGGTAACCAAGGCGATTGCGGCAACGCCTTGGGAACCAAGAGAAACCCTTTCGCTCAAAACCTCTTCGGAGGTGTCACCGACCGAAAGGCCATCAACCAACACGATGCCGCTGGGGACGGACGGACCGCGACGGACGCCCTTAGAGGAAAGCTCCAGCGAATCGCCGTTTTCGATGATGAAGATGTTATCGGGATCGACGCCCACCTCTTCGGCAAGCTTCGCATGGGCGCGTAGGTGCGTCGGTTCGCCATGGACGGGCATGAAGGCCTCGGGCTGCACGATGGAAAGAACGAGCTTGAGCTCCTCGGAGGAAGCGTGACCGGAAACATGAACGAGAGCTCGACTTTTGTCGTAAACGTCAGCACCGATTTTGGCGAGCTGATTGACCACGCGAGTAACGGCCTTCTCGTTACCGGGAACGGGAGTCGCAGAGATGATGACCGTATCGCCCTCTTCGATGGAGATGGTGCGATGGTTGCCGTTGGCGATGCGCGACAAGGCCGACAGAGGCTCGCCCTGAGACCCGGTGCACATCAAAACGTAACGATCGTTTGGAAGGTCCTTAAGGTCGTAAGAATCGATGAGGTTCTCGTCGGCAATATGTAGATAACCCAGACGACGTGCGATGTCGGTATTTTGAACCATGGAGCGACCGGTAACGGCAACCTTGCGTCCGTTATCGACCGCTGCATCACAGATCTGCTGCAAACGATGGATATGAGAGGCAAAGGAAGCGATGATAACGCGTCCCTTGGCCTGCGAGATGATTGGACGAAGAGCCTTACCGACCTCTGCCTCGGATGGAGTGAAAGACTTTCGCGTGGCGTTGGTGGAGTCGCTCATCATAAGGTCGACCCCCTCCTCACCGAAGCGAGCCAGAGCATTGAAGTCGGTATGGACACCATCGATCGGCGTTTGGTCGAGCTTGAAGTCGCCGGTATGCAAAACGTTTCCGCCGGGAGTCCTGAAGAACAAGCCCAAAGATCCAGGGATCGAATGATTAACCGCAAAAGCCTCGAACTCAAGACAGCCAAGCTTAACCACTTGCCCTGGCTTAATCTCGCAGAGCTTAGCGTTCTTGATCTTGTGCTCTTTGAGTTTGCCCTCGATAAGACCAAGCGTCAGCTTCGTGGCATAAATGGGCACCTGAATGTCTAGATCTTTAAGCAAGTAAGGCAAAGTGCCCGTGTGGTCTTCATGACCGTGGGTAACTACTATGCCACGCAACTTATGGGCGTTCTCGAGCAAATAAGTGTAGTCGGGCAAGATCAAGTCGACGCCGGGATGATCGTCGTCGGGAAACATTACGCCCGCGTCATCGAGGATGATATCGTCGCCGCACTCGAAAACGGTCATGTTCTTGCCGATAGCATCAAGACCGCCCAAGGGGATGATCTTCAAGGTCTCCTTGCCCTCACGCGCGCGACGGGCTGCAGCGCGAGCACGCTGCTCGGCACGCTTCTTGTTTTTAGCAGAACGATCGGCATCGTTGCCGTAGCTGGACAGATGAGGACGCTCACGGTCGATGTGAACATGCTTGACGCGCTCAGTATGGCGAGGAGCACTACCGTTGCCCGACGAATTGCTCTTACCAGAGCTTTGAGCCTTCCCGGTTTTACCCGAAGCAGAGAGTTCCTTTTTGCCGGATCCGCTCTTGCGCTTACCGTCCTTGTTCTTTACGCCGCCTTTTCGGGGCGTCTTGTCCATGCCCTCTTCGAGGGAATGCTTGTCTTGAGCCATGTACTTCCAATCTATATAACGCCAAACACCCTTCACAGCGAATGCAATGCCATGAAGGGTAGCTTGGAAAACCTATGCGCGCCGTTTGCGTATCAGCTAGAGAACACCAACCTCGCGCATTACCTTCTCGAGTTGAGCAGATTGCTCAGGGGTGGCATCGACCAAAGGGAGTCGAACGCCTCCCACGGGGAAGCCCAGAAGTTTCAGGGCTTCTTTGGGAAGAATGGGATTCGTGGTTGCGAAGAGCCCATTCATCAAAGGAAGAAGAGCCTCGTTCTTGGCTTCAGCTTCCTCTACATTGCCCTCAACGAACAAATCGATGATTTCCTTCATGCGTTCAGGGCAAACGTTTCCAATGGTGCTAACCACGCCAACGCCACCAAGCTTCATGATGTCGAGCGTGGAAGAATCGTCTCCGGAGTAAACGACGAAGCCCTCGGGGGCGCCATCGATAATGGCCTTGACCTGATTAAGGTCGCCGGAGGCCTCCTTGATGCCGACGATGTTAGGGACATCGTGGGCCAGGCGAAGCGTGGTCTCGGCGGTCATGTTGACGCCGCAACGACCGGGGATATTGTAAAGCAGGCAAGGCAGGTCGACTGCTTCAGCGATTGCCTTGAAATGCTGATACATGCCCTCCTGAGGAGGCTTATTGTAGTACGGCACGACCAAAAGAAGGCCATCAACACCAAGCTCTTCTACCTGCTTGGAGAAATCAACGGAGTCAGCGGTGCAGTTATCGCCCGAATAGGCGATAACGGGCACCCTACCGCCCACCTCATCGATGACAGCTTTGAACAGCTCGATTTTGCTGGGATAGAAGATGGTAGGAGCCTCACCCGTAGTAGCGTTGACAAGGATGGAGTCGGCCCCTCCCTCGATCAAGCGATTGGCAAGCTCGCGCACACGAGGAAGATCCAATTCCAGATCTTCGGTGAAAGGGGTGACCATAGCCGGGATCAAGCGCCCGAACTGAAGTTCAGAACCTGCCATTGAATTCTCCTAATCAAACAAAATAGCTCGTGAAATCATGAAGTTAAAATGAGCCTACCACAGCCTTATCAGGCTTAGTTCATGAAGTTCTCCAAACCGACAATAAGACCACTGCGCGGCCCCACCTCGCGAATTCCAAGGAGCACGCCAGGCATATACGAGTCGCGATCCCAGGAGTCGTGACGAATGGTAAGCGTTTGGCCCATCGAGCCAAAGATTACCTCCTGGGAGGCAACGTAGCCCATTGAACGAACGGAGTGCACGGGAACGCCCTCCACCAAAGCGCCGCGAGCGCCCTCGGCACCTTCAATCTCGGTTTCGGAACCAGGAGCTGCAGAGTCGAATCCCCTGGAATCGGCGATGATCTGCGCGGTGCGCACCGCGGTGCCGGAAGGTGCGTCCTTCTTATTGCAATGATGCAGCTCGATTACCTCAGCCTCGGGGAAGAAGGGAGCCGCTGCACGCGCAAACTGCATCATCAGAACAGCACCAGTGGTGAAGTTGGGCGCGTAAAACAGGCAGGTGCCCTCCGCGGCTTTTTCGGCAAGTTCGTTTAAAGTCTCGGTCGTCATGCCGGTGGTGCCGACGACGCAATCGATGCCGGCGGGTAGCGCCTTGGCAAGTGTGGAAGCAACAACGCTCGGCTGGGTGAAATCGACAAGGACGTCAGGCAGATCGCCTACCCTCAAAAGCTCATCGATGGATTGATAGGTGGTAAACGGGGCGTCTTTGCCGAAGGGGTCGATTCCGCAAACAACCTCCATGTCGTCAGCCGCGCCAACGGCGTTCACGACCGCAGAACCCATACGTCCTGCATAACCGGCAACTCCAACTTTGATCATGATCAAACCTCTTTACGAGAACGACGTTAATTATTGATTTTGCTGCTGCAGTGCGAGCTTGAGCCCCTGCGCAAGCTGATCGGGGCAGCTTGTCCCCCTGCCCTGGCAATCGATGCCCTCGAGGAGCTCGATGACCTCTTCGACGGGACGACCCTCGACGAGCTTGGCGACACCTTGCGTGTTGCCCGCGCATCCGCCTTCAAAGGTAACGTTGGTAACCAGACCGTCCTTGATGTCGAAGAAGATCTGGCGCGAACACGTACGTGATGTTTTGTAGCTGTACATCGCTTACCCTTCCATATGATTTTGGCGAAACCTTTGGGTGCCTGGCGAACGAAAAACGAAACGCTCACTCGGATGCCCAAAGGCACAACAAGCAAAAGAAAAGGAGACTCCGCATGCGAAACGCGAAGTCTCCTGATGGTACCACGCCAAGCTTATTTCAAAAAGCTTGCACGCCGTTGCAAGAAGAGCGAAAACTACTGGTCTTCGTGGCGACGACGGGGCTTGCGACCACCATTGTGGTTACGTCCGGGACGATTGTCGCGGCGCTCACGTCGGGGACGGTCGCCCTCTTCGCGGGGTGCGCTTTCGATGGTAGGCTTGTCGACGCGATCAAGCGAGATCTTACCGTTGTCGGCGACCTCGATGACCTCGACCTTGATGATGTCGCCAATGTTCATAACATCCTCGACCTTGCCCACACGGCCGTTAGCCATGCGCGAAATGTGCAGCAAGCCGTCCTTGCCGGGGGTCAGGCGAATGAAAGCACCGAAGTCCTTGACGCCAACGACCTCGCCTTCATAGACCTCGCCGACCTCGGGAACCTTGACGATACCGAGAATCGCAGCCTTGGCGGCCTCGCCGGACTCAGCCTCCAGAGAAGCGATGCGGACGGTGCCGTCGTCGTCGATCTCGATGGTGGTGCCGGTTTCCTCCTGAAGACCACGGATAACCTTGCCGCCGGAACCGATGACGTCGCGGATCTTGTCGACGGGAATCTGAATGGTCTCGATACGGGGAGCGTAGGGCGAAAGCTCGCTACGAGGCGCATCGATGGTCTCAAGCATGTGTTCCATGATGAAAGCACGACCCTCGCGAGCCTGACCAAGCGCACGTGCCAGGATATCAACGGACAAGCCCTTAGCCTTGTTGTCCATCTGAAGTGCGGTGATGCCGTTCTTGGTGCCGCAGACCTTGAAGTCCATGTCGCCCAAGAAGTCTTCAATGCCCTGAATGTCGGACAGGATGACGATGTCGTCGCCCTCCTTGATAAGACCCATGGCAATGCCGGCAACAGGCTCTTTGATGGGCACGCCAGCATCCATCAGAGCAAGGGTGGAACCGCAAGTGGAAGCCATGGAAGAGGAACCATTGGACTCCAGGATCTCGGAGACCACGCGGATAGCGTAAGGGAACTCCTCCTCCGAAGGAAGCACGGGGATGAGCGCGCGCTCAGCCAAGGCGCCATGTCCGATCTCGCGGCGCTTAGGAGCTCCGAGGCGACCAACTTCGCCGGTGCAGTAAGGGGGGAAGTTGTACTGGTGCATGTAGCGCTTGCCAGGCAGAGGATAGATGTTGTCAAGACGCTGCCACTCGTTGAGCATGCCCAGGGTGCAGACGGAAAGCGCCTGGGTCTGACCGCGCTGGAA
>CAVAUO010000018.1:0-17246 GCA_963591685.1 Escherichia coli
CTTACGCCCAGGCAATCAAGGATCCTTTCCTGCGGTATTACGACGACGCAAGCTATCAGAAGTATTTGGCTTCTGCGACCGAGGTTGACCAGGGTATAGGTGTTTTGTTTAGCGAGAACGACTCCAAGGTCCTGGTTTCCGACGTTTTGGAATCTTCGCGTGCCCAGGCTGCCGGCGTCGAGTCAGGCGACTATGTGGTTTCCGTTGACGGTCAAGAGCGCTCCGATTGGACGCTTCCGGATGTTCTCGCTGCGCTCAAACGCGACGAGGGCGATTCGGTCTTGGTCAAGTTTGGACGCCAATCCAAATCCGGCAAGCAGAGCACTTACGACGTGACGCTTACCTATCACACCGACAGCTCCACCAACGTTAGCTATACGGTTGAAAATCAAGTTGGCGTTATCAAAGTCAAGCAGATCTCGTCTGATTCCGCGTCCGTTGTCAAAGACACCATCAATGAGTGCCAAGACAAAGGCGCAACTTCCTTTGTCTTGGATTTAAGGAACGTTCCTGGTGGCTACTTGACACAAGCGGTGGGCATTGCCTCCCTGTTCATGGACGGCGGCACGGTTGTTCAGGTTAAAACAAAGGACGGCACCTCCTCCAAGGTTGCTGAGGGTTCTCGTTTGACGAGCGCTCCCTTGGTTGTTCTGGTGAACGGCCAGACTTCTGGTTCGGCCGAGGTTTTGGCGGCTGCCCTCCAGGAATCGAGCCGTGCTCAGATCGTAGGTGAGACCACGCAGGGCAAAGCTACGGTTCAGCTGATGAAGCCCCTTTCCTTCGGTGGCGCTCTGCGCTACACCGTGGCAACGTATCTAACTTCAAAGGGCCGTTCTTTCGATAAGGTTGGGGTTACGCCTGATGTCTCCCAG
The DNA here is from genome assembly GCA_963591685.1 of Escherichia coli. Classification (GTDB taxonomy): domain Bacteria; phylum Actinomycetota; class Coriobacteriia; order Coriobacteriales; family Eggerthellaceae; genus Anaerotardibacter. The sequence goes on from CAVAUO010000018.1 coordinate 873, forward strand.
TCGGGTAGTGCCAAGCAACGTAGCCGTGCAATCGAGATGGCTCGCTCGGAGGCTTCTTAATGGCTAGACGCCCGGCGAAGGCGCGTCGTCATGCCAAGTCTCGACCTCAAGGTATTCTTGAGGTCACCTCGCGCGGTTTCGGCTTCGTGAAAACAGCCGAAGGTGAGTTCTTCATTCCTGCCAACAAGATCAACGGCGCGTTTCCTGGCGACTTGGTTGAAGTTTCGCGCATTTCATCCCAGAGGCAGGATGATTTGGCAGGTTACGTGGATGGTAAGCATCAACGTCCTTGCGGGCGTGTGGCGCGTGTCGTCATGCGCGAGCAACGTACCATTGTCGGGCGTTATGAAATTGCCGATCCGTTTGGCGTGGTTGTTCCCGACGACCCTAAGATCCCTTACGACATCTTCACCCTTAGGAAGGATGCGCCCTATGTGGCGGATGGGGATGTGGTTGAGGTCGAGATGACCGAGTACCCTTCACGCAATTCGGCTGCTACCGGTCGTGTTCTGCGCGTTATCGGCAGCGAAGACGAGGGTTCGGTTGAAATCGATCGGATCATCAGCCACTTTAAGCTCGAAACGGAGTTCAGCGCGTCTGTTTTGACGGAAGCTGAAGCCCTAAAGCAAGACACCGCGGTGGCTGAGGGACAGGGGTATCGCAGGATTTCCGACGAACTCGTTTTCACCATCGATCCGATTGATGCTCGCGATTATGACGATGCCGTTTCCTGCACATGGGATGGGAAATATTGGCATCTGGGCGTCTATATCGCTGATGTTTCCGCGTTCGTCGATTACGGATCGCCGATTGACTTCGCCGCCCGTCGACGTGCGACATCGGTCTATTTGGTTGACCGAGTTCTTCCCATGTTGCCTGAGATTATCAGCAACGATCTTTGCTCTCTGGTTCCCAGCAAGCCGCGCCAAGTCGTTGCGGTTCAGGCGCTTATCAGGGCGGATGGTCAGGTTGAATCTTATGAGGTTTTCCCGGCGGTCATATGCTCGAAGGCGCGTCTTTCCTATGAGCAGGCATTAGCTCTTTTGCAAGCCGACGCTCATACGAGCGCTTCGGAATTGCAGCATGTTTTTCGTTCCTGCGAGATGCCGACGGGGGCTCTGGCCGTATCGGAAGAGCTGCTCCTGCTCTTAAAAAGCTCAATCGAGAGCTTGTCTTCACTCGCTAAGAAGCAATTCCATCTCCGCTATGAGGCTGGCTGCATGGACTTTGAGCGAACGGAGGCAAAGGTGCGCCTCGATGAGGCAGGCAATCCAATCGAGGTGCGCTTACGCAAGCGCGATCGGGCCACTCACGCCATCGAGGAAGCTATGATCCTTGCCAATCGGCTGGTTGCTCAATATCTGATCGACCGTTTCCAGCCTTGCGTTTTTCGTGTTCACGATGCGCCCGACGGGGAAGCGCTCTATGCTCTTTACCAGATATTGTCTGAAATGCCCGAATACAGGGATTTGGACGAATGGGCCTTCTGCTCGGGCCGTCCTAAAGTTCTGCAGGACGTGCTTGCTCGAGCCAAAGGTAAGCCCGAGCACGAGCTTATCAGCCTATTGCTGCTGCGCAGTATGAAGCGTGCGGTGTACAGCACCGATGATCGACCTCATTTCGGTGTGGCACTCGAGCATTATTGCCATTTCACCTCGCCGATCAGAAGATATCCTGACCTGCTTGTTCATAGGATGCTTAAAATCGTCTTCTTCGGGGAAACCGAAACGAGCGGCGCTTTGAAAAAGGCCTTGCCTTGGATGGCCGAGCATTCTTCGAAGATGGAGCGCATTGCCGAGAAAGCAGCTTACCAAAGTCAGCAATTCAAGCTGGTCGAATACATGCAGCGCGATATCGGATCCACCTTCGAGGGTGTGATTAGCGGTGTGTCGACTTTCGGGTTGTTCGTGCAGCTTCCGAACACAGCGGTCGGGCATTTGCCCTTGCGTGAACTCAGCGACGAGCATTTTTCCTTCGACCCCGATCGTTACGTGCTCACCGGGGCAGATTCCGGCGTTCGTTATCAACTGGGGCAAGGCATCAAGGTTGTGTTGGTGGCCGCCCATCCGAGGGAGCGCAGGCTCTCGTTGCGTTTGTCTCATCGCGTATAATCGTCAAAAACAGTTAATCGTTAACAAGGATTGTGGATTATGGCCAAAGTAGATAAGAAGTTCCTGAAGTCCCTTTTGGAAACGCCTTCTGCAACAGGCACCGAGGCTGAAGTCGCTTCGCTTTTGCGTGAGCGGCTGGCCCCCGTTGCAACCGAGATCGAAACCGATGTCATGGGTTCTGTTCATGCCAAGCTCGAGGGCAGCGCAAAGGCTCCTTCAGTGATGGTTGCCGCCCATATGGACGAGGTTGGCTTGATGGTTACCTATATCAGCCCCGAAGGTTTTCTTTCCGTATCGAGCGTCGGCGGTGTTGATGCTGCAATTTTGCCGGGCATGCGCGTTGATGTTCATGCTGAAAGCGGGACTTTGCGTGGTGTTGTTGGCCGTAAACCCATCCACTTGATCGAGCCCGAGGAGCGCAAGAATGTAACGCCGATCCATAACCTGGTAATCGATCTTGGCATGCCAGCCAAAAAGGTTAAGAAGCTTGTTCGCATTGGTGACACCATCACCTACGGCGTGGGTTTCGAAAAATTCGGTAATGGCATGGCGGTCTCGCGCGGCTTCGACGACAAGATGGGCGTCTACATTGCTGCTCGCGTTATGGAGGAGCTTTCCAAAAAGGGCGGCGCTCAGGGCGATTACATCTGCGTTGGCACTGTTCAGGAGGAAATCGGTCTGCGCGGTGCCGAGACGAGCGCCTACGGGGTGCATCCTGATGTGGGCATTGCGCTCGATGTGACGCATGCTACCGACTATCCCGGTATCGATCAGAGCCGCTACGGCAAGATCGTTTGTGGACAGGGTCCCGTTATCGCCCGCGGTCCCAACATCAACCCTGTTGTGTTCGAGCGCTTGGTGGCCGCCGCCGAGGCCGAAGGCATTAAGTACCAGATCGAGGCCGAGCCCGGTGTTACCGGCACCGATGCTGCCAAAATCCAGACCTCGCGTGGCGGCAAGGCATGCGGCTTGGTTTCCGTGGCCTTGCGCTATATGCACACTCCCACCGAGGTTTTGGCTTTAAGCGATCTTGAGGATGCGGTCACCTTGCTTACCCGTTTCATCCTCGACCTAGATGACGACGTCAGCTTTGTTCCGGGGGTGTAGCTAATGGCGAAGAAGCCTGCGCAACCCAAAGGCAAGGAAGCCATCATCGCGAAGAACAAGCGTGCGTTTCACGAGTACGAGATGGTCGAGACCTTTGAGTGCGGCATCGTCTTAACGGGAACCGAGGTTCGTTCTTTGCGGGAGAACAATTGCCAGCTCACCGACGGTTTTGCTCTTGTGCGCAATAATGAGGTGTGGCTCAACAACCTCCATATCCCGCCCTATAGCCACGGCAGCATTTTCAACGGCGACCCCGATAGGCGCCGTAAGCTCTTGCTGCACCGCAAGGAAATCAGAATTTTGACGCAACGGACTCAGGAGAAGGGCCTAACGCTCGTTCCCACCAAGATTTATTTCGACAAGAACGGGCGCGTGAAGGTAGAAATTGCGCTTGCGCGAGGCAAAAAGCTCCACGACAAACGTCAAGCCATGGCCGAGCGCGACCAGAAGCGCGAAATCGAGCGTGCCCTCAAGGAGCGTAATCGCTACTGACCTATGCGACCCCGAAAGCGGTTGTGTTTATGGGTATAGTGGACGTATACGCGAAAGGATCTCAGCATGAACGAGAATGTTCTTGAAATGATAGACACCCTGAAGGCGCGCCTTGACGATTTGGTGTCTGTGGTGGGGGAGTGCTCGATCGAGCTTGTTGGCTACGATACCAAGCTCGACCAGATCGACACTCAGATCTATGTTCTTCAGACGAAGATCGAAAAGCTCAACGAGCGCATTGCCGCAGGCGAGGAAGTTGTTTCCGACTTTGCTGCAACTGAGACCAAATCGTCGCGCATCCCTGAAGACATTAAGGAAGGGATGACCGATGCGGTGCAGATGGCCGGTAGCCTTGCGCGCGATGCCAAGCCCATCGTCTCCGAGATAACCGGAACGGTCAACGAGCTTAAGGAAGCTTTCGGTATTTCAGGCAAAGGCTCCAAGACACCTTTCAGCAAGTAGCTTACCTAACGCTCGCTCTAAGAGCGGCTCGATTCCTAGTGCAAGTTAGGAAGCGAGCCGCTCTTTTGCTAAAGTAGCCTTTACTGTAAAAACGCGTTCAACAGATTGAACGCTTTCTAGGAGAATTTATGTCTACATCAACGGAATATGCTCAGAGCACCGGTCGCGCTGCCTGGTCGGGCAAGCTCGCCTTCGTCTTGTCCGCTGCCGCATCGGCGGTTGGCTTGGGCGCGATGTGGCGCTTCCCTTACCTTGCGGCAAAATACGGTGGCGGCGCCTTCCTTATCACCTACTTCGTTTTCACCTTCACTATCGGTATCGCGCTCTTGTTGCTGGAAAATGCGCTTGGTCGAAAGACGGGTCAAAGCTCTATCGGTGCTTTTCGAGCTTTTGGCAAGAAGTACATGTTCATTGGCGTCATCATGTCCGCCGTTCCCTTCATTATTGGTCCTTATTACAACGTTATCGGCGGATGGGTTACCAAGTACCTGTTCGCTTATGCGACAGGGGAGGGTGCCAGCCTTACCAGCTCCGACTACTTCACGAGCTTTATCTCGGACCCAATTCAGAGCATTCTGTTTATGCTCATCTTCATGGCGCTTACCTATTTCATCGTCTGGCGAGGCGTTAACAAGGGCATCGAGAAGTCGAACCTTATCATGATGCCGTTGCTTATCATATTTGCGATTGGCATTGCCGCATATTCGCTCAGCCTTCCGGGTGCCGCCGAGGGTGTGGCTTTCTATCTAGTACCCGACCTGAGCAAGTTCTCACCCGAGCTTGTCATCTCTGCGCTCGGTCAAACCTTCTTCACGCTCTCTCTGGCGATGGGCATCATGGTTACTTACGGTTCGTACCTTGATAAGTCGATCAAACTCACCAACAGCGTAACCCAGATCGCTGGCACCACCTTCAGCGTTTCTCTGCTTGCGGGCTTCATGATCATCCCTGCGACCTTTGCGTCCTTGGGCTCCGGTGAGGCCGTGGCCGAAAACGCCGGTCCTTCATTGATGTTCGTCATTTTGCCGCAGGTTTTCGCTGGTCTGGGCGACGTTGCTCCCATTATCGCAACGGTGTTCTTCGTCTTGGTGCTGTTTGCCGCTCTTACCAGCTGTATCTCCATCATCGAAGCTTGCGTTTCGATCGTCGCCGATTATCTGCACTGCTCGCGTGGCAAGGCTTTGCTCGCCGTTGCGATTTGGACGACCTTAATGGGCTTGGTGGTTAACCTGGGTTATAGTTCGCTCAGTTTCATTCAGCCTTTGGGCGAGGGGTCGAGCATCCTCGATTTCGCGGATTTCATCTCCAATTCAGTTCTTATGCCTATTGCTGCTCTCTTGACTTGCGTGTTCGTCGGCTGGCTCGTGGGCACTAAGGTCATTGAGGAAGAGGTAATGCTTTCCGCTGAGTTCAAGCTTCGCAAGCTTTGGGCTTTTATGATTAAGTACATTGCACCGGTTGTGCTCGTCATCATCCTTGTGGCTTACGTGGCTCAAACCTTCGGCTTCTTCAAGATGTAGGCTAAATTTATGGTTCGGCTGTTATTCGAGCATTCATAATTCAGCACGAAAAGGATTGAATTCTCAAAAAGGGCAAGGCTCTATGCCTTGCCCTTTATTCGTTTACTGCATGTTGCTGGTTGGGTTTCGATAAGCCCAGTGTTAATATGGGTGCAAAAAAAGAGGCCCTCGATGAGGACCTCTTCAAATGCTTTTGAGTAGAAAAACTAAGCACGCTCAACCTTGCCGGATTTCATGCACTGGGTGCAGACGTTAGCCTTGCGTACGCGACCATCCTTCTTGATGGTGATCTTCTGGATGTTGGGGCGGAACATACGGTTGGTAACACGATGGGAGTGGCTGACGTTACGACCAGCGACAGGTGCCTTTCCGCAAATTTCACAAACCTTGGACATACTTAATCAACTCCATCTTTATTGTTTATCAAGTGCGGCGTTAACCGCCAATGAACAAAATAGCCTAGTAACTGTACCACACGGCAGCTAAGCTTCCAAGCTATAATTTTTTCGATATAAAAATTTGTCGCACGGTTTCCAGCTGATTTGATGAGCCTGTGAATTTCCAAGCCAAGGCTTGCATGGGCTATACTATACGTTCGGTTTGCCTATCAGGGGCAAGCTGTCACTCGAAAGGATGAATGATGAGCAAGGTTCCAGGCAATCTCATTATCACTGACGATGTCATCACCCGCGTGGCCGGCCACGCTGCAAGCTCCGTTTACGGGGTAGTCGGCATGGCAGCACCTTCTTCCGATTCCGGTGCTGCGAAAATCCTTCCTCTTCGTCGTTTGCACAACGGTGTTGTGGTTACTACCACGGATGACGAAACCAAGGTCGATCTTTACGTTGTGCTTGAGCATGGCGTCAATATCAATACCGTGTCTGAAAATCTTTCCGAGGCGATTTCCTTCGCTTTGAACGGGCTTACCCAGGGCACGCTTTCCATTGAAGTGCACGTTCAGGGAATTCAAGTTCGTTAATCTGCGCGCACCGTATTGTCCCCTAGGAGTTTTGTTTTATGAGTAATTACACGTCCAACGATATCGTCAACGCCGTTGCGGCTGCCGCCCACGCTCTTGACGATCGCAAGGATGAGATCAATCGCCTCAATGTTTTCCCCGTTCCCGATGGCGACACCGGCACCAACATGTCGCTTACCTTGGCCATGGTCGTTGAAAACCTGGCTGCTTTGCCCATCGATTCCACCGAGGCCGATTATTGCAAGGCCATCACTAACGGTGCTCTTATGGGTGCGCGTGGCAATTCCGGTGTCATCACCTCTCAGATCATGCGCGGTTTGTGCGAGGGTTTTGACGGTCACGATGAATTTGATACCCAGGCGCTCTCCGACATGTTCGCTCGCGCCGAGACTGTCGCCTTCAATGCGGTTCGTAAACCGGTTGAAGGTACTATCCTCACCGTTTTACGCGATTCTGCTGCCGCCGCAAAGCGTGCCGGCAAGAAGAAAATGAGCACCGACGAGGCTATGGAGTTCATTGTCTCCGAGGCCTACGCTTCTGTTCAGCGCACGCCCGAGCTTTTGCCCGTGCTGAAGGAAAATGGCGTGGTCGACGCGGGTGGCTTCGGCATCGCGATTTTCTTCGACTCCTTTGCGGGTGCTCTTACCGGCCGTACCAAGGTCATGGCTGACGAGCTTGCTTTTGCGCGCAACGCCGAGCCCAAGGTCGAGATTGAGCAGATCAACGACTGGGAGGGCTCCAAGTACACCTATTGCAACGAGTTCCTGGTCGATTCCGACACGCTCGATCCTGAAGAAGCGCTCAATTTCCTTGCCACCATGGGCGACTGCGAGCTTTGTGTTGGCTCCACTCCCAAGTTCAAGGTTCATGTTCATTCCAACACGCCCAACAAGGTGCTCGAGTACTTCCTTGAGCGCGGTCAGATCTTTGAGGTTTTCATCCACAACATGAAGCTTCAGTCCGAGGATCGTAACGCCAAGCTTGCCGCGGAGAAAGAGGAGAAGGCCGCCGAGCCCGCCAAGCCCATCGGCTTCGTTGCCGTTGCGGCGGGTGAGGGCAATGCCAGCATCCTTAAGTCCTTGGGCGTTGATTACGTTGTGTCCGGCGGCCAGACCATGAACCCTTCCACCAAGGACATCCTTGATGCTGTGGCCCAGGTCAACGCGGATTCCGTGATCATTCTTCCCAACAATAAGAACATCATCATGGCTTCGCAGAGTGCCGTTCAGGTTTCCGAGAAGCCTTGCGCGGTTGTTCCCACGACGAGCGTCCCCGAGGCCTTCGCTGCCATGTTCGTTTTCGACGCCGATGCCTCGTTCGATGAAAACGTCGAGGCCATGACCGAGGCTCGCGAGGACGTCCACACCGGCGAGGTCACGCAGGCTATCAAGGACGCCAAGGACGCCCATGGCAATCCCATTAAGGACGGCGATTTCATCGGTATCGCCGATGGCGCGATCGAGTCCGTTACCGACAACGTGGAAGATGCCGTTATGGGCATTCTTGAGGTCATGGAAGCCGACGATATGGACAACCTGACCCTCCTGGCAGGCGTTGATTACGCTGACGAGGCTCTTGAGGCCTTGGTCGAGCGCATCGAGGAGGCCTATGAGGATCTGGAGATCGAGTCCTATCGCGGCGAGCAGCCCTTGTATCCCATTGTTCTTTCCCTTGAGTAAAGAGCGGCGATAAGGTGCCAGAAGGCGAAAACAATACCTCGAGGAAAAGGGCGATTTTGAGCGTATCTCAGGATCGCCTTTCCTCTACTTTGGCGCTTGATGCCCCGGTGGCCTCTTTGGGCGGAGTTGGCCCCAAGCGAGCTCGGTCCTTAGGGGCGATGGGCATCCACAGCCTGAGCGATTTGCTTGAGGCTTTTCCTCATCGCTACATCGACATGTCGGCAGTGCGTCATGTTGCCCAGGCGCGCATCGGCGAGCACTGCACGGTGGTTGGCCAGGTACATAGCGTCAACTCGCGCAGGACTCGTAAGCGCAACCTGTCCTTGGTCGAGGTCGGCTTGGTCGACGGCTCCGGCATCCTTATGGTCACATGCTTCAATCAGCCGTGGCTCTCCCGTAAACTTGAGCAGGGGATGCGCGTCTCCGTGTCGGGGGAGATCGAGTTCAACTACGGCTTCAAGCGTATGACCAATCCGGTGCTCGTGGTGCTTTCCCCCGAGGACTCTGCGTGCGGCCTGGTTCTTCCGGTGCATCCCGCATCCTCTCAAGTGCCGCGTCAAACGATGCGTCGCTTGATCGATGAGGCCTTGGAGCGCGTTCGGGGATGTTACGACTTTCTTCCTGCGCGCTTGAGGTGTCGTTATCGTCTCTGTTCACGCTATCAAGCCTTTAGGGCTATTCATGCGCCCTCGAGCATGAATGAGGTTCAGATGGCGCGGCGTCGCCTTATTTACGAAGAGCTGTTGCTGTTGGAGCTAGGGCTCATGTCGCGCTCGCGCTCCCGTAAGGCTGGGCTTGTGCCGTATCAACAGGTGGTCGACGGCCCTAAGCTTGCTGAGCTGCGGCGCATCGTGCCCTTTGAGCTCACCGAGGAGCAGGGTGCTGCCGTTTCCGAGATCCTTACCTCGATGGCGGCTCCTAAATGCATGGAACATATGCTTTTAGGCGACGTTGGTACGGGCAAAACCCTTGTTGCTACTTTCGCGATCGTTGCTGCTGTCGATGGTGGACATCAGGCGATGATGATGGGCCCTACCGAGGTTTTGGTGCGTCAGTACGGCGTTGCGGCGGGTTCTTTGCTCGACTCCCTGGGCGTTTCCTGGGGCATTCTGACTTCTTCTACCCCAGCCGAAGAGCGCGCGGAACTCCTTTCATCTTTTGCCGAGGGGCGTTGCTCGGTGATTTTCGGCACCCACGCTCTCCTGTCCGATGAGCTGGCGCCTAAGGACTGCTCGCTTGTCGTGATCGACGAGGAGCAGCGCTTCGGCGTGGATCAGCGGCTTGCCTTGGTGTCCAAGGCTGAAAACGCCGATGTTTTGTCGCTTACGGCAACGCCCATCCCGCGTACTCTGGCTCTGGCCATGTATGGCGACATGGGGCTTTCATACTTGCGCAAGCGTCCTCGGGCCTTGCTCCCGCGAACAACCAAGGTGTGTCATTTCGAGGAAGAAGGCATAGCATACGACGAGATCCGCGCAGCACTTTCCCGCGGGGAGCAGGCCTACATCGTCTGTCCTTTGATCGGCGTTGAAACCGAAGCCTTGCAGCCGGGGGCAGCATCGAACGAGGATGACGATGAGAATCAGTCCTTCGTTGAATACGCTTTCGTCGAGGGCATCCTTGAGGAGGGGGATTTCGATCCGGCAGGAAAGGTGGTATCGGCGGCAAGCACGCATGCACGTATTCTTCAGGAAAGCGTGTTTCCCGAGGCGCGGGTAGGTTTGTTGCACGGCAAGCTTGCCTCTGATAGGAAGTCCGAGGTTATGGAGCAATTCAAAGCGGGCGAAATCGATATTTTGGTTTCGACCACCGTTATTGAAGTGGGTGTCGACGTGCCCAATGCAACGGTCATGGTGATAGAGGACGCCGACCGTTTCGGCTTGGCGCAGCTTCATCAGTTAAGGGGCAGGGTCGGGCGCGGCTCGAAGCCGGGAAAGGCGTTCTTGGTGTCACGCTCGCGTGCGCCCGAGGCACTGGAGCGTCTGCGAGTGATGGAAAGAGTTGACGATGGTTTCGAGCTATCCGAGCACGATTTGGCGCTTCGTCGCGAGGGCGACGTGTTCGGGGGCAGGCAGCATGGCAAAAGCCCTTTGAAGCTGGTCAACGTCATACGTGACACCGCCATCATCGAAGCGGCGGCTAACGACGCCCGTTCGATTTTGGACGAGGGATTGTTGAGTGAAGACGAGCGTGCGGCGCTGATGCAGGCCCTCGCTCATAAGGAGGCACAGCAGTGAGGGTTATCGCAGGTGATTTCCGAGGTCGCAACCTCAAGGTGCTCAAAGGCGACAACACGCGCCCCACGACCGACCGCGTCAAAGAATCTTTGATGAGTTCTTTGTACAGCCTGTGCGGCGGCTTCGATGGGCTAAAGGTGCTCGATGCCTTCGCAGGTTCCGGACAGCTTGGCATCGAGGCTCTGTCGCGCGGTGCCGAGGAGGCGTGGTTTTGCGAGAAGAGCCGCGATGCGGCTCGCGTGGTGGAGTCTAATATTGCCTTGTGCAAGCTCGATTCCAGGCGCACCCACCTTGTCCAGTCCGACACCTTCAAACTCTCCAGCCGTGCAGGCTTGCCTGCTTTCGACCTTGTATTCCTTGATCCTCCGTATGCTTTCGATGCCGAGCGCCTACTTTCCTGGGTGGGGGATATGGAACAGGCCGGCCGCCTTTCCGCCCAGGCGCTTGTAAGTTATGAATACGCAAAACGCGACGCCGCCAAGGTGGAGGCCTTGCTCGATGCGTTAGAATGGACGACGGTCTCGCTGCGCAACTACGGCGATACCGTCATTGCCATTTTCAAAAGGAGCTAGTCTATGAAGCGCGCCTTGGTACCCGGAACCTTCGACCCCATCACGGCAGGTCATCTTGATGTCATCACCCGTGCGGCCATGATTTTCGACGAGGTGGTGGTTTCCGTTGCCGCCTCCAAGAAGAAGGGCCCCCTGTTTTCGCTTGAGGAAAGGGTCGACCTTGTGCGCCAAGCAGTCTCCGACCTGGAGAACGTTCGCGTCATCAGTTTCGACGGCCTGCTTGTCGATTGTGCGCGTATCCACGATGCCCATGCGGTTGTGAAGGGCTTGCGTGTCGTAACCGACTTCGAGTACGAGTTCCAGATGACGGCCATGAACTACGAGCTGGGTCCCAATCTCGAGACTTTCTTCATCATGTCGCCGCCGAAATACATGTATCTCTCGTCGTCGGTCGTGCGTGAGATTTCCTCGATGGGCGGCGATGTCTCTAAGTTCGTTCCTCCTTGCGTCGATGTCGCACTGAAGAAGCGTTTCGGCCTCGAGTAACTGCTAGCAGGGTATTCTCGCTGGATTGGCGCGGATTCGTTTCCTGCTTTTCGACAGTTTGGCTTTGGCCGGCGAGCCTTTCGGCGAGCTTGCAATATGATTCACGGTCTTGCTTGATCGAGGCCTGTCTCGGTCCGAGAAAGCAGCTTTCGACTCGTTGAGGACCGCACGCATAAGCCTTGGCGCATATGTTTCCTCGGTTCATTTCGCAACTTAGGTTAGCCAAGGGGCGCTACATCAGCTATAGTTTTGGGGTTGTAGCTCGTTTTGCTACAATTTTCGAATGAATTTTAACCTTTGCTTGCGCCAAACGGTGTGGTACAGGAAGGAACTAATATGGATGATTCCGGAGTTATGAATCTCGTTGAAGAGCTCAGCGTTCTTATCGAGGACTCCAAGCCCGCCGGCTTCGGCAGGAATGGCTTTCATCTGGTAGATGCTCAGGCCGCTCTTGAGATTCTCGACGAGATCAAAGAGGCTTTCCCGCCCGAGGTCGGTCAGGCACGCCTGGTCATCCGTGAGCGCCAGGACCTCCTTGATGAAGCCGAGGTTCAAGCTTCCCGTTTGATCGAGGATGCGCGCAGCCAGGCAATCACCATTGCCTCCGAGCAGGAAATCGTCCGTATTTCCCAGCAGCAGGCTGAAACCATCATGGCCGAGGCTCGTGAGATGGAGCGTCAGACCCGCGCAGGCGCCGAAGCCTTCGCCGACGAGGTTTTTACTCACGTTGAGCAGACGCTTGAGACTGCTCTTACCAGCATCAAGCGTTGCCGCGACCGTCTTAACAGCAACAACGCTCGCTAATGGACGATTTGAAAATCATCATCCCGGAGGAGCTCTTTGCCACGGCGGAGAGTTCTTCTTATTCTGGCGAGTTGGATCTTCCCAGCTTTGAGCAGGGCGGAATCGAATTCCGTTTTGCGAAGCCGCTGCCTTGGACGCTTACCATCACCAACACCTCCGAGGCTTTTTTGGTTATGGGCAGCATCTCGGGTGAGGGTGTGTGCGATTGCGTGCGCTGCTTGGAGGAAGCTTCATTTACTATCGATGGGGAAGTGGAGGGCTACTACCTTCTTCCGGGGCACGAGCCCGACCCCTCCGACGAGGACGCACAGGATTACGAAGTGCTTCCCGACGATCGAACCATCGACCTTGAGCCTTTGCTTTTGAGCGCGATTTCGCTCGCCTTACCCTTCAGTCCTCTATGCGATGAGGATTGCAAGGGGCTTTGTCCTCGCTGCGGCGCTAATTTGAACGAGGGTCCCTGCTCATGCGACCCTAAATCCGAGATCGATGAAGCCAACCCTTTCGCGGTTCTTAGGAATCTTTCCTTTGGGGATTAATCTTTTTCTTGAAACTTCGTTTTGTTTTTGATAAATTGTCTCTTTGCGTGATTCATTGAATTTTCAGGGTTTCCTGTAGTATAGAAGGAGTTACATCATGGCAGTGCCTAAACGCAAGACTGGTCGTGCCCGTACCCATGCTCGTCGCAGCCAGAACGATAAGATCGCTTCTCCCGCACGTTCCGTTTGCCCTCAGTGCGGCGAAGTTAAGCTTCCTCATCGCGTGTGCCCCAACTGCGGCCACTATCGCGATCGCGACGTCATTCAGACCGCCTAAAGTAACTCTAGGTTTTTGAATCTGACGATCCCCTGGGCTTGCCTGGGGGATTTTTTTATGCAGCTTGTGCGGTGATATAGCAGGCAGATCCCAGCTTGCGTGTTCGATTCGTATAATAAGCGCACACATTCGAAAGGAGACCGATGTCCGAACATGTCGTAATCACGGTTGACGCCGTTGGCGGCGATCTTGGCTCTGAGCCTATGCTCGAGGGCACTTTGGCGGCGCTCGAGGCCGATTCGGAGCTTGAGGTCATCCTTTGCGGGCCGGCCGATGTGGTCGAGCCTTTTGCTGCGGCGCATGAGCGTGTACACGCTCAGCCGACCACGCAAACCATCGGCATGGACGAGCACCCCGCGCAGGCGGTGCGCAAGAAGAAGGATTCCTCCATCGTCGTCGGTTGTCGGCTGGTGAAGGAGGGCAAAGCTCAGGGCTTCTTCAGCCCGGGCTCTACTGGGGCATGCTTGGCCGCAGCCACCCTGGTTATGGGTCGCATCAAAGGCGTTCAGCGTCCTGCGATGGCCACCATCCTGCCGTCTCCGGTGAAGCCCGTTGTCATGTGCGACGTCGGTGCGAACGCCGACTGCAAGCCCGCCTACCTGGTTCAGTTCGCGCAGATGGCCACCATTTACGCCGAAAAGGTCATCGGGATCAAAGACCCCACCTGCGCTCTGTTGAACATCGGCGAGGAAGACACCAAGGGCTCGGCCTTCGCACAGGAGGCTCATGCTCTGATGCGCGCTGAGCTTCCCAACTTCATCGGCAACTGCGAGGGCAGGGATCTGCTCGATTGCAAGGCGGACGTCGTCGTCACCGATGGGTTCACGGGCAACGTTTCCTTGAAAACCATCGAGGGCGTGGCTTCGGTGCTCTTCGCCTGCATCAAGGACATCATGAAGGCCAACCCCGCCACGCTTTTGGGCGCTTTAACCATGAAGAAGGGTTTAATTGAGCTTAAGGATTCGGTGTCGCCCGATCTCTACGGCGGTGCCCCTATGCTCGGCGTCAAGGGCGCCTGCTTGGTGGGCCATGGTTCTTCCAACGCCACTGCCGTTAAGAACGGCATCCTTATGACCGCCAAATGCGTTCGTTTGGATGTTTCTGGATTAATCGCGCAACTTGTGAAAAAGCCTGAAAAACCCGAGTAATATTAACGGGTTGAAATTTATTCATTACAGGAATTAGGGATATTTTTGGTCGATATAGCTGCACATAGCACACGAATCGCGCGAGCCGAGGAAATCCTCGGTCATGTCTTCTCTGACAAGAAGCTCATCCTCACTGCGCTCACGCATCCTTCTGCAGCTGAAGGCCATTCGATCGCCGATTCCTATGAGCGCCTTGAGTTCTTGGGAGACAGCATCCTTGGCGCCATCGTGAGTTATCGTGCGTACCACGCGTTCCCGACGCTCGACGAGGGCGGTTTGACTCGCATTAAGGTCTCACTTGTTTCTGGTTCATCTTTGGCGAAGACTGCGGGCGATCTGGGCTTTTCCGAGATCATCCTCTTCGGTTCCTCCGAGGCTGGCACGGGTCGTCGAGGTTTGCACTCCGCCCTGGAGAACGTCTACGAGGCCTGCGTTGCAGCTCTTTACCTGGATGGTGGGCTTGAATGCGCGCGCGATTTCATCGATCGCACGCTTATCGTCTCCATGTCCGTTTCCATGGCCAAAGAGCCCGAGAACCCGAAGAGCGTTTTGCAGGAGCGCCTGCAGGAAGACGGCATCACCCCCACCTATCGCCTTATCGAAACCCAAGGACCGCCTCACGATCGTACCTTCATCACTCAGGTATGCGTGGGTACCAAATCTATTGGCAAGGGCGTGGGCCGCACCAAGAAGGAATCCGAGAGCCATGCGGCCGAATCGGCCCTGGAGGTGCTGGGCTCCTTCTTCGAGGCGCGCAATTCCAAGGATAAAAAGCGCAAAGCGCAGGCTACCGCTGCCATAAAGGCTGCTCGCGCCGAGGAAAAGGCGTTGCGTCAGGCCGAGAAGGCCCGTCGCAGGCAGCAGTAGGGGACAGCCTTGTACCTGAAGACTCTCACCCTCAAAGGATTCAAATCCTTTGCCGATCGCACTGTCATGAAGTTCGAGCCTGGAGTTGCCGCCGTCGTCGGCCCCAACGGTTCGGGCAAGTCCAACATTTCAGATGCGGTTTTGTGGGTGCTTGGCGAGCGCAATGCGAAGAACTTGCGCGGCCAGGCTATGGAGGACGTTATCTTCGCTGGCGCACGTAACCGCAAGTCGGTCAACGTGGCAGAGGTGGAGCTTTGCCTCGACAATTCCGACGGAACCCTTCCGGTTGAGTATTCCGAGGTTAGCATCGGGCGCAGGATGTATCGCAACGGCGAGTCCGAGTACCTGATCAACGGCGCCGTGGTCCGTCGCATGGACGTGCTCGACATTCTTCACGATTCCGGCTTAGGCACGGGAACCAACTCCATCATCTCGCAGGGCAATCTTGACTCCGTGCTTTCCTCCAAGCCCGAAGACCGCCGCGCCCTCATCGAGGAGGCAGCGGGGATCTTGAAGCACAAGGAGCGCAAACGCAGGAGCTTGCGCAAACTTGAGCGCATGGAAAACAACCTTGCCCGCGTGCAGGACATCGCGCGCGAGGTGGAGCGTCAGTTGAAGCCCCTTGAGCGCAAGGCTAAGCGTGCGCAAACGTACGCCGAGCTCAGTGCCGAGCTTGACGAGCTGAAGCTTGATTTGGCAATCGACGACTTGCGAATCTTGCGCGAGCGCTGGACCTCGATTGAAAAGCAAGAGGCCGAGCTTGATCAAAAGGCGCTCATCGCCAAAGAGGTGCTCGATTCCTCTCAGTCCAACTTGGAGCAGCTGCAAAAGCAGCTGGCGGAACGCGATGTTCAAAGCGCATCCTTGAATCAGAACCATGCACACGCCCAGCGTAATGCTGAGCGTTTGGCCTCGCAGGTCATGGTTTTAAACGAGCGTAGGTCTCATATCCGCTCCGAGCTTGAGCGCGTTTCCCGCGAGCTCGAGCTGAGTGACCAGCGCAGAAAAAGCCTGGAGGCGGAAGTCGCCAGCGCGAAAGAAAGTTTTGAGAAGTCGGCAGCTGAGCAAAACGCTGCGAAAGAGAAGCTATCTTC
>CAVAUO010000019.1:0-16953 GCA_963591685.1 Escherichia coli
GTTCCTAATCGCGTCGATCGCCTTTGCGCACTGGGCACGACGCTTGTCGTCCTTGATTTTCGCCAACTCCCCTTCCATCAGGGCAAAGCCCTTTTGCGCGGTAGCGGGGCTGGCGTAGTCGCTTAAATATTCCGCCAAGGTGACCAAGGCGTTGGGGTGGCAGTAATTCAGAATCTGCCCGTTCTTGCAGAAGCTCATGAACCTGTCGCCCGTGCGTCCCGCGCGGTAGCATGCCGTGCAGAAGCTGGGAATGTGCTTTTGATCGATGAGCCACGAGATCACGTCATCCAGGCTGCGCTGGTCGCTCACATCGAACTGCTCGGTGTCATGCGGGCGCAAAGGCTCGGTGTAGCCACCCACGCTTGTGCGGCTGCCGCCCGAGATCTGGCTGATGCCATACTTCAGGGCGCTCTCGCGCACCGCTTGATTCTCACGCGTGGAAATGATCATGCCAGTGTAGGGAACCGTGATACGAATGAGCGCGATGATCTTCTCGAACATCTCGTCGGGGATACCGTTGTCGAACACGTCGGGGTCGATATCCATCGCAGGCTTCACGCGCGGCACGCTGATGGTATGGGGGCCAACTCCATGCGCCGCCTCCAGATGCTCGGCATGCATGATAAGGCCCGTAAACTCGTAGCGGTAGCTTTCCAGACCGAAAAGAACGCCTAAGCCCACGTCGTCGATGCCGCCTTCCATCGCGCGGTCCATCGCCTCGGTGTGCCAGTTATAGTCGCTCTTAGGGCCGGTGGGATGAAGCCTTTTGTAGCTTTCCTTGTTATAGGTTTCCTGGAACAAAATGTAAGTGCCGATCTCGGCTTCCTTGAGCATGCGGTATTCGTCCACCGTGGTAGCGGCGATGTTGACGTTGACGCGCCTGATCGCACCGTTCTTATGCTTGATGGAATAGATGGTGCGCATCGATTCCAGGATGTATTCGATGGGATTGTGCTTGGGGTCCTCGCCCGCCTCGATTGCCAGACGCTTATGGCCCATGTCCTGCAGCGCGATTACCTCGGCCTTGATTTCCTCCTGCGTGAGCTTATGGCGAGGAATCTCACGATTCTTGGCATGGTAGGGGCAGTACAAGCAGCCGTTGATGCAGTAGTTGGACAGGTACAAAGGCGCAAACAAGACGATGCGATTGCCGTAGTAGGCTTGCTTGATGTCGTGAGCCAAACGCTTGATCTCCGCGTTCACGCCCTCGTCCTCGCAAGCGAGAAGAACGCTTGCCTCGCGATGAGTGATCATGGCGCCATGCTCGGTTGCAGGGAACAGGTGCGGCTTGCACTTGTCCAGAATGCGATAGCACAGCTCTAGGTCGTCCTTATGGGCGTCGGCATAGACCAAGGTTTCCAAAATCTCCTGGTCGTTGATGAATTCATCAGCACATAAGGATTTCGGATCATACACAATTCCCATAAGAATACGCTTCCTAACTAATACTTACTTAAGCTTTGCTAAACACTTCTATTTCATGCGGACGTGAAGCCTTCGGGCAGAGGCGCCTTATCCCCGCGATCGATTACAAGCTCATAACCCACCGAAAGCATCCGGGCACCCAGGCACCCGCGACACTCGGCAGCTTCCTCGCCGGTGCAGATTTTGCCATCGTAGAGGTCGTAATCCCTGCGATGCGCAACGGGCGAGAGGTTGGGCATAACCACGTTGGCTCCGGCCAAAATCCCCCGCTCTCGACCGTCCGGAGCAATGGTGCCAAGCGCAGTGGTCGCAGGCAAAAGAACGTTCGGTTCGATCAGGCGAAGAATCGACAGCAGATAGCAGGTAAGATCCACGGTGCCCGCAGCAAAGCCCGCAAAGGGCGTAGCATGATGCGGGACAAAGGGCCCGATGCCGCACATGTCGGGCTCAAAGCGCTCGATGAACTTGAGGTCGCGGGCCAAATCGGCATTGGTCTGAAAGGGCGCCCCGACGATGAAGCCCACCCCGACGGCATAGCCGATTTCGCGCAAGTCGCTTAGGCAGCGCATGCGATTATCGAAGCTCATGGACTCGGGATGCCAGCACTTGTAAAGACCAGGAGATGCCGTCTCATGCCTGAGCAGATAACGCTCGGCTCCTGCCCTGCGCAACAGCTCGTAGCTTTCTCGGCTCCGCTCCCCAAACGACAAGGTGATGGCGCAATCGGGATGCGCCTCACGGATACGGGACACTAGCTCGGCTAGCACCTTGTCGGTGAAGAATGGGTCTTCCCCACCCTGCAGCACGAAGGTGCGAAAGCCCAACTCGTAACCTGCATCCGCACAGGACGCAATCTCTTCCATTGTCAAACGGTACCTGCGCACACTGGAGTTGGACTTCCGAATGCCGCAGTACAAGCAATCGTTTTTGCAGTAGCTCGATACCTCAATGAGCCCACGCGTGAACACGGAGTTCCCGTACACCTGCTTGCGCTGCGCCACAGCACGCTGCGCAAGCGCCTGAGCGGATTTAGGCGATCTGCATTCAAGCAGTCGCTCGTACTCGTCAAGCTCAAGGGCATGCGTGCCCGCAAGCTTATCGAGCAGACGTGCGAAATCGCCGGTATCTTGCTCTTCGGGCACCTAGATTTCCCAGGCTTCCTGATCAGTATGCAAAAGCGCTTCGGCCTTCTCGGACAACGGATGATCGTACAAACGCTCGTAAATGGCAGTGATGTCGGGGTTCTCATGCGAGTAGCGCAAAATATCGGCGCCATCAAGGGAATTCAGAACGCCCGCGCGCTCAGCAGCAAGTTCTTCGTTAAAGGAAATGGGCTGACCGCCGCCGCCGACGCAACCACCGGGGCATGCCATGATCTCGACGAAGTCATAGCTCGCCTCGCCGGAGTCAAGGGCATCGAGCAGGGTCGCCGTGTTCTCCAAGCCACTTGCAATCGCGATGCTCAGATGCAGATCGGCAATATCGAGCTGCTTTTCGACCCAAGGCTTCTCGGGCGTTGCCGCCGTGGTGTCGCAAGTGGAGAAACCAGGGTTCTCACCGGTAAGAAGGAAAGCGGCGGATCGAAGAGCGGCCTCCATAACGCCGCCCGTGCGACCGAAGATGGTGCCGGCGCCGGTGGAGGTTCCCAGGGGATCGTCGAACTTGCTTTCGGGCAGCGCGGCGCAGTTCACGTTGAACATGTGCAGCATGCGATCGAACTCGCGCGTGGTCAAAACGGCATCGACATCCTGACCTGCCTCAGTTGAAAGCTGAGGCACCGCCGCTTCATACTTCTTGGCGACGCAAGGCATCACCGAAACGACGAAAACGCGCTTGCCCTCTTCGGCGGCCTTGTCGGAAAGCAGCGCCTTGGCGGTGGCGCCGAGCATCTGATGCGGAGCCTTGCTGGAGGAAAGCTGCCCCACGAACTGGGGATAGTGCAGCTTGGCGAAGCGCACCCATCCAGGGCAGCAGCTGGTGAACATAGGGCGAGGCTTGCCCTCCTTCACCCATTCGATGAACTCGTTGCCTTCCTCCATGATGGTGAGATCGGCTGCGAAGTCAGTGTCGTAAACATGGTCGAAACCAAGCGCGCGCAGCGCCGAGACCATGCGCCCCTGCGTCGCCTCCTCACGTGTTAGACCCACGCCTTCGCCCCAGGCGGAGCGGATGGCGGGTGCCACCTGAACGACCGTCACCAAATCGGGGTCGGCCAAAGCGGAAAGAACCTTGCGTGTGTCATCGCGCTCGGTCAAAGCGCCGGTCGGGCAATGGGTGATGCACTGACCGCACAAAGCGCAGCCGGCCTTGTCGATGCTCGTGTTGCCCGCAACGCGGATGCCACGATAGGCGTACAGAGGATCGGCCTCCCAAACGGAGCAATGCTGAACGCTCGCGCATTCGGCCACGCAACGCATGCAACGGATGCACTTGCTCTCATCGCGCTGCAAGGGGAAATCCTTGTCCCATTCCTCGAAATCGAAGGTGGCAGGCTGGAAGCTTTCCTCGGCGCACACGTCGGCAGCCAGCGACTGAAGCGCGCAGGTGCCGCTGCGCTTGCAGGTGGTGCACTCGCTGCGATGGCTGGAAAGAATGGACTCGACGTTGATGCGGCGCGTCTCGATTACGCGCGGGGTCGAGGTGTGCACCTTCATGCCCTCGAACACGGGCGAATTGCAAGCAGCAGCCAGGTTGTCCTGGCCCTCAACCTCGACCACGCAAACACGGCAGCTGCCGATTTCGTTGATCTTGGGCATAAAGCACAGCGTCGGAATGTCGACGCCGGCAAGTTTTGCGGCATCAAGAATCGTGGCACCCTCCGGAGCCTTAACGACGATACCGTCGATGCTTACGCTAGGCATGGCAAACCCTTCCTCTTCGGTTGCGCGAAGCCTGCAAAAAATCGTGCGTGGGCAGGCGCGCAATCTGACAGCACAAAGGAGTGTGAATATGTCTATGGTAGCCCACCTTGCGTAAAAGAAGGTTTTAGTATCTGAAACGAGCGGCGAAAGCTAAAAATGACAAAGCGGCAGCGCTATCCGGCAAACATCCGATTCAGGGTTTCCACGATGGTGTTCGCATCGACGGGCTTGGCAATATGGTCGTTCATGCCCGCCGAAAGCGCATCCTGCTTGTCTTCCTCGAAAGCGTTCGCTGTCATGGCCACGATGGGAATGGCGGCCTTCGTGGTACCTTGCCACGAGCGAATCTCGCGCGTGGTGGCATAGCCGTCCATCCGGGGCATCTGTATGTCCATCAAAATCAGGTCGTAGCGATCTTCTTCGGCATCGGTCAGCTTCCCAAGCGCATCAACGCCGTCGCAAGCGGTATCAACCCCAATGCCAAGATCGCTCAAAATCGCAGCGGCAATTTCGCGGTTAAGGTCGTTGTCCTCAACAAGAAGAACGCGCTTCTCGCTGAAGTCGCAGGCGGGCAAAGCGCCCTGATCGCCGCCGGCGTCAAGCTCAACAGGTTCGGACAAAACCGCCTTAAGCTCCGACATGAACAAAGGCTTTTCCACAAAAGCCGTGACACCGGCCTCGCGCGCCTCGTCTTCAAAGCTCGTCCAGTCGTATGCGGTCAAAACGATGATGGGCGCCTCGTCGCCAATGACCCGACGGATACGCCTGACCGTTTCGATGCCGTTCATATCGGGCATCAAGTAATCGATGATATAGGCCTTGTACTCGTCCTTGATGTCGGCGGCCTCCTGCGCGCGAATGATCGCCTCTTTGCCGGAAGTGGTCCATTGCGGGCGCATCTGAATCTCACGCAGCATCTTGCTCACGCTCTGGCAGGTGTTGATGTCGTCGTCGACCACCAAAACCTTCGCGCCCAAAAGCTCGACGCGCGGACGGTAGACCACCGACTGGCTGGCCACCTTGAAATCAAGGGTCACCACGAACTCGGAGCCCTTGCCAAGTTCGCTTTTAACCTCGATCGATCCATTCATCAAATCAATGATGTTCTTCGTGATGGACATACCCAGGCCCGTACCCTGGATCCCGCTCACCGTGGAGGTGTTCTCGCGGGCGAAATCGTCGAAGATATGATCGACGAACTCGGGCGACATGCCGATGCCGTTGTCCTTCACGTCGAAAACGTAGGTAACGTGATCTTTAAGCGAAGAAGGCTTTTCAGCGATGCGGATGATGATGTCGCCGTCGTTGGGGGTGTACTTGATCGCGTTGCTCACGATGTTTATCAAAATCTGGTTCAAACGCAGCTTGTCGGTCACCACATCCTCGTCCATGACATCCTGCGTGTCGATGTAGAGATGCTGGTGCTTTGCCGCAATCTGGCCCTGAATCAAAATGCGCAAATCGTGCAGCACCTCGGGCATGTGCACCACGCCCTCTTCAAGCTTGACCGCGCCGCTTTCGATGCGGCTCATGTCCAGGATCTCGTTGATAAGGCTCAGCAGATGTTCGCTGGAAGCATGGATTTTACCCAGGTAATCCTGTACCTGCTCGGTTTCGTTGATGTGGGTTTGCGCAAGCGCGGTGAAACCGATAATGGCATTCAACGGCGTGCGGATGTCGTGGCTCATGTTGCTTAGGAACGAAGACTTCGCGCGACTCGCGTGACGTGCCACCATAAGGGCGTCCCTCAGGGCCGCTTCCTGCTCGAGCTCATGATGCTTTTCCTCGGTGAAGTCGCGCGCAACGTAGAGCACATCGCGCACCTCACCCGTGTCAAGACGGCTCTTCACGATGAAGCGCGCCTGGAACCAGCGGTTTTCCGGGTTGCGATACTCGCACACGATGGTGTTGGACTCGCGCAAGCGCTCGGCAAGCGTTCCTATGTCAAGGAATTCACGCATCTCGTCGATCATGTCGGGAGCCATAAAGGCAGCGAGGATCTGCTCTTTGACCTCCTCGAAGTCGCCCTTGCGCGGAACGGTTTCCTTCATAAGCCTGACGCTGTTGATGATTTCATATTCGTGCGTGATGAGATTGGCATTGAAGATGGTGGTGTATATGGTGGAGAGCGCTGAAATGACCTCGGAATGGGCCTTCTCAACAAGCAGGGACCGCTGAAGACGCCTTTCCCGCTTTTGCTGATCGCGAACTATCTCGTCGACGTCATAGTGGTAGCCGCGCAGCACGTAGCCGCCGGGAACCCCATAAGCGGTGCCCCCGCAGCGAACATAGCGATCGCCCAGCTGCGGGTGCACCCAAAGGTAGGTGTTCTCGTCGCGCGCGCCAGCGCACATCTTGGCCACGCTGGTCGAAACGGACTCCACCGCATCAGCCTTGATTCGGGAATACCAGAATTCGTAGACTTCCTCGGGCGACATGGTGGCGCCCTTTTCGGCCAAGCCCAAAAGCCTGAGCATGACCTCATTGGCCAGAAGCTTAGGGTCTTTGCCCTCTATGAGCTCGATATGCCAGATGCCCATTTCGGCAGCAGCGATGATCTCGGACATATCGGCGAACTCGCTCTGAAGCGCAGTGTCGGAAACGCCTTCGTTCAAAGGCTTCGGAGAGGAGTCAGAGTATGTGCCGTCGGTACAAGCCATGAATCGTCCTGTTTCTTTTTCTTGCTCTTATTTAGCGCGCTTTTACTACCACCAAGGAAGCTTGGAAATGTTTTCGCGGATATGATCGCAGCTGCGGTGGAAGCCGTGCTCCTCGACGATGGTGAGCTCGGGTGCCAAAACCTGCTCGACGCCCTCGGCACCGATAACGCAGGGAAGGGAGGCATAGACGCCCTCCTCGCCGTACTGGCCGCACATCAGCGTGGAAACGGAGATCACGGCATGCTCGTTGTGGAGGATGGCGGCGCACAGGCGCGCGGTGCAGTTGGCGATGGCGTACTCGGTGCAACCCTTGCCCGCGTAAGTGACGTAGCCACCCTTGCGCGCGCGATCCTCGACCTCGGCGGTATCGAAGTCGTAGCGCTCGGGGTCTTCCTTGGCAAGGTCGCGAATGCGTTTGCCGGCGATGGCGGCGATGCCCCATGCGGCGATCTGGGTGAAACCGTGCTCGCCGATCATGTAGGCGCCGATCGACTTGGGGCTGACGCCAGTGACCTTGGAGATTTCGGAGCGCAGGCGCGCGGTGTCAAGACCGCAGCCGGTACCGATGATCTTCTTGGGGTCGTAGCCGGTGAGGTGCCAGATGGCCGTGCACACAACGTCGTTGGGGTTGGAGACGTTGATGATGATGCCATCGAAACCGGCATCCAGAATGCGATCGACGAAGGTTCGGGCCGAATCGGTGGAGGCGGTGAGCTCGCCGTCGCGGCTTTCGGCAACCGCGGCAACGTTGCCAGCGGCGTTGATGATGATGTTGCACTGGGCAAGGTCCTCATAGCGATCGCCCACGTTGACGATCTGCGTGTTGTAGGGGCAGAAGCTCAAGGAATCATGCAGGTCCTGGGCCTCGGAGATCACCTTTTGATCGTTGAGCGCGCACAGGTACAGCTCGTCCGCGATGCCCTGCAGAAGAAGGCTGTTTGCCACATGGGCACCCACATGCCCAAGACCGATAATGCCGATTTTACGCTGAGAAATCATGCTTTTACACCCTTTCGAACATCCACGCCATGCTTCGATTTGACCCTTTGTCTTTTCCGGAAATTTTACAACCTGCCGCCTTTTGTCGCAGCTCATAAAAGTCGTATCGGCAACATTTAGCACCGATTCGTTGCCTGCTCGACCGGCAGATCGCCGTCACCGTAGAAGCTCACGCCGCAACGCCCGTTTTCCTTGGTGCGATACAAGGCCCGGTCGGCATCCTGGTAAATGCCAGCACCGGGATTTTCACGGTCAGCGAAAGCGACACCGACGCTCAAGGAAACCCCGGGCAAACTCTCGGTGGGCTTGATGAGCTGATCGTTGAGCACGGCGATTTTCTCCTCGATGGTGTAGCGCAAGTCGCTTGTCATCTCGACCATGATGACCGCGAACTCGTCGCCGCCGATACGGCACACATGGTCGACGGCACGGAAAGTGACCTTGAGCATGCCGGCCACGCGCTTCAAAATCTGATCGCCCACCTCGTGACCGTACTCATCGTTGACCTGCTTGAAGGTGTCCACATCGCATAGAATGAGCGCGAACTGAGCACCTTCCTTCTCGTAGAGGCCAAGTAGGCGATCGTACGAGCCGCGGTTAAGAAGATCGGTCAGCGCGTCATGTTCGGCCTGGTGACGAATAAGCATTTGACGTTCCTCGTTTTCCTGGAAAATCTTGTTGTAAACGCTTGCCAAATGACGGAGCTCGCCCGCGCCGCAAATCTCGAACAGCTCGCCTTTTTCGACCGCTTTGCTATGGCTTTCCAAGGGCAGCACGATCAGATCGCGCATCATAAGGGCAGTGGCGATGGTCAAAACGACAAAGCCCGCGATGGCGACGATGAGGGCCAGGTAAACCCCCTTGAAAACAACTGCGGCGGACTCTTGCGCGGATTGGCTTTGGAAAACAAGCGTGCCGGTTGCGCGGGTAACATAGCTTGCTATAAGCGAACGAGCGTTTTCGTAAGAATCGTTGTACAAAAGGTCCACTGCGCGATCGGACTTGGCCGATTTCGAAAGCGCTTTGTCAGCTGCCGAGAGCTTAACGTCCTTGATCTCGCTCGGCCACTCCGATTCGCCAACACCCGCAGCCTCAAGCTTCAAGCGCATGGCGTAGGCTTCGGTGGACATAAGCTCATTGGATTTTTCAAGCGAGCTTTCCAGAAGGGCAAAGGCAGCGGAATCGCCGAAGTACTCTTTGAAGGTTTGCGCCGCCGCGTCGCGGCGCTTGGTCGTGTTGACCTCTTCGTAGTAGGCACGCACGTACTCGACCTTGCCCGTAGCAGCGGCCGTGCGCGCCTGAGCGGTAAGGTAATCGGAGCCCTCCTGCATCTGGTCTGCAGCCTTCTCGCAGGCAATGTATTTGTTATTGGCCTCTTGCAAATCGGAATACTGGAACACGCCCCACGCATACACGCAAAAACACACAAGGCTAAGAGCAATAGCGATACCTAGATTGATCTTATTAATTTTACGTATAGGTGTTGCTGCCATCTTCTGAACCCTCTTGTATTGCTGGGCAAAACCACGCAAGTTTGCCACCTCGCTCGCCTTCTTAGTTCAGGATGGTTTGACCCACCCATTTTCACACAGCAAGCGCCCCTTGAAGAAAAGAATAAGTTAAATCCAAAAGAAGCGAAACGGCGCAGCTGCCACCATGGGATCAAGCCTTATTGCTGCCACGAGATTTGCCTAAGCATTGCAGCGGGATTTGCCCAATCGCTGCCGCCAATCGCACCACGAGATTTGCCTAGCCCAAGGCGCCTAATTCGAGGCCCGCGATAAATCCCGCAAATCGACGACACGCGTGGCAACGTGGTCTAGAAGCGCATCTGAATGCGAAACCAAAAGCATACCCAGATTCCGAGCGCGCGCCTGCTCCAAAAGGAAGTGCCACAGCTGCGCCTGGGTAAGCGCGTCAAGCATGGTCGAGATTTCATCGGCAACCAAATAGCGTGGCTCGGCCATAAGTGCGCGGGCAATGCAGAAACGCTGCAGCTCGCCGCCCGAAAGCTCGTGAGGGAACCGGGTGAGCCATTCTTGGCGGATGCCCAAGCTTGCAAGCAAATATTCATCGGTCTGCCCCGCCTCGGCAAGCGAATCCTTCATACGCATGCGCGGATCGAGCACGCGCTCAGGGTGCTGCCAAATCATCTGTACCGGGCTTTTCCCTTTGTTAGGAAGAAGGCGGCCGTCAACCAACACCTCGCCTGCGCGCGGGCGAAGATATCCTGCCGCAATGGAGCAAAGCGTCGTCTTGCCAAAGCCCGAGGGCGCTACCAAGGCAACGCGCTCGCCTGGCGCAACAGAAAGAGAAATTCCTGCATACAGAGGCTTTTGAGCATCGTAGCCAAAAGCGATATCGCGAAGTTCTAGCATGGCGACTCCTCAAGCAATTCATTGGAGCATGCCTTGAAACCATGCTCGGGCAGGGCGTGCCACAAAGCGCGCGTAAAAGAATGGCGCAAAAGTGAAGGGTCCTTAAAACTCTCCACCGAGGTTTCCTCCACCACGCTACCGTCCTTGAACACCGCCACGCGATCAGCCACCTGCAAGGCAAGCTCGATGTCGTGCGTGATCAAAAGAACTGAGCCTCCCCTGTCGGCGAAGCTGCGAAAATCCTGCATGGCGGCAACCGCCAGGGGCAAATCAAGGCCGGGCGTCGGCTCGTCGGCCACGATGAGACGCGGATCGTCCATAAGCGCGCAGCACAAAAGCACACGCCGGGCCATACCACCCGAAAGCTCGTGCGGATACATGCGCGCCACCGATTCGTCGAGCCTATAACGCGCGAAGAGCTCCTTGCGGCGTGTTGTGCGATCGGCTTGCGCATTGCAGACGGCTTGAGCGTCGCACGTGCGACGGGAGTCACGAGTACCTCGCACAATGCTCGCAGGACGCGCTCCACGAGCGACCTTGGCTTCAGCCGGGCTGCCGTCTTCGTCGGCTTTGGCGCGGAACCCAAAGCGGCCTTTGGTTTTAGCTTTCGCGCCCTGCGCGAATCCTTCAACCTGCTTGCCCACACGCATCAAAGGATCTAGATGCGCAACGCTTTGCGGCACGAGCGAAATCCCCCTACCACGCAGCTTGGCCAGGCTCTGAGCATCCTGCTTGGCGCCATCAAACCAGATGGTTCCCTTGATTGTCGCGTTCGGCTCGAACAAGCCCATGATGCTGTCGGCAAGAAGCGATTTGCCACTGCCGCTTGCGCCCACAAGCGCCAAAATCTCGCCCTCGTGCACGCTCAAAGTCAAATCGTCGATAACACACGAATCGCGCTTTTCGGCCTGAAAGAACGGTGTTTGATCGTCGTACATGTTGAAAGAGACGCTCAAATGCTCGACCGAAAGAAGATGATGGTGCCCCGGGTGCACGGAATTCGTGGCATGGGTGTGATGGTGGTGTTCCTGCTCATCCTCGTGCGGACCATGCGCATCGGGCGGCGCCGGCGTATCGAAGTCTCCTGAGGATGGAGCTTTAGCGCACATTCCTTCCTCTAAGGTGCGGTTCGCATCTTTCTTCTGCGCACCCACACGCGCGTTTTCGTCTTTCACTTGCACGATGGCACCCCCTAGCCCTGCGCCTGATGCGGGTCGATCAGGCTACGCAGCTTCGAGCCGGCAAGGTCGAACAGCAAAACCACGACAACCAAGGCCAAACCCGGGAACACCGCAAGCCACCACATGCCCGCGGAAAGGTAGCTCATACTCTCGCTTAAGATCACGCCGATCGCGGGCTGCTCGGGCGAAAGACCAAAGCCCAAAAAAGTGATGGCAGCCTCGTGCAAAATCGCATGAGGGAAGAGCAGTATCAGGCCCACCAGGTATTGCGGGAACACGTAAGGAACAATATGGCGCGCGGCTATGCGCAAACGACTTTGCCCCAAGCGCTCGGCCACTGCTACGTAGGGCGCTTGCTTGCATTGCAAGACCTCCGCCCTGATAACGCGCGTAAGACTGGGCCAGTGCGTAAGGGCGACGCCGATGGCCACGCCCCAGAAACCCTTGCCCAAGGCATAGCTGATCAAAAGAAGCAAAACGATGTGTGGGACGCCCATGCACAAATCGACAAGCCATGAAATGACCGCATCGACCTTGCGGCCGCCCAAGGCAGCCGCCGTGCCCAGCACCAGCGCGATCACCGAGGAAACGCTCGCCGCAAGAAGGCCCACAAGGATGCTCGTCGACAAGCCCGCGATCGTACGCAGGAACATATCGCGCCCCATGCGATCGGTGCCGAAGGGATACTCGAGGCACGGGGCCAGGTTGGAGCGCGAGAAGTCGGCCACCTGCGCCGCGTCTTGGCAAATCAGACCCGCCACCACGATGGCAAACAAGGCCAAGCTGGCAGCGATGCAGGCGACCAAGGCGGTTTTGCGATTGCCGCGGCGGGTGCAGCGGGGCTGATAGATTATCGGGCGCGCCAAAGAAGCGCTTCCTTGCGCGTCTGCAGACCTTGCCAACTGGGCAGCACCAAACAGCTTAAGCACGACGACCACCGCCTATACGAGGGTCGACGATGCCGTAAAGGATGTTGGCGATAAGGTTGCCGGCAAACACCAAAGCGGCGCTCACGATGGCGATGCACACGAGCAAGGGAGCGTCGCCACCTAGACCCGCCGTTACGGCAGCCTGTCCCAAACCTGGATAGCTGAACACCTGCTCGACGAGCACCGAGCCGCCGAATATCTCGGAAATGGAGGCGAACTGCAAGGTAAGTGCAGGCAGAGCTAGGTTACGCAGGCCATGATGCAAAACCACGCTCAACTCGGATTCACCGCGTGCGCGGGCAAAACGAACGTAGTCGGATTCCAGCACATCGATCGTTTTCTCACGTGTATGCAGAGCTATGTTTGCCACGCCCACCAAGGAAAGCGTCAGTGCGGGCAAAACCATGCACTGGAGCGATTGAAAGACAGTGACCTCGGAGGCGGCAACGCCTATGGGCACCGAAAAGCCCATCGGGAACCACCTCAGCCAAACGGCAAACACCATAAGCACCAACAAGCCCAGCCAAAAAGTCGGGGTGGATGCCAGCACATAGCAGTAGCCCTTGATGGCCCTATCGGCCACGGTGCCGCGCTTAACGCCCGCAACGATTCCCAAAACGAAACCGAAAACGCCGCTGAACAGCCACGCCAACGCCAAAAGCAACAGCGAGTTCTGTGCCTTGGCGGCAACCACTTGCGCAACGGGCGCGTCGAAACGAAGCGAGGTACCCCAATCGCCCTGCACAACACCGCCGAGCCACGAGATATAGCGTTCCCATAAAGGCAGGTCGGAAGCCCAGTAGGCGCTCAATTGCGCACGATGCTCCGCGCTCATGCCCAAAAGCGCATTTTGCCCGACGTTCGCCTGAACCGGGTCGATGGGCGATGCCGCAACAAGCGCAAAGGTCACAAAGCTCACCGCAAGCATGAGCAAAACGAACTTGAGGGTATTTTGGGCGACGAGTTTGAGCATCCGTTCACCTGCCTAGGCGCTCAGGCCTAGCTCCAGCTCCACTTGTCCACGTTATTGGCCAAGGACCAGCCGTGCCCATGCGGGTGCGGCTTTTGCTTGGCAACCTGCAAGCTCGAACGCTTGAAGTACAGATGGTCGACGTTTGCCAGCCAGCACCAAGTGGCCTCGCCCTTAGGCGCAATGCCCACCTGATTATCTTCATCCCATTGGGCAAGCTTGTATTCCCCGTAGGAATCCTCGATGCTCGGCGCGGCAAGGGCCGCGTCCAAATGGCCATCGACCACGTCGCTATCGAAGGCTGCAACATTGCCCCAGCCCTTAGAATAGGTGAGCTCGTACATCTCGACGGGAGAATTGCTGCCCCAGCCCCACAGGATGGGCGTATCGAACTGATGCGGGTAGAGCTCGGTATCCCAGTCGCCGCCCTTAGGCGTGACCTCGATACCGATTTCCTTCATCTGATTGGCGAACTCGTAGGCGATGGCCTGTCTAACCGAATCGTTGCTTGCGTAATACAGATCGAAGGCGGCACGGGTTCCCTTCTTCTCAAGGATGCCGTCGCTGCCCGCCGCCCAGCCAGCGTCCGCCAAAAGTTTTTTGGCGGTCTCCTGGTTGGTTTCGACCTTCATGTCGTCGCTCGACCAGGGCATGCCGTCGCCCACGCTATAGGCGGCCGAGCCATAACCGTTCAAGACGTTGGAGATCAAGGTTTCGCGATCAACCGCGTAATTGATGGCACGACGCACGGCGATATCGCAGGTCACGTCGTTGCCGACCTTATGCTTCTCGCCGTCCATGCCCTCACGCTCAGGCGAGCCTGTGGGCAGAACCGGGAAGCTGATGCCGCGCGAATCCACGGTCTCGCACACGAAGAGTTCGTAATCGTTCACTTGGGTTTGACTGAGCGTCGCGCTGGTGAAGGCGATATCCACCTGACCCGACTGAACGGCAGCCAAAGCGGCGTCCTCTTCCATGAAAACCACGGTAACCGTCTGCATCTGCGGCGCGTCCCCGTAATACTTGGGGTTGGCCTTGAAGATAACCTGCTGACCCTTGTCCCATTGTTCAAGCAGGTAGCGGCCGGATCCGATGGGATTCTGGCCGTACTTTTTGCCGTAGGACTTCTTGGGGACGATCCCCAGCACCGCCAGGGTGTAGAGCAGCGCATTGTTGGGCTTGGCCATCTGAAGCTCGACCGTGGTTTCATCCACGGCAACAGCCTTTTTGATGGAGGAAAGATCGGCCTCGGCCTTGGATGATTCGTTGATTGTATTGATAGTGAACACCACGTCCTCGGCGGTAAGCTTGCTGCCGTCGCTGAACACCACGTCGTCGCGAAGCTTGAAGGTCCAGGTCATGCCATCATCCGAGCACTTGTAGCTCGTAGCCAAATCGTTGACGAATTCAAGATTCTCGTCGGTGGTGATAAGCGTCGACTGGATAAGAGGCTCGTGCACATGCTCGCCGCAGCCCCAGGCAATGCAGGGGTCAAAGCCTGCAGCGGGTTCCGAGCCGGTGTTCATCGCGATAATCACCGAGTCCTTGGAGGACGCCGTTGTGCTCGAGGAAGATCCGGCGCTCGACGAAGTGCTCGAGCATCCCGTGATGCCCATGCCCAAGATGCCACCGAGAGTGACGATGCCCATTCCCTTAACGAACGTGCGGCGACTGTAAGTGCGCATATCCTGTGACCTCCTGCGACGCAGTGTAAGTAACACGATTTGGAAATTCGTGTTAAGGATACACGAGGTCACGGCGCTTTGGTGTTACAAATTCCAAATTCGTCATACCAGCCAGGCGAAAGGGGCAGGTTGCCGCATAGACGCGCAGGACGAAACATGCAGCGCGCAGCACAAAGCCGCAATGCGCAGCTCAAGGTATGCGCGCCCGCCGCGAGCGGCATCATAGCGAAGTATGACATCGCTTACCTGACTAAACTTGCCCGACCGGGCTTGCCCAGCCGAAGCCGGACAAGGGACGGCCAGGCCTCAGCAAGCAGCGGCTAGTCTTCCTTGGCGCTACGGGCCAGGATGTTCGCGTAAACCGCACCCGAGATGTTGTGCCACACGCTGAACACGGTGCCGGGGACGGCAGCCATGGGCATCGCCGCAAAATGAACCGTCGCAAGTGAGGTGGCCAAGCCGGAGTTCTGCATGCCCACCTCGATGGAGATGGTGCGCATCTGATCGCTGGTGAGGCCAAGCAACTTGCCGGCAGCGTAGCCCAAGGCGTATCCGCACAGGTTGTGCAAGGCCACCACCACAACAATCAGGAAGCCCACGGTCATGAGGCTTGCGGCGTTAGCGGAAACAACCGCCATGATAATCAGCGAAATCGCGATAACCGACACCAAGGGCAGCACCTTCGCGCAGGTTTCGGCCACCTTGGACAGGAAATGATTGATGATGAAGCCCAAAATGATGGGAACCAGCACCACCTGAACGATGGAAAGGAACATGCTCGCATAGCTCACGTCGATCGCCTGGCCAGCCAAAAGCAAAACCAAAGCAGGCGTGACAACGGGCGCCATGATGGTGGTGCAGGCGGTCATGCCAACGGACAAGGCAACGTCGCCCTTGGCAAGATAGGTCATGACGTTCGAGCTCGTACCGCCCGGGCAGCAGCCAACCAAAATAACGCCCACCGCAAGCTCGGTAGGAAGTTGAAACACCATGCACAAAACCCATGCGAGCAGGGGCATGATTATGAACTGAGCGCAGATACCACTGATAACCGCCTTGGGTTTGGTGAAAACGATCTTAAAATCCTCAAGTTTCAAAGTCATGCCCATGCCGAACATGACGATGCCGAGCAAAATGTTCACCCAGCTCGTAGGGATAGTGGCATGAACGGGCTCCGAAAAGACCATGGCGATGATCGCAACAGCCAATGCGATGAACGCCATGTACTTTCCGGCAAAGTCGCTGATTTTCTCTAGGGTTTTCACAACTACCAGACCTTCCTTCTTATGCGGGGAGCAAAAACCTACCTAGCATAAGACAAGTTGCACGGTGAAAACAGCCTGATGAAGCTACGGAGCTGTTGATCGCCCGCGGGCATGAGATAATCCCTTTAGTAAAAGCAGCCCACGGAGCAAAGGATTGGCTATGGATTTTTTGGAACTCGCTCGCAAACGCTATTCCTGCAAAAAATACGACGGCAAGCAGATAGAACCCGCTCAGCTTGAGGCTATCTTGGCTGCAGGACAGGCCGCCCCAACTGCGAAGAACCTGCAGGAGCAGCATGTTTACGTGGTGCAAAGCCCCGAGAAAATCGCGCTCATCGACGAGGTCACCCCTTGCCGCTACAACGCGCCCACCGTGCTTGTCGTGACTTTCAACAAGGAAAATATGTTCACCTTCCCCGACGGCGTGCATACTTCGGGTGCCGAGGACGCGGCCATCGTAGCAACGCACATGATGCTTGCCGCAGCCAGCATGGGCGTCGATAGCTGCTGGCTCAATTTCTTCAAGCCCGCCGAGGTGAGCGAGAAACTGGGACTCCCCAAAAACGAGGAAGTGCTGATGCTTCTTGATTTGGGCTACGC
>CAVAUO010000020.1:0-16911 GCA_963591685.1 Escherichia coli
GCCGGCCTGTCACGTCGGAGGTCGCGAGTTCGAGTCTCGTACATCCCGCCAGTTTCTGCTTCAGTCCCTTTAAGTGGGGTGTTAGCTCAGTTGGTTAGAGCGCCGGCCTGTCACGTCGGAGGTCGCGAGTTCGAGTCTCGTACATCCCGCCAGTTTTAAGAATGAAGGACCCTGCAAGGGGTCCTTTTTCGTTCTTGGGGCGTCCGGGCCTTGAGTATTGCGTGCAGCTTGCGCTTTTGCTCTTCTAGACTTCGCCCCTCCCATCATTTTCGGGGCTTTGAGCTGCTGCTCCTTCGCTTCTTTCCTTTTCGTGCGCTGCCCTTCTCTCTTCTTCGATTTCGCGGGCGAAGCGCTCCATCTTCTCCTCGATCTCACTTTTGATCCCGAAGAGCGTGCGCGTGCTTGTCGCTGGGCGCGGGGATTTACCGGATATCTCGTACTGGAGCGCATCCTGCAGTTGCTTCCAGCGTTTACCCCATTCGTCCATATGATCTCCTTTTCGTTTTAGGCATGTTCGAGTGTAGACCTTGGTGCGTAGGCTTGGAGCAATTCTGGATAAAACGTAGCCCGCTCTTTTAGGAGGGAGGAGTGGTTTAAACTCTTAATAGTTTAGAAATTGAACCATTTGCAAGCTAGGAGCAGCGCAATGAATCATGAACTTCAAAGCGCTTATGAGGACCTTTTGGGTTCCGTTGCGAAGATGAGGAACCTTAATCATTTCAGCCGTTTCGCAATTGAGGGCTTGACGCCGGTTGAAATGCGCGTTCTTGTGTGCATCTATTTGGCCTGGGGTCGTAGCGAGGAGGTTCGACCGGGCATGGTGGCAAGCGAGCTTTGCATGACCAAAAGCGCCTTGTCTCAAGTGCTTCGCTCCCTGGAGGAAAAGGGCTATATCGAGCGCCGCCGTTCGGAGCGGGATTCCCGTGCCGTAGTTCTTGCTGTGAGCGATTTGGCCGATGCTCGCATAAAATCCCTGCGAGGCAAGTTCGATCAGGAGATGTCCGAGCTCATCGCCTTCATCGGTTTGGATGACCTACGACATCTTAAAAGTACGGTGGACAAGATCGTCGCTTTCAAGGAGATGTGCGAAAAGGAGCCTGGGGAGGCCTTGCCTTCTGCCGAGTCAGCGGAAGTTTGTGCGTCTTGTACGGGCGTGCAAAGCGAAGCCGGGGAGGATCTTACCGACGGCATCGCCAGACTTGCTCCCCATCCCTTCCTGCATGGGCCAGCGTTCTTCGGATGCTTTTCAAAGGATGAGGGCGAACCATGCGAATAATGCGCTACCTCTTCGAGCACAAGGCGGCTTTGGCCTTGGTGTTCGCGTTGCTGATCGTCCAGGTTTTCTGTGACTTGTCCTTACCTAACTTTACCTCGCAAATCGTCGACGTGGGCATTCAGCAAGGGGGCATCAGCGATGTTTCCCCTGAGCGCCTAAGTCAGGCGACCTACGAGGATATGGACACCTTGCTTGAAGGCGAGCAGGAAGCCTTGTTCCGTGCGTCCTACGATAGGCAAAACGATGGCTCGGGCTCTTCTTCCCAGCTTGCCTTGGAGCAGGATTCCGCAGACAGCAAGGGGGCACAAGACGTCCAGGCTAATGTTTCGGCTCAGGCGGGCCAAGGATCCCAGACGGCCATCTACGTGCTAAACGATTATGGGCGCGAGAATCGCGCGGCCTTGAATGATGCGATACTTCGGGGCCTGATCGTGGTCGACGCCTTGCGCTCTGGCGGATATAGCTCGCTTTCACAGAAAGGAGCCGAGAACGTAGCGCTTGAAACCTTGCAATCTTTGGAGTCAACGGGTTCAGCCCTTCTGGAACAGCAGGGCATTCAATCCACTCGCGCGGAGTACCAGCGCGCCGGCGCCGACCTTGGTTCGCTGCAGGTGACTTACCTGCTAAAAGCGGGCGTGTTGATGCTTGGTGTGGCTGCGCTTTCCTTGCTGGTGAGCATTATTGTCGGCTTTGTGGCCGCCCGGACCGGAACGAAAATAGGTCGTCGCTTGCGCGAGCTGCTGTTCGAGCGGGTTGTGTCCTTTTCCGACAAGGAAATCGATTCCTTCAGCGCCGCATCCCTGATCACGCGTGGCACCAACGATGTTCAGCTAATCCAGATGGTCGCCATCATACTTCAGCGCATGGTTCTTTATGCGCCCATCATGGCGATAGGCGGCATCATCATGGTGGTGCAAAACACTTTGTCGTTGTGGTGGATCATCGTGCTGGCAGTCGTCGTGGTTATGGCGGTTATCAGCCTGCTCATGGGCGTGACCATGCCTAAATTCCGCATCGTCCAAAAGCTCATCGATAAGGTGAACCTGGTTGCGCGCGAGCAGCTTACGGGCATGTCGGTGGTGCGCGCTTTCAATCGCGAGGCCTACGAGGAAGCCCGTTTCGAGCGTGCAAACCACGAACTCTTCAAAACGCAGCTCTTCACCAACCGTGCCATGTCGTTCATGATGCCGGCGATGATGCTCGTTATGAACGTCGCCAGTGTGATGATCGTTTGGTTTGGCGCTCAGTTCGTTGACATGGGAACCATGCAAACGGGTGATCTTATCGCGCTTATCACTTATTCGATGATGATCGTCATGAGCTTCTTGATGATTGGCATGGTGGCCATCATGCTACCTCGTGCTAACGTGGCCGCCGAGCGAATCGATGAAGTCATCGCCACCGAGTGTTCCATCGTCGACCCCGTTCAGTCCAAGGCCGCAAGCACCACCGAGCTTGGTGCGCGCATATCCTTCGAAGATGTGTCCTTTGCTTATTCAGCCGACGACGCCTGTGTGCTCGAGCATGTGAGCTTCACCGCCGAGCCCGGCGAGACCTGCGCAATCATCGGCTCCACTGGCTCGGGCAAGTCGACTGTCATCAAACTCATCGAGCGCTTCCGCGACGTGAGCTCCGGCGCCGTGCGCATCGATGGCGTTGATGTGCGCGATATCCCCCAGCATGAACTGCGCGAGATGCTTGCCTACGTTCCCCAGAAGGCCTTCCTATTCTCGGGCACCATTCAGTCGAATCTCGAATTTGCCGGCGACGTTTCCGTGGAGCGCAGGGAGCTTGCCCTGGATATTTCCCAATCGCGCGAGTTCGTCGAGGGGAAAGAAGGGGGCATCGCCTCGGAAATCAGCCAGGGCGGCACCAACGTCTCGGGCGGCCAGCGCCAGCGTCTGGCGATCGCGCGTGCGCTTGCCCGCGATGCAAAGGCCTACCTGTTCGACGACTCCTTCAGCGCGCTCGACTACAAAACCGATTCCAAGCTGCGTCTTGAGCTTGCCGAAAAGCTCAGCGGACGTACCGTGCTGATCGTCGCTCAGCGTATCTCGACCATCATGAATGCCGATAAGATCATTGTGCTCGATGAGGGTAGGCTCGTGGGGCAGGGAACGCATGCCGAGCTTCTTCGGCACTGCGACGTCTACCGCGAGATCGCGCTCTCGCAGCTTTCCGCCGAGGAACTCGCGGCAGTTCTGCCCAATGACGGCGCATCTTCCGTAAGCCTTGCGCTGTCCGATGGTGACGGTGCGTTCTCAGGCGTATCGGGTTCGTCAGATGCGCCTGCGTCCCCTGATGCCTCTATGGGCGGGATCTCTCCTCTCGACGATGACGAGCTGACGAAGGGAGGTGAGTAGCATGGCTGAAAATCGCCAAAACAATCGTCGCGGACCTATGGGACGCGGTCCTGTGGTGATGCCTGGCGAAGAAGCCAAGGATTTCAAGGGCACCCTGCTTCGGTTCATCGCTTACATGGGAGCGCACAAGCTCGCCTTGGCTCTGGTGTTCTTGTTCGCCATCGGCTCGACTGTCTTCAACATCGTCGGCCCCAAGGTGCTCTCCGAGGCGACCACGCTTTTGTTCAACGGTATCGTTGCCAAGGTGGCGGGCACCGGCGCAATCGACTTCGGCGCCATCGGTTTCGTTCTTTTGTGCACGCTGGGGCTCTACGTCCTGTCAGCGGCGTGCAGCTTCGTGCAAAGTTGGCTCATGAGCAGCGTTTCCCAGAAAACCTGCTACCGCCTTCGCCAAGACATCGATGCAAAAATCAACCGCATGCCCTACGGTTATTTCGAGCGCACACGTATCGGCGACACCCTCTCGCGCATCACCAACGACGTGGACACGCTCGGCCAAAGCCTCAACCAGGGCGTGACCCAGCTCATCACCTCCATCACAACCGTTGTGGGTGTCGTCGTCATGATGCTCATCATCAACGTTCCCATGACGCTCATCACCTTGCTCATGGTTCCTTTGTCGCTTGTGCTCATCAAAGTCGTGGTCTCGCGTAGTCAACGCTACTTTAAGGCCCAGCAAGCCACGCTTGGCGAGGTGAACAGCCTGGTCGAGGAAACCTTCAGCGGGCATACGGTTGTTAAGGCCTTCGGCAAAGAGAAGGAAACCGTCGAGGCTTTCAGGAAGGTTAACGACAAGCTCTACAACGTCGGCTGGCGCGCTCAGTTCCTGACGGCGCTCATGATGCCCATCATGAACTTCGTCGGAAATTTAGGCTACGTAGCGGTGGCCGTCGTTGGCTCCGTGTTCGCCGTTCAGGGCATCATCACCGTCGGCGATATCCAGGCCTTCATCCAGTACGTGAAGAACTTCACGCAACCTTTGTCGCAGTTGGCGCAGGTCAGCAATACTTTGCAGCAAATGGCTGCGGCCTTGGAGCGCATTTTCGAGTTCCTGGATGAAGACGAGGAAACCCAGCTCGACGCATCCGCAAAGCAGGATGCGTCATCTAAGCTGCCAAGCGATGTGGAATTCGATCACGTACGTTTCGGCTACCTTGCCGACAATCCGGTCATCAAGAGCTTCAGCGCGCAGGTAAAAGAAGGCCAGACGGTTGCCTTGGTTGGTCCCACGGGAGCCGGTAAAACCACCATGGTCAAGCTCTTGATGCGCTTCTACGACGTTGACGAGGGTGCAATCAGGATAGGCGGTCATGATATCCGCGAGTTCTCTCGTGCGCAGATTCGCGAGCGCTTCGGGATGGTTTTGCAGGACACCTGGCTTTTCAGCGGTACGATTCGCGAGAACATCCGCTACGGACGTCTTGATGCAAGTAATGCGGAGGTCGAGCAGGCTGCTAAGGATGCATTCGCGCATCATTTCATCACAACGCTTCCAGATGGTTACGACTTCAAGATCAACGAGGATGCCTCCAATATCAGCCAAGGTCAGCGTCAGTTGCTAACCATTGCCCGCGCCATCCTGGCTGATCGCCGCATGCTTATCCTCGACGAAGCCACCAGTTCGGTTGACACGCGTACCGAGGAGCGCATCCAGCAAGCCATGGACAAGCTGATGGCAGGGCGCACGAGCTTCGTCATCGCGCATCGCCTGAGCACCATCCGAAATGCGGATTTGATCCTGGTCATTCGCGAAGGTGACATCGTCGAGCAAGGCACGCATGCACAGCTGCTCGAGCAGGGCGGCTTCTATGCCGAGCTGTATCAGTCGCAGTTTGAGCAATAGCTTTCGTTTGTTGGTTCAAGTTGCGCTTTGGTCGTCTGGGAGATCATTCCGAATCACGTTTTCTTCCTTCGACTTCCTTGATGCTGGGGGCCTTGTTTTCGGAAAAACGAGCTAGGGCCACTTCTTGCGGTCTTTAAACCTTGGGCGCGCTATGGCAAACTTCAATAGGTTGTTTTAGCGCGCACGCTAATCTGAATGACGCTTGGAGGGGCTTCGTGAGCGACAAACTTGATCCAGTTAAGGATGTAGACGCAGGCATGGCAAATGGTGCCGATGGTGTCGCCAACGTCAACGCGCCCGTTGAGCTTGTCGTATTCGATTTCGACGGTACCTCCATGAAGGGCAACAGCCCGGTTCAGCTCGTCTTCTACCTGTGGCGCAAAGGCATGCTCAAAAAACGCGTCATGCTCCGCATCGGAACCTGGGGCCTGCGCTACAAGCTTCGCCTCCCGCAGGATGAATCCTGGGTGCGTGGGCTCGTGTTCAGCGCCTTCGAGGGTAAGCCGAAGGCTTTGGTGGACGAGTTCCTCCATGTTTTCTGCGACGAGGAGATAGAACCCCGTTTCCGCCATCAGGCCGATGATGCCATCGCCGCCCATCATGCAAAGGGGCGCGTGGTGCTTTTGGTATCCGCCACCTTCGAACCCATCGTCGAGCGCATCATGGAGCGTCACGCCTACGATCATCATTTTGCTACGCGCATGCGTCTTGATTCACACGGCAATTACACACGCGAGGTCGATGGTCTTCCTGTCGAAGGGGCCGAGAAGCTCCGCCTGGTGCGCTTGTACGCCGACAAGACTTACGGCGAGGGCAATTGGAAGCTCGCCTATGTTTACGGCGACCATCACTCCGATCGCACTCTGCTCGACGCCGCCGAGCATCCGTGCGCGGTGACGCCCGATCAGCCTCTTGAGCGCACTGCCAAGAAGAAGCACTGGGAAATCCTCGATTGGGATAACTGAGCCTCATTAAGGCATCGCTCGTCCGTATTTTTTCGGCTTTCAAATGTGAGCCACGCATCCCTCAAAGCTCATTTGCGAGCCTTAAGCGCCGCGCTTCCTGCTTGCCTTCTTCCTGGTGATTTTCGCTTTTTGTGATGGGCATGATTATTTTCGCCATCGCTTCCTCTTTACGCATAAAATGAAAGGTCTAAAAGAATTCTTAAACGCGAGTAAGGAGGTGCGCTGTCCATGAGCTTCGATGCAGGCAGAGGCGATGCCCCAAGGGCCGAT
The DNA here is from genome assembly GCA_963591685.1 of Escherichia coli. Lineage (GTDB taxonomy): Bacteria > Actinomycetota > Coriobacteriia > Coriobacteriales > Eggerthellaceae > Anaerotardibacter. The sequence goes on from CAVAUO010000020.1 coordinate 6,718, forward strand.
GATCGCTCCAATTCTTCCGAAGACTTTTTGCAGCGTGCCGCCCGTGCCGTCGATGCGGGCGATGCTATTTTGGGCGTTCATCTATATCTTGCCGCCTTCGAGCGTGCGCTCAACGAAAACATGGTTCCGAGCTTCGATTCCCTTGAAGGGATGGAGGTTGCTTGGCAGATAGCCATTGAGGCAAAGCAACGCTCGCTTGCCGAGTACATCTTCGAGCGTCTCGAGCCCTACCTTTCCGAGGATGCCGCGGCTCATCATGCGGACGCCTTGCAAAGGCTCGCTTTCGATAAACTTGAAGATCTGGGCTTTCCTCGTGAGGCCATCGAAGGGATGGCCGATCTTGTTGGCCAGGATTATTCCGATTCGCCCGAAAATACGGAGGTTAGCAACGTCGACGCCGCACTTTCGTTTATGGGCTTCGATCTGTCGGGCGCCGATGGGCTCTCCGGGCTCGTCTCGAAACGCGCCGAGGATCGCGGCGGTTTTGTTTCCGACGAGGAAGCTGAAGATTCCGCTCCGACCGACGCCCTGCGGGCATCGCAGGAGGACCTTCGTCGTCGAATCGCCGAGACGCTAGCCAATCCTGCCGACGGTGGTTCCAGTGATAAGGCGGATGCTTCGGCCTCCGAGAACAAATCCCCCGAGAAGAAAAAGCCCTCCGTTCATTTTTCCCAGATTGTCATTCCTTCCAAGGAAAAGGCCGAGAAGCAATCGCAGTGGTTCGGATATCAAGACCTTTGCGGCTATAACGATGTCATTCGCACGATGGAGCAGCTGGGAATCGGGCATCAAAACGATGCGAGCTATCGCAATTTCGTGAAGATGCTCAACGAGCGTCATGGCTTGGATTGCCCTCCGTCGCTCGGCACCTTGATGTTCGTTTCCGAGGCACGCGAAGACGCCAACTACTTCATGGCGGCAACCGCCGGTGAGCTGCGCGTTCCGGCTGTGCGCATGCGTTTCGATCGTAACGCTGCCGGGCAAACGGTCCTTGTTGTCATGGCTTCGCCCGATTTCCCCGCCAGGCTCAATCAGATCGCACGTCACGGCTTTACCGGCCCGGCTGCGGTGATCTTGGAGGACATGGATTTGTGGCAGGTGCCCGAGCTTGATTTGCAGATGGATGAGATGAGTATGTCGAATCTTATGCAGATGCAGGTGAGTCGCGGTGCGCGCGAGGCGATGGCCTTCTTGTCCGTTGCGCTTGCAACCCCCGAGGTTACGGTGATGGCATCTTGTGCCGACGTCAATGCGATGGACCCTTATTTCAGGGACCTGCTTGGCATGTACACCCCGATCGAAATCGCCTTCCCCGGCGAGCTTGAGCGTCGCGAGCTTTGGCGTAAGGCCCAGGCTGAGCATCCTTCCCTGCGCGGCTTAGACATTTTCCAGCTCATCGAGTGCTCAAAGGGGCTTACCCGCTACGACATTTACGAAATCGCAAAGGAAGCGGTCGAGAACGCCTACCGTGAAAGCCTGATCCGTCAACGTTTCTGCGCCGTTCAAACCTCCGACATGCTCATGCGTCTGTCTACCTTCCATCCTCTTGACTCTGATGCCTATCGGGGCATGGAAGATGTCTTGATGTCGGAGTTGCGCGACAGCCTCGATGGTGGCGTCGATTCGCTGCTGGGGGGAAGGTAATGGAGATCACGCGCCGTTGCGACTATGCATGTCGCATCATTCGCGCCGCTTACGAGAACGGCGACAAATACGAGTCAGTGGGCGAGATAGCGCAGCGTGAGCAGATTCCGCTGGCCTTTGCGCGTAACATCCGTTCGGAACTTGTCGACGCCGGGTACCTGCAGACCATCCGCGGCGTCCGTGGCGGCATTCGCCTTAACTGCGATCCTAGCAAGGTCACTTTGTACGACGTCATGACGGCTATTCAAGGTCCCATGGGTGTTTCACCTTGCACCATCGAGGACGGATACTGCTCTTGCCGCAACACCTGCCAGTACAACGCCGTCTGGCGCGCGGCCGACAAGCTGATGAACGATCTTCTTAAGAGCCTGGTGCTGGTGGATTTGTTTGAGATGGGTGCCGATCATCCTGCGCTCAAAGCGGTTTTATCCGACGATTAGCAATGAGTTCCTTCGCGTCCAAGCCTCTCTCCGTTTCAGAGTTCCAGCGCAAGGTTAAGGCTGCGGGCAAAATGCATCATCGCGATCTTCCTTGGCGCTATATCGATGACCCCTATGGGGTTCTTGTTTCCGAGGTCATGCTTCAGCAGACGCAAGTCAAGCGCGTGCTTGATTATTGGCCCCGGTTCATGCGAACCTTCCCAAGCATCGATGCGTTGGCTGCAGCCGAGACTTCCCTGGTCTTGGAGATATGGCAAGGCCTTGGCTACAACCGTCGTGCCTTGGCCTTGAAGAAGTGCGCCGAAACCTGCTCTCGCGATTACCGGGGATGCCTTCCTGATGAGCGCGAGGAACTCCTTGCCTTACCGGGCATTGGTCCCGCCACCGCAGGTGGTGTTCTTGCTTTTGCCTACCAAAAGCCGGCTCTGTACTTGGAAACCAACGTTCGCACGGTTTTTCTTCATGAACTTTTTCCCGATGAGCACGATGTCCCCGACAAGCTCATTGAGCCTTTGGTGCTCGAGTCTTGTCCAAGCGAAGATCCGCGCGGATGGTACTACGCGCTCCTTGATTACGGGGCCTACCTTAAAGCGACCGAGCCCAACCCCAGCAGGCGCAGCAAGCATTATTCCAAGCAAAGTAAATTCGAAGGTAGCCGCCGCCAGAAGCGCGCCGAGATCCTGCGCATCCTCCTTGCTTCCGAGGCTTTGGCGAAATCTCAGATAATCGATGAGCTTGCTCAGTTCGAGCGTGAACACAAAAGAAATGCCCCCGACGAAGCGCTCGTCGAGGGCATCTTGGCGGACTTGGTTTCAGAGGGTTTCCTGCGTCTTGAAAACGGTCTTTACTCGGTGGGGTAGGAGCCCAAGATCTTCACTTCGCGCAGCTTCAACCTTAGGCAATCGAGCGCCGTTCGAACGGGCAGATCGTCCTGGGAGCCCTCGATGTCGATGAAGAACATGTAGTCGCCCAAGCCTTGCTTGGTGGGACGCGACTGGATCATGGTTAGGTTGACCTCGGCGTAGTTGAACTCGGAGAGGATCATCTGCAGTGCGCCGGGGCGGTCGTTTTCCAGGAAAAGGGCAAGCGAGGTTTTAATCTTCTTGCCCTCGATCACCTGAGGGTGCCCCGTCCTTGCCACGAGCACGAACTTGGTCTGATTGCCGTAATGGTCCTCGATCCCCTCGATTTCCATCTTGCAATCGAAAAGACTGCCGGCGTACTTCGAACCGATGCCCGCGATATGCTTGTTCTCGGACGCCATACGCACGCCGTCGGCGGTGGATTTTGCCGTAACCTGTTCAAGGGTGGGGAAGTGCTCGTTCAAAAAGCGACGGCATTGCCCTAATCCTTGCGGATGGCTTGCGATGGTGGTGACGTCCTCAAGGCTCGCTTCGGGGTTGAGGAACAGGCAGTGATGGATGTCGACGACGGTCGAGCCGACGATGGAACAGCCGCTGCGGAAGGCGAAGGCGTCCAAGGTCGCGGTTACCGCTCCCTCAAGGGAGTTTTCTATCGGCATGACGCCGTATTCGCAGCGCCCGCGCTCCACAGCCTCGTAAATCTCGTTGAACGAAGGCAGTGCCACAAACCCCACATTCTCCACGTTCATCTTCGAGGCGAATATGCGTGCGGCCTCGTCGGAATAGGTCCCTTCCGGTGCGAGATAGGCGATGGTGGTCGTTTCCGACATGGACGCTCCTCTAGTCGATGGTGCTCAGGTTCGCGGCGACGTGCCTCGGCCGTTTTCGGTGGGCGTATCTTTGGCGAGCCATTGCTGGTGTACGAGTTTGTTAATGATAGTACCCTTGCGGCTTTTTGGGCTTAAATTGGTCAAGGCTTTTTATGCACCTTGCTTTTCTTGCGGTTTCCATCTTGCTCGGGCTTAGGTAGAGGACTTATTTTTCCATTTCGTTGCATCCGAAATACGAAATGGAAAATTAGCAAACTTGAAAAAGTCTGCATTCGTTGCTAACTGGTCAAACTTGGAAATATGTTTCCAAAATATGCTAAAAATAGGCAAAAAATCCCAGTAATTTAGTAGGAATAAGCAGATTTTTAGGACAGAAAATAAAAGTTGACCAGCAAATCGGGTTCATAAATTTTTCGTGTGGAATGTTATTCGTCACAATTCAGGTAACATTTTCTTGCCGTTTGCGGAAGGTGAAAGGCGTTCCCGCATTTCGAGGATGCTTGCGAGCAACCTTCACGCAAAATACATGACAGAGGTTTTACTGGATTAGAAGACACACTAAAAGGAGGTGTGCACATGGTAACTGAGGCAATCAAGCCGGAGTTCCTGAGCCTGTTGGAGGCACGCGGCGTTTCCCGTCGTTCCTTCATGAAGCTCTGCGGTTCCCTCGCTGTCGCTGCTGGCCTGGGTGAGCTCGCCGCTCCCCGCGTGGCTAAGGCTGTCGAGCAGAACTGGATCGGCGCTAAAGAGGGCGATCTGTTCCCCGTTGTTTGGATCGAGGGTGCTTCCTGCACCGGTTGTACCGAATCTTTCGCGCAGGTTGAAGCCCCCAACCCCGCAACTGTGGTTTTGGACCTTATCTCCCTTAACTACTGCGAGACCCTCTCCGCTGCTGCTGGTCACTCTATGGAGGCGGCCCGCAAGCAGACCATGGAAGCAGGCAATTTCATTCTTATCTATGAAGGTGCAATTCTTGAAGGCTGGGAAGGCAATGCCCTTCGCGTAGCCGGCGAGCCTGGCACCACGACCCTTATCGAGACCGCCGGTTCCGAGAACTGCGCTGCCGTCGTCGCTTTGGGTTCCTGCGCGGTCAACGGTGGCTGGATGGGCGCTAACCCCAACAGCTCCGATGCTCTGGGCATCAAGAAGTTCCTTCAGAAGAACTCCATCGAAACTCCCGTCATCAACGTTCCCGGCTGCCCCGCCAACCCCGAGTGGGTCGAGGCCATCCTGGTCGACGTCCTGATGCTCGGCGGCATCCCTGAGCTCGACAGCAACTACGCTCCCGTCGGCATGTTCGATTCCTTCGTGCATGACAACTGCGAGCGTCGTGGCCACTTCGAGAACGGCGAGTTCGTTTACGCATTCGGCACCGAGGAAGAGGCTAAGAACTACTGCCTGTATCCCATGGGTTGCCGTGGTCCCCAGACCAAGTCCAACTGCTCCATCATCCGCTGGAACAACCGTCGTTCCTGGTGCGTGGCCTCTGGCGCACCCTGCATCGGCTGCTGTACTGCTCAGTGGGACGATCCCGGGCACAACTGGGTCGAGGTCAACACGCCCTTCCGCGCTCGCTTCCGCGACCTGCGCATCGGCGGCCTGATGATCCAGCCCGAGGCCATCTGCGGCGGCGTTACCGCTCTCTTGGCAGCTGCGCTGGTCGTCCATGGCTTCGGCATGAAGGCAACCGGCCGTACCTCCGGCGGTGCTGATTTCGAGGAGATCCGTGAGTGGGACGCAAAGCATCCCAACGAGGCTCTCGGTCAGTACGACGAAGAAGTTTTGAAGGGAGTGAAGCACTAAATGGCTAAGAAGACCTCCATCATCGACCCTATTACCCGTATCGAGGGTCACCTTCGCGCTGAGATGACCGTCGAAGACGGCGTCGTCACCGAAGCCTGGGTTTCCGGTGGTTGCTTCCGTGGCATGGAGCTGGTCGTTCGCGACCGCACCCCCGAGGATGCCGCTCAGATCGTTCAGCGTATCTGCGGCGTTTGCCCCGTGTCCCACGCACATGCTTCCACCATCGCGGGCGAGCATGCCTATGGCATCGTCATCCCCAACAATGCACGTATCCTGCGTAACCTCATCGAGGGCGCACAGTACCTGCACAGCCACATCTTGAGCCTCTATACCCTTACCGCTCTCGACTATGTCAATCCTCTAAACGCCCTTAAGGCAAACGTCGAGGATGCATACGCTCTGATTGCCAAGGGTGGCACGAGCATGAACACCGACCTCAACGCTTTGAAGAAGAAGCTCGCCACTTTCGCCGAGAACGGCCAGCTCTCCATCTTCAGCGGCGGTTGGTTCCTGGACGATAAGGTTGCCAAGGAGTACAAGATGTCTCCCGAGGCCGACCTCATCTGCACCGCTCACTACATCGAGGCGCTCGACATGCAGGCCAAGGCATCCGAGATCTGCGGCCTTCTGGGCGGCAAGATGCCTCACGTCATGACGCTCGCTCCTGGCGGCATCATGTTCATGCCCACTGCCGAGAAGATCGACGATCTGTGGTCCATGGTTCACGACCTCAACACCTGGGTTGAGAACACCATCCTTCCCGACATCAAGATCATCGCTTCCTTCTACGGCGACGCTCTTAAGTTCGGTAAGGGCTGCGGCCGCTATGCTGCTTGGGGCGTTTTCGAGGGCAAGGATTACTCCAACGAAGTTACCGCCGAGGATCTTCAGTGGGGCGATGGCTACGTCAACAAGATCATCAACAAGCGCTACATGCCCGGTGGCATCGTTGACGAGAAGCTCAACGTCTCCGACGTCGACTACACCCTGTTTAAGGAATATGTCGGCCACTCCTGGTACGAGGGCGACTCCGACCTTCACCCCGATGAGGGCGAAACCAACCCTCTGTACACCCAGTACTATGCAGACGAGAAGAAGCAGATCGTCAACGATCGCTACACGTGGGCAAAGAGCCCCAACTACGATGGCAAGCCCATCGAGGCTGGTCCCTTCGCTCGTGTTCTCGTCGCTTATCTGCGTGGCGTCGAAGGCATCAAGAAGCCTCTCGACGGCCTCATGAAGGATCTTGGCATTTCCGTTTCCGACCTTCAGTCCACGCTCGGCCGTACCGCCGGTCGTCAGATCGAGACCCTCTACGTCTCCCGCTTGATGTGCGATTGGGTCGACGAGCTGAACGCTGCCCTTCAGGAAGGCGATTCCAGCTACTTCGTCGAGCCTCAGCAGCTCACCGGCCGTGGCGTTGGCCTTTGGGAAGCTCCTCGCGGCGCTCTCCTGCATACCGAGCATGTCAACAACGGTAAGATCGATGACTACCAGATCATTATTCCTACCACTTGGAACATCGCTGCTCGCAACGCTGATGGCGTCATGGGTCCCATGGAGCAGGCACTTGTTGGCTGCCCCGTCGACGACGTCGAGATGCCCATCAATCCTCTGCGTACCGTTCACTCCTTCGACCCCTGCACCGCTTGCGCCGTGCATGTGACCGATGCTAAGACCGGTAAGCACTTCGAAACCGTTACCAATCCTTGGGGGGTGAAGTAAATGGCACATGCAGCTCACTACAAAGAGGCTCATAACCTCCTGGCAGTCGTTTGCCATTGGGTGAACTTCGTTTCGATGTTCTTCCTCATCATCACCGGCTTCCTGATCCATTTCCCCTTCATCTCCGGCACCATGGGCATGGTTCGCGGTTTGCACATCGCCCTTGGTTTCGTGATCGTGATCAACTGGATCGTCCGTATCGTGTTCTCCTTCTTCACCCAGTCTGCTCCTGCCGGTGGTACTCGTAACACCGTTCAGGATTACAAGACCTGGCTTCCTCAGAAGGACAACCGTCACCAGCTTATTCCCTGGATCAAGTACTATCTCTTCATCAAGAAGGAGCACCCCCTGGGAGCTAAGCTCGGCGTTCCTCAGAAGATCTGCTACGTTCTGATTCCTTGGCTCATCTTCTTCCAGGCCTTCACTGGTTTTGCCCTTTGGGACGTTACCGCTGGTCTGCCTCTCTTCGCAGGCTTCACCGGTCTGGTCGGCGGCACGATGTCTCTGCGCATCATCCACTACTTCATGATGTTCGTGTTCATTCTGTTCACCTTCATCCATCTGTACCTCGTCTTCATCGAGGGCACTGCCAACGCAAAGCTCATGCTGTTCCGCAAGGAGCATGGCGGTCTGGTTTACGACCCCAACCGCATGGTCATGGTTGGCGAGGACGACCTCAACGAGCACTAGTCCTCACGCGCTCGTCGCACTGGGAAAGCCCGGCACAAAGGTGTCGGGCTTTTCTTTTTTTTGGCAGTGGTTTTTCAGGGTCAGGCCGCGCTTCGCTTGCGTTTTCCTTGTGTTCGCCGAGGTCGTCGGGCTTAGTGGTGGGAGCTGTTTTAGAATGGCGTCTAAAGATAGGGAAGGAATGTTATGAGCCAAAAGCCCAACAAGAAGAGCGAAAAGGGAATTTCGCGCCAGGAGCTGATGGAAGGTGTGCCCTTCTTCAACATCGGTGCGATGTTCATGCCTCCGATCTGGGGCCCGGCCCATGGTATTTGGCTCACCATTGTGTTCTACCCCCTGTGGATCGTGGCCGACAGTTCCCTTTGGGCGGCCTACACCGACCCGACCCCTTTGTCCATCGCGGCGGCTGTAGGCGTGTTCGCTCTAGGCGTTGCCGCCACCTTGATGTTCGCCCATACTTGCCAGTGGCATGGGCTGGTTCGTGCTTTTGAGCAAGGTCATGATAAAGAGTGGTACCTGAAGCGTCAGAAGGTATGGGCGGTGTTTTGCGTCATCTTCGCCATCATCCTGATTGCTTTAGCCACCTGGTTCAATCTCACCATGCGCGCTGGCCTGGAGATGCAATAATGGCCGACTGTGATCGTCAGCAGGAAAAGCCGGAATCCATTGCTTCCTCCGGCAGCGGGATTCGTCAAGCCGACCCTGAGGCTTCTGCGGCAACCGAAGGCAGGACCTATCAAACCGACCCTGAGCGCATCTGCGTTTTGTTCGTCGGCAATCGATTGATGATGGACGACGGCGTAGGGCCTGCCACCTTGGATTACATCCTTCAGAACTTCGATGTTTCCGACAACGTTGATATGTTCGACGTCGGCTGCATGAGCATGGACATGCTCGACTACGTGCGTCGCTACGACTTCATGATGACGGTCGATGCGGTGGGGGAGTCGGGCGAGGCTCCGGGCACGGTTTTTCGCTACAAGCCGGTTGACGTGGCCAGAAACGATGGCCCGACCGCCTCTATCCACGACTTGAAATTGGCCAACCTTTTTGATGCGGCAAACCTTATGGGCTATACCTGCGAGGGTCTGTGCTATGGCATGCAGGTTGAGATTTTGGAGCCTGTTGAATACGCGATCGGCCTCACCCCAGCCGTTGAGGAGAAACTTCCGTTCTTGGCTGAGTCGGTTTTGGCGGAGCTATGGCGCCATGGAGCCACGATTTCACGCAAGGGCGGCGAGCCTTTTGGGCCTGCGTTTTCGGATTTCTAATTGCTTTAAAGCTGTTTTATAAAAGTGAACCCCTCCATCGGTGAAAGGGCGCATAATGTCCGTGTTGGAAAAACATGGAGGGAGATTACCTATGTCTCAGACACATCCCATTACCGTTAGCTCTTGGACTCTGGGCGATCAGTGCACTTTCGAAGATCGCGTTATCGCTGCTAAGGAAGGTGGCTACGAGGGCATCGGCCTTCGCGCCGAGACCTACGTCGACGCTCTGGCCGAGGGCCTGCATGACGAGGATATCCTTGCTATCCTCGACAAGCATGGCATGAAGGTCACCGAGGTTGAGTACATCACTCTTTGGGCTGAGGACGAGCGCTCCTACGAGCAGAAATACAAGGAGCAGATCTGCTTCCATATGTGCGATCTCTTCGGCGTCGGCCATATCAACATCGGCCTGATGGAGACCTACTCCGTCGAGCATGATGCCAAGAAGCTCGCCGAGCTTTGCCAGCGTGCGGGCAACCGCATCATCGGCCTTGAGCCCATGCCTTACTCTGGCGTCCCAGACCTGGCCACCGCTTGGGCCATCGTTTCCCAGTCCGGAGCCGAGAACGCTTACATGATTCTGGACACCTGGCACTGGGTCCGTGCCAACCAGCCTTTCGATTTGCTCACTCCCGAGCAGGCCAAGAAGGTTATCTCCGTTCAGATCAACGATGCTTACGAGCGTCCCTACGCCAAGTCCATCCTTCGTGATGAGTCCATGCATGATCGTCTGGCTCCTGGTGCGGGCGCGAAGGACACCGCAGGCTTCGTGAAGATGCTTAAAGACGCCGGCGTCGACCCCAAGGTCATCGGCGTTGAGGTTATCTCCGACGCCATCCTCGCCAAGGGCATCAAAGAGGCCGCAGCCGAGACCTGCGAGGGCGCTCGCAAGGTTCTTGCCGAGGCCTGGCCTGAGATGCTCTAAGAGCAA
>CAVAUO010000021.1:0-16879 GCA_963591685.1 Escherichia coli
CGCGTCGGCTTCCGATGCGCGGTTCGAGCGCCCTCAAGGGGCGCTTTTCTTTTTTTATGGGTATGCGAGGACCAAGCTCGTTTCCGGGATGTTCCTCAAGTACCTTAGGGTGTTTTTTGCTTTTATTCGGGTTTAGGACTCTCGCGGTCTTCTTCGGCTGTTTACGTCGTCCTTTGGTTGTATTTCGGTCTAGTCTGGTGTTCGAGAGATCTTTTGGTGGTGGGATGAGTGTCGTGCGGCTAGGCCGCTAGTTATCTTGTAGTGTTAGCATTTGCGATCAACCCAGGGCGCTCCTTCTTGTTCTTTTCTTGAAATTCGTACTTTTCAATCCTTCTCTTATTGGTAAAGTGAGTGCAAAAAGTTATCACTTGCTTAAGGACGGATCATGGATTCTAAGAAGCTTAGACTGCTTATGACGGCTATTCGGGAGGGTAGTCTTCGCAAGGCTGCTAAAGAGTGCGGATGTACCCAATCGGCTGTTACGCAAGCCATGGACGCCCTTGAGGCCGAGCTTGGATTCAAGGTTATCCTACGGTCTCATCGAGGCGTACAGCTTACGCAGGCAGGGGAGCTTATGTATCCATTGCTTGTACGTGCAGATGAAGATTTTTCTCAGATTTTCTCACTTGCTGCCAATATTGCCAGTGACGTGAATTCTCCAGTTCGTGTAGGCGTGATAGGCAGCGTTTCCAGAACATGGCTTGTCCCCGCATTCGAGGCCTATAAGAAGTCAAATCCAGATGCCGCTTTCGATTTGCTGGTCGGTGGTGATTCCCTGTCCGCGTGGCTCCGAGACGGCAAAATAGATATGGCCATAGGCATGAAGCACCAGTGCGGTCAGGCTTTTTGGCGACCTGTTATGGATGAGCCTTGTAAGCTTGTTCTTCCGCATTCGTTCAGGTCTTATAAAAAATCCCTTAGCGCCGATGAGCTGGCTGAGGTCCCCTTGATGATGGCGCCAAGGGGAGTGATTGCGTCCGGGGAGGCTTCAAAGCTCCATCTTCTCTGTTGCGACGATGACTCCACACTTTTATCTTTGGTTTCACAAGATCAAGGCGTTGCTGTAGTTCCTGTCTCCGCACTAAAAGGCGCTTCATCCGATATTCAGGTGTTGGAGCTAGATCCGCCGGCATCTCGTACTATCGGCATCGCTTTGCCAAATTCACCACGTAATGAAGCTAAGCAATTTGCGGATTACTTATGCGACAACATGCCTTACACAGTTCCAAAGGATGAAACACCCGAGGAAAAAGTCATGCGTTCCTCTATTAGGAAGGCTCTAGGCGGTAGGAGTGACCGCGAATGGCAGAGTCCTATATTCAGATAATCCAAGGATAGGATGAAGCTTGTAGAGCTATCTGGTGCTAACAGATAGCCTTATAGGAAAGATGGATTAAAGAACCAATTCGAACATGTTGGCGCGGCGCATGCGAGGGTCGGCGTGAGCTAGGTCGCCGATTCCCTGACTTTCAAATCCGCAACTAGCATAGAGCGCTTGGGCATGGACAAGACTCGGCATTGCATCGAGGCGCAATGCCTTGAATCCTTCTTTACGGGCGAAATCGATGCAGTAATTCATGAATCTTTTGCCGATTTTACGTCCACGTAAATTCGGATCGACAGCGAAGAGATGGAGTACTGCTGAATCTTTAAGAGGGACTTTTGACTTCCAAGGAAAGGTTTCATAGCCTTTGACGAAGTTCTGCTCAATCAGCGTAGCCGCAACAACTTGACCATAATAAAAACCGCAATGAAGAAGTCCGTCTTCAATTTCGTAGGTCAGCTCTTCTCGCGAGGGGTGCTTTCCAAGCACCCATAGAGGATCCTCGGGCGTATTGGATGAGGCCATGATAGCAGCTGAGTACAAATCCCAAATTTCATCTAGATCATCGAGCTCAGCGCGTCGAAATTCCAGATCTATCTCCTCGGATCCCAAGGTGTCAGCCACGAAATCCCTCCTTCCATAGACTCACTAGAATATCAGCCAAGAAAACATGATGCAATTGTTGGCAAGTGTAAGAACTCGACATTCTATGTGGTTTGCATAGCTATAATTGTTTTTGAAAATGCTTGGCAGATAGCCTGTAGGACCAAAGAGCCCTTCGGGGCTTTATTATTTTGCGGTTCTGCGGATTAGTTAGAGGGGTTATAGCATGGAGATCACCGAATCTGGTTTTATTTATCCGGAGTGCTCTTATGAGGAGTTAACGCTTCTCGAGGAGGTACGTCCAAATATTTATCATAGTTCGTATGACATTCAGGGCTTCCCGTTTGCTACAAGGCTTGAGCAGTATTGCATTGTAGAGCCAGGTAAGCGTGCCCTGCTTATTGATACTGGATGGTTTGAGATAACAGGCACTGCTTTCATCGATCAAATTGTTGATCGATGGGATGTTCCTTGGGAACATATTGAAATCTTCATAACCCACTTTCATATCGACCACGAGGGAAATCTTGCCTATTGCTTAAGCAGGGGAGCTCGCGTTGTTTATCATGGGCCGCATATGCCGGTGACCCCGCAACGTGTTGAGGATTTTTGCGTTTTAAGTGGTACGCGTAGGGCTAAAGATTTTGGGATTCGCATGAACGTTAAGTCTGTTGGAGGCAGGCTTGAGGAGAGCCTCTATTACCCGCGGCATGAGGTTGAGGTTCATGAGTGGGATCGCATTAAGATAGCGGGATATGAATTCATGCCTGTGTTTAGCCCTGGTCACGCATGTGATCATGTGTGTCTGTATGAAGTGACTGAAGGCTTTATGTTCACGGGCGATCATATTACTCATGGTGCTCCAGGTTTGTACCAGCTTCGCAATAACGAACATTGCATACTTAGTTATCTGCACAGCTTCGATGTGATCAAATCTTTGCGTCCTACTGGTTTTTACATGGCGCACCATTCTGCGGTTAGTGCCGAGGAGGGGATTGCGTTTATCGATAGAAGCATAGCCTCGTACGATAAGCCATTAAGTAAATGCTTGAGGCAGGTTGAAGAGGCCACTCATCCGGTTACTGCTTATGAGATAACCCAAATCAACAATGCTCACCGCGAAAAGGGCATTTTCCATTTTGATAACGACATACGTACGCGTAAGGTCTTGAATCAATTCGCGTACCTTGAATACTTACATGACACTTTTAAAGTGCATCGTCGTAAAGCGGACGATGGTGCAATGGAGTACTTCGTTTAAACGGATTTCCAGCACTTCCAGAACGTTTAATTCGATTTCGCTTTTAATCGTCTCATGCTTCGATGTGATGCGTGAGACGATTTTTGCGTGTCTGGGCGGCTATCGATTCAGGTGCTAGGTTAGCGCTCAAAATAGACATCCGAATTACCTTAATTAGTCTGTTGATCAGCGAAACAGATGAATAAACAGGTCGAGGTGCTGATGATAGCGGAGCTAATAAATCAGTTAAGATAAACGATTTTGGCTCTAGGAACTTTGACTGTCCTTTGTGTATTTGTGCGGAAATACAGCAAGGGCTGGGAACTTGTGTCCCCAGCCCTCCGGAATCTGACCAAATTTCTTTGGATTTATAAGTCTAAAGCTAGACTTATGCCAGGTCGGTACCAGCAATCCAGGTCTGGTACTCAACACGGCCGTTGTGCTTCTCAACGCCACGAGCGATGGTGATGCGCTGGACGGTGGGAGCACCCTCCTCGAGCCACATAGCGCGGCAGTCACGATAGAGGAGCTCGGTGGGGCCGTAAGGAGAATCCTCGAAGTAGCCGTCGCCACCGAAGATCTCGAGCATCTCGTCGGAGACGAGGCGAGAGGTGTCGATGGAGAACAGCTTGCACATTGCAGCCTTCTCGTCGATGTACTCGCCCTGCTCGTCGATCTCGTAGTCATCGCAGAAGTCGATGATCATGCAGCGGAGAGCGTGCAGCATCATAGCCATGTTAGCCAGCTTAACGCGGATAGCCTGGCGCTTGATGATGGGCTTACCAAAGGTCACGCGATCATGAGCGCGAGCGATGGACATCTCGAGCATCTTCTGGGAAATGCCGAGGTTGGAGGTAGCGATGTGAACACGGGAGACAGCGAGGGAGTGCATAGCAACCTTCATGCCCTGGCCGCGCTCAGCAAGCAGGTACTTAGGATCGAGAACGACGTCCTTGAATGCGAGGCCGGTGTGACCGGAGCCACGGCAGCCCATCATGTGAGGCATAGGAACGATCTCGAAGCCGGGGAGATCCATGGGGACGAAGAATGCGGAAAGACGCTCATCGCCGGTCTTCTCGGGGTCGGTCACAGCAATGACGTAGGAGAACTGGGAGCAGTCGGTGTGAGAAATGAGCCACTTCTCGCCGTTCAGCAGGTAAGTGCCGTCAGCCTGCTCGACAGCGGTGGTGTGAAGGTCAGCACCAGTGCCGCCGGTCTTCTCGGTCAGAGCGAAGTTGGTGAAGATGGTCTTGTCCTGGAACTTGGGCATGTACTCAGCCTTCAGCTCCTCGGAACCGAAGTCGTTGAGGATGCGCCAGTTCAGGTCGGAAGCGTAGTGCATGTGCATACGCATGCCCGAAGGACCACGGGAGAACTCTTCCTGGACCTGCAGGATTTCCTTCTCGGAGAGGCCCCATCCGCCGTACTCGACGGGGAGGGAGTAACGATAAATGTCGTTATCGATGTTGGACTGGTAGAACTTCTCGGGGAAAGTGTTAGTAACCTCGATCTCCTTCTGCCACTCAGTGTAAGGGCCCTCGACCATGTCGCGGACCTTCTTCAGATAAGCCTTAAACTGCTCATCAGTGATAGTTGCATTGGGATTCATAAACCCTCCTAATGATTTGTGATTGTGCCCAGTTTTTGGGCAACGACCCTATGCGGCAGATTCCGGATTTCCGCTAGGCAAATTTTAGCATTGGACTTAGTGAAACAGTCCAATAGGAGATTTATTGCAGATAAATATCCATTCATAGGCGCGACCTATTGATCATTCCTAGTTCATGTAGGGGGAAACCGATGGATTGGAAAAATGTTTCTAATGTTTGTCAAGCCCTAATTTTGGGATTAGGCAAAAATTTTTTCGAAGTTTGTTTCCGCATGTTTCATGTGCATATCCAAAAATTCACTCTATTAATTAGTTAGAAAATTGCCGATATATAGGTCATGTCTATAGGAGGAACTTTGATTAAAAGGTTCAAGCCTATTGGACAAAGTTTTAAATGAACTTCAAACTTGACAGTGCAGAAAGTCCAGATTCTGGTGGATTGTGCTGCCAGACGATTCCGTTCCTGTTGCCTGGGGGCGGAGGAGAAGGAGAAGAATATGGCAATCGATTTTAGTCTCACCGACGAGCAGGAGCTCTTGGTCGACTCCCTCAAGGAGTACGCTGAGCGCTACTTCGGCGACGAGCAGGCTGTCAATGACATGTATGCCGCTCATCAGGTTCCCGCTGAGGCGCAGGATGCATACCGCGATGCTGGTTTTGCATTCATGGGTCTTCCCGAGGAAGTTGGCGGCATCCCCACCGATCATGTGACCTTGGGCCTCATGACCGAGAAGCTCTATGAGTTCACCGGTTGCATGACTCCCTTCATGACCGGCATGCTTGGTTCCGCCGACCTCGCTGAGTTCGGCACTCCCGAGCAGGCTGCTGTCATCGTCGAAGAGTATGAGAAGTCCGGCCAGGCCGTTTGCGCTCTGTGCCTTTCCGAGCCTGGTGCTGGTTCCGACAACCAGGGCATGGCCATGACTTCCACCAAGCAGGCCGACGGCACTTTCGTCCTCAACGGTCAGAAGACCTGGGTCACCAATGGTGCCGACGTACCTTACCTGCTCGTCATCTGCAAGGATGAGTCTCCCGCTCGCGAGAACAACAAGATGAGCCTCTGGCTCGTCCGTCGTGACGCTCCCGGCGTTTCCACCGCTCACCTCTCCAAGCTCGGCCAGCACACCGTTCCCTTCGTTGACGTCTTCTTTGACAACGTGAAGGTTACCGAGGCTGATCGTGTTGGCGGCGAGGGCAACGGCTGGATGCTCTTGATGAAGAACTTCGAGTTCGAGCGCTGCCTCGTTGTTGCTCAGGGTCTTGGTCTTGCTCAGGCTGCTCAGAACGATGCCATCGCTTACGCTAAGGAGCGCATCGCCTTCAACAAGCCCATCATCACCAACCCCCGCGTCCAGGCTCTCATCGAGGAGAACGAGATGATCCTGCAGCAGTCCCGTCATTGGCTGTACTACTGCCTCTGGAAACTTGACCAGGGCGAGTCCATCAATGCTGACATCGCTATGCTCAAGTCCTGGGGCACTCGTGCTCACCTCCAGGTCGCTGATAATGCGATCGAGGTATACGGTGGCCTTGGCTACACCGACGAGGTTCGCGTTGGCCGCATCTGGCGTGACCTCCGCGGCAACATGCTCGCCGGCGGTACTTGCGAGGTTATGGACTACATCGCAGGTCGTGCTATCCCCAAGTGGCACAAGTACAAGTAAGTTTTCCTTACTAACTTTATTTTGCGTGATCCGCTGTCCGTCGCAGCAGGCTGTGTGGCGGGCAGCGTGATTCAAACCGGCCGGCTCGGTTTTTCACACAATGGAATTTCCGGGCCGACATAACAAGAAGGAGCATTCAAACATGAAGATTGCTGTCGCTGTCAAGGTGGTCGCAGACGACCAGGACATCACTGTCGCTGGTGACCGTACTCTCGACTACTCCAAGGCTAAGCCCGTTATCTCCACTTACGACAAGAACGCCATCGAGGCTGCTGCCCAGCTGGCTTCTTCCACCGGTGGCGAGGCTGACGTCATCTCCGCAGCTGCTGCTGACTACGACGCCAAGACCAAGAAGGATATCTTGTCCCGTGGCGTCAACGAGCTCAAGGTTGCTACCGGCGTTGCCGACACCGCTGACTCTTACGCTACCGCTCAGGCTCTCAAGGGTCTTTGCGACGGCTACGATCTGATCATCACTGGCGAGGGTTCCGCAGACTTTTACGCTGGTCAGGTCAACGTTCAGCTCGCTGCAGCTCTTGGTTACCCCGTTGTCAACGAGGTAACCGCTATCGAGGCTGCTGACGGTAAGGTCATCGTCAAGCGCACCCTCGACACTGAGGTTCAGACCGTCGAGGTTCCTCTGCCTGCTGTCGTTTCCGTTTCTCCTGCAATCTGCGAGGCTCGCATCCCCGGCATGCGCGACATCCTTCAGGCTGGCAAGAAGCCCTCTTCTGCCGCTGACGTGGCTGTCGAGACCAAGGTCTCCTATGACGAGATCCTTGCTCCCGTTCCTGCAGATCGTAAGAACCAGATCTTCGACGACGTCAACGCTTTCGCTGCTGCTGTCGCTGAAGCACTTAAGTAAAGAGAAGGCGGTATTTGAACTATGACTAAGGCACTTGTTATTGCTGCATCCGAGGATGCTCAGAAGTCCATTTGCGCTGGCGCTCGCACCATCGCTGACGCTGTCGAGCTGGCCGTTGTCGGCACTCCTCTGACCGGCGTTGCTGACAAGGCATACGCTATCGAGTTCGAGGGTCTGCCCGAGAACGCAACTGCTGGCGTTAAGGCTGCTTTCGACGCTTCCGGCGCTGACATCGTTCTGGTTGAGCCCACTCCCACCAACAAGATCCTTGCTGGTACTCTGGCTGCTCAGCTCGGCACTGCTGTTATCTCCGACGTTGCTGCCATTGAGGGCGACGCTGCTGTCAACTCTTACTTTGGCGGTATCGCTAACGCAAAGCAGACCGTTGCAGGCACTAAGATCTACACCGTTGCCGCCACCCTTTTCGAGGCTGCTGAGCCCACCGGTACCGACGCTGTCGAGACCATCGCTTACACTGCTCCCGCTGCTCCTCTGACTATCACCGGCACCGAGCCTCTGCCCGCAGGTGGCGCCGACCTCACCAAGTACGACGTTGTTGTTGGTGCTGGCCGTGGCTTCCAGGCTGAGGAAGACCTCCAGATGGCTCGTGACCTTGCTGCTAAGGTTGGCGGCGAGCTCGGTTGCTCCCGTCCTCTCGCTGAGAACGTTGACTGGATGGCTCGTAACCTCTACATCGGCGTTTCCGGCCAGGTTCTTGCTCCTAAGGCATACATTGCTCTGGGCATCTCCGGCCAGCAGCAGCACATGGTTGGCGTCACTGGCGCTGAGACCATCATCGCTGTCAACAAGGACGCAAACGCACCTGTTTTCAAGCAGTGCGACCTTGGCTTCGTTGGCGACATCTACGAAGTCGTTCCTGCTCTTACTGCTGCTCTGTAAATCGAGCGCTCTAAACGGGCTTTTGGAAGGAGACCTTCGGGTCTCCTTCTTTTTTTGTTTTATTTCGATATGGCTTAAAGCTGTCCAAACAGTGTCTTTGGTATGAATCGTTTGACTTGTGCCCACTCTTTTTCGACTGCATAAAAATGAGGACCCTGAAAATCCATTCCAGGGTCCTTGTGCCGTCTTGACTATGCTTATGGTGGACGCGCCTAAATATGACGCCGTGCCTCAAGGCGGTTAGTGTGCTATCCCCATACTTCTTTGGAGATTTCCTTTACTAATGCGATCTTAGCCCATTGCTCATCTTCGCTTAGCTTATTGCCAATTTCGCAACTTGCAAAACCGCATTGTGGGGAAAGGTACAGGTTCTCTAAAGGAACATACTTAGCGGCTTCGCTAATACGCGCAATGATGGATTCCTTGTTTTCTAATTTCGGGTTTTTGGTTGTCACCAATCCAAGGACGACCTTTTTATCGGGCGCCACTTTGGAGAGCGGCTCAAAGCCGCCCGAGCGCTCGTCGTCGTATTCAAGGTAGAATGCGTCGACGTTTTCGGTGGTGAAAAGAGGTTCTGCGACTGCGTCATACGCGCCGCTCGAGAAGTAAGTCGAATGATAGTTGCCTCGGCAAACATGCGTGTTGATGACGATGTCCTTGCCAGGTTTTGAAGCGATGACCCTATTATTGATTGAAACAAGAAGCTCCATGTAGCTTTTGAGTTCTTCAAGCGTGTCCAGGCCAGTGAGCTGCAGCGCAACCTCGGTGTTCACGAAGCCGCCCCAGGTGCAATCGTCGAACTGAAGATTTCGGCCGCCTGCATCGTAGAAATCAGCGATGAATTCGGAGTAGGCCTTCACAACATCATCGGCGAATGCTTGTGTGCTTTCATAATGAATAAGGGTGTTGCGAAGCTGCTCCGCTCCGGTGAATTGCGCGTAGAACTGACCAGGGGCGGGGATGGTTAGTTTGGCAACGGTGCTCTCGTCTTCTTGGGCTTTTACGAATCGAAAATGCTCGATAAAGGGGTGATTATGCGCCGAGAGTTTACCCTCGATTGCAACGTCGTCGATTGCCGCAGCTTCGCCTTCGAAGGTTGTGTTGCCTGTTTTGGATTTGATGCGGGCAACTCCGTCAATGTTCCACATGAAGTCAAGATGCCAGGTTAGCCTTCGGAATTCACCATCCGTGATGATGTGCAAACCGGCCTTTTTCTCTTTTTCTATTAGGTCGAGAACGGCTTTATCCTCAACGGATTTCAGCTCTTGCTCGGAAAGTTCGCCTCGTTCGAACTTGGCTCGTGCGCTTCTGAGGTAATCGGGTCGCAGGAAGCTGCCCACGATGTCGTAACGATAGGGAGCATGGATTTCGCTCATAAATTCTCCTTTGCGTTAAAGCTGCAATGGGTTAAATCCTATTTGAGCTTTTGGACAATGTGAAATACGAAGAACTTAGAGCCTGATATAGCTCATGGCTATAGTGTGCACCTGACACTATCTTCAAGGTTATTACGTAGATTGATCAACGTCAGCTTGCCGCGGGCGCCTTTAAAGGTCATGGTTGCGGCTCTTAATACAGCTGCTGGGGTTCTCCGGATCAAGTTGTTGCGAGGTATAAGCGCTCTACTGTAATGGGCGGTTGCGTCCGTAGAGGGAGGGCATGGGCTGCCGAAGAAATAATTGGTTCATTTGACGGGATAAAATCCTGCATTTTCTTCACAAAGGACACTAAATCAGATATATTTCTACTTCGTGTGGATGCCCCTTTTGTTGGGTGTGCCACGCATTGGTTCACACCCAGGAAGGAGAAACATGGCTGACGAAGTATTCGAGCCTGATTTCGACGTAATCATTGTTGGCGCTGGTTGCGCTGGCTGCGTCGCCGCATATCAGCTCGCATCCGCTGGCAAGACTGTCCTGGTTCTGGAGCGCGGCAACTATGCTGGCGCTAAGAACATGACCGGCGGTCGTATTTACACCCACTCTTTGAAGAAGGTCTTCCCTAACTACGAAGAAGCTCCTCTTCAGCGTAAGGTGGCTCATGAGCGTATCTCTTTAATCGCTCCCGATTCCAATTTCACCATCGACTTCACCTCTGAGGATCTGAAGAAGGCTGGTCAGGAATCCTACACCGTTCTTCGTGCGCCTTTCGATCAGTGGCTCGCTGAGCAGGCTGAGAACGCTGGCGCCGAGATCATCTATGACATGGCTGTCAATGATCTCATCATTAACAACGGTAAGGTTCAGGGTATCCTCGTTGGCTCTGGTGAAGAGGCCGAGCCCATGACCGCTTCCTTGGTCATTCTGGCTGACGGCGTCAATTCTCTGCTCACCTCCAAGGCTGGTCTTTCCAAGGCGGCTCCCGCAATCGACCAGGTTGCTGTTGGCGCCAAGGAGGTGTGGAAGCTTCCCGCTGAGACCATCGAGTCTCGCTTCCTGTGCAACCCTGGCGAAGGTGCTTCCTGGCTCTTCGCGGGCGACTGCTCCAACGGCATTATCGGCGGCGTTTTCGTTTACGCCAACAAGGAGTCCATCTCTCTTGGCATCGTCGCTACCATGTCCGAGGTTTTGAAGCAGGAGAAGCCTGTTTACCAGATGCTCGAGGATTTCAAGAACAAGCCCGAGATCAAGCCTCTCATCGCAGGTGGCGAGCTTGTTGAGTACTCCGGCCACGTTGTCCCCGAGGGCGGCATCAACATGATGCCCGAAATTGTTGGTGACGGCGTTATCGTTGCCGGCGACGCAGCAATGCTCTGCATGAACCTCGGCTACACCGTTCGTGGCATGGATCTTGCTGTTGCTTCCGGTGATATCGCCGGTCAGGCAGCTATCAAGGCTCTCGACGCGGGTGATACCTCCAAGGCTGGCCTGCAGTGCTACAAGCAGATGCTTGATTCTTCCTTCGTTATGCGCGATATGAAGATGTACGCTAAGGCTCCTCACTTCCTGGAATCCGCTCCTGGTATGTTCCGCGGTTACCCCGAGATGATCCGCGACATCATGAACCCTCTGTTCATCGTCGACGGCGAGCCTCGTAAGCATGTTATGGGCATTGCTATGCCCCCCGTTAAGAAGGCTGGCTTGTTCAAGCTCGCCGGTGTTGCCCTGAAGGGAGTGAAGGCACTGTGAGTAACCCTGTTATTACCGTTAACGTTGACGACAAGCTTGCAAAGAACAAGATGATCGTTGACGAGGAGAACGCACATATCGTCATCCGTGAGGGCGTTAAGGTCAGCGATCCCGAGTACATGAAGCTCGTTATGTGCTGCCCCGCTGCTCTCTACAAGATTCCCGCCGATGGTTCCGACGAGCCGATTTTCGACTACGCTGGCTGCCTCGAGTGCGGTACCTGCCGCATGATTTGCGGTAGCACCATCCTTGAGAAGTGGGAGTATCCTCAGTTTGGTTGCGGCGTTCAGTACCGCGAAGGTTAATTTCTTTAACCTCTGTTGACTTTTGTAGAAAAGGGATTCGCTTTTGCGAATCCCTTTTCCTATATATTCTTGATAATTGATAGATTTGACTTATACTAATGCTTGCTAATTTCGAGTCAGAGCTATAAGCCGATTAAAAGCACTTTGGCTTTGCTGATTCAGGACGGTAGAAAATCGTATCTTCTGCGCTTGGATGCTTGTTCGTCCGTTTCTCGCTCTGAACTTGGTTTGGCTTGTTGGCATTTAACGATTGGCGGCCCTCATGAATCTATCCCAGCTCTATTACTTCCGCAAATTGGCGGATTTGCAGCACTATACGCGAGCTGCAAAAGAGCTTTTCATCACGCAGCCTACTCTTTCCGGATCCATTTCCTCCTTGGAGTCCGAGTTGGGCGTTTCTTTGTTTCAGAAATCAGGCCGCAACGTTGAGTTGACCAAGTACGGCTCCGAGTTCCTTACCTACGTCAATGCTTCCTTGGAGCAGCTTGACAAGGGCATTGCCATTATGAAGGGCTATTCGGGGGAGTCGGATGGTGGAACCATCGATATGGGCTCAATTATCACCCTGCAAACGGATTACGTGCCCAAGCTGTTGAAAGGTTATCGCCGGGAAAGCGACCATGATTACGACTTCAATTTAAGTCAAGCCCCTTCGCAGACCTTGCTTGAGAATTTGGGCAAGGGTAGCCATGACGTTGTTTTTTGTGCGAAAGATGATGCGATTAAGGACGTGGATTTTGTGCCAGTGACTTTGCAGAAGTTGGTGATCGTGGTTAATCGTGAATCCGACTTGGCGCATAAGGATTTCATCGTTCCTGATGATCTTAAAGAAGCAGATTTGATCAGTTATCGCGATACCCTACCTGTGGGGAAATCCATCAAGGGTTTCATGGACGGCCTTTCTTTGAAGGATGTCCATTATGCCTACGATGATGAGTCGATTTTGGCGGGCATCGCCGCAAGCAGCGATAAAGTTGCGATCATGATGGACACTTTCTTCCTTAAGAACATAGAGGGTATTGTCGTGAAGCCCTTCTGCCTTGACGAAGAGGATCGCAAACCTTTCTTCCATACGATTTACATGGCTTATAGCAACAAAAACTATCGCCCCTATTGCGTCGATTTGTTCATCGATTACGTAAAAGGCATGGCTCTTGAGCGGGACGAAGGTTGTTATTACCTGGACTAGACTGACTGTTGGTCGCTGTCCTGATGAAAGCTGGAAAGGCTTTTCACCTTTTGCGTTTGAGTGAGTTCGTTCTAGCAAGTTTACGCTGCTGATTTCTTGCTTTGAGATATGGAGTCCGTATTTCGTTTTGGCTCTGTGCTCTGGTGCGAAAGGGTCAGGGCGGCAGCGCCTCCGGCACCCTTATCGATGTTCAACGAGATAGCTGATTAGCTGCGGTACTTGCATGGCGACGGGCGGGGCTGTATTTGCCGGTCCTGCTCCGTTAAAATGTTGCCTCATGATATTGCAATTGGAAAAACTTACTAAGTCCTTTGGCGCACGCACGCTTTTTGAAAATGTGTCTCTTCGTCTTGAGGAGCATGATCGCATCGCGTTGGTCGGGCCAAATGGTGCGGGCAAAACCACCATGCTCAACATCATTTCGGGCAAGGATTCGGCCGATTCGGGTCGTGTTCTTCTTGCCAAGGGTGCACATGTTGGTTATCTGGAGCAGGAAGCTATCGAGATGGGCGATAGGTCCATTTTCGATGAAGTGATGAGCGCGCAAAGCGAGGTCGTTGAGCAAGAGCGGCGTATGCTTGAGCTTGAAGAGGGGATTGCTCAGGACCCTACTGACGAGAAGCTCCAGGCGTACGGCAAGGCACGCGAGCTTTACGAGGCTATGGGCGGTTACTCGCTCCACGCGCGTGTCAGGTCCGTGCTTTTCGGCTTGGGCTTTGGCGAAGAGGACATGCAGCGTTCCACCACGGAGTATTCCGGCGGCTGGCAGATGCGCATCGCCCTGGCCAAGCTTCTAACGCGCAACCCCGAAGTGCTTTTGCTCGACGAGCCTACCAACCATCTTGATTTGGAGAGCGTGAAGTGGCTTGAGGGATTCCTTCGCTCGTACGAAGGAACTGTTCTAGTTGTTTCGCACGACCGGGAGTTTTTGGACAACATGGTTACCCGTGTCGCCGAGATTGACCGTGGTCAGCTACGCGCCTACAAGGGCAACTACTCCTCATATTTAAAGCAACGTGCTGAGTGGCTCGAAAGGCTCAAGGAGCAGGCGGCCAAACAAAAAGACGAAATCGAGAAGATGGAAGCCTTCATCGAGCGATTTCGCTACAAGGCCACCAAGGCCAAGCAGGTTCAAGATCGCGTGAAGAAGCTTGAGAAAATGGAGATAATCCAGGTTCCCGAGGAGCGCAAAACCGTTCATTTCAATTTCCAGCAGCCTCCGCGCACGGGCGAGCTAGTGGTTGATATCGAGGGCGTTTCCAAGTCGTTCGGCGATAAGCGGATTTACGAAGACCTGAATCTTAAGTTGTATCGAGGCGAGAAGATCGCCTTGGTGGGTCCCAACGGCGCAGGTAAGTCGACCTTGCTCAAGATGATTGCCGGAGCTCTTGATCACGAACAGGGTTCCATTGCCTACGGCGCGCATGTGAGCAAAACCTACTTCGCTCAGCACCAGCTTGAGGAACTGAATCCGAGCAACACCGTTTTCCAGGAACTTGATGGCGTGGCGCCCGGTTGGAGCATTTCCCAGGTACGTACTCTGCTGGGCTCCTTCCTGTTTCGCAACGACGATGTCGACAAGCTTGTTGGCGTGTTGTCGGGCGGGGAGAAGTGCCGTCTAGCACTGGCTAAGATGCTTGTTGCACCACGACCTTTGCTTTGCCTGGACGAACCTACAAACCACCTTGATATCGCAAGCGCCGACATTCTTGAGCAGGCTTTGTCGCATTTCGAGGGGACCATTGTTCTGATCACGCACGATCGTCATCTTATTAGATCGGTGGCGAATCGCATTATCGAGGTCAAGCCTGGCAAAATCACCTCTTACGAGGGCGATTACGATTATTACCTGTTCAAGAGCGGACAGCTTAACGAAGTGGAAGAGGCTACCGAGAAGCGGGAGCTTTCCAATGAGCGCGCCGGCGTTGCGGCGGTTGCAGCCAAACTTCCCGGCGATCGCAAGTCCAAGGAACAGAAGCGCGCGGAGGCGGAAGCGCGCAACCGTGCCTACGCAGCCTTGAAGAAGCAGCGCAAACGCATCGCTGAGCTTGAGCGTGCTCTAGAGGTTGAGGGTGCGCGCATGGACGAGATCTTGCATCTTTTGGCAGATCCTGAATTTTACACGAACGAATCCTCTTCGACCGACATCATCCGTGAGCATTCCTTGTTAAAAAAGAGCATGGAAGAGCATGAGGAGGAATGGATGCTTCTTTCGGAGGAAGTAGAGGAGCGCCTGAAGAGCGAGGGCTTGTCGTAATGGGTGTAGATCTGAATGTTGTTTTATTTGAGCCCGAGATTCCTCAGAACACGGGAAACATTGCCCGCACCTGTGCGTGCATTGGGGCGACTTTGCATCTTGTCGAGCCTATGGGGTTTCGTGCAACGCAGCGCAACCTGATGCGCGCGGGGCTTGATTATTGGGACAAGGTTGAAATCGTGCGCCACGCCTGCACAGAGGCTTTTTTATCCGAGCATGCGGACGATCATCTTCTTTTCTTCACCGGAAGGACCGATCGTAATTTCTTCGATCTTGATTTGCCTTCGTTTGCGCCCGACGGGCCAATGTATTTGATTTTCGGCAGGGAGTCGCGCGGGATTGATCCTGAGATCCTGGACGCTCACGCAAACGAATGCGTCCGTATTCCCATGAGGGACGAAATTCGCTCCCTTAACTTGTCGAATGCTGTTGCGATTGCTTCCTACGAGGTTTTGAGGCAGTACGGGTTTTGCGATTTGGCTTGATTAAGCGCTGCGTTCGCCTTTTTTGATCGCCAGCTCGTTATTTGCTCGAATGTTGATGGATTTTGCTCGCTGATTGGATGCTCAGCCTCTTTTCGTTATAAATTTGAGCTCCTCATTTCGCTATCAAGGAAGATGTTCGAATGTTTGATACAAGCCTTATATACGACCTTTGGTACTACGGGATCGAAATCCTGGCTTTCGTTTGCGCCATCACCTTCCATGAGTTCATGCATGGTTTTGTCGCGTTCAAACTGGGCGACCGCACAGCTGCCCATAATGGAAGGTTGAGCTTCAACCCCATTCGACATGTGGATCCTTTTGGCACGCTTGTCCTGCCTGCTTTGCTTTTGATTGCGGGGATGCCTGTTTTCGGCTATGCAAAGCCGGTTCCCTTCAACCCGAATAATTTCAAGGACCCGAAGAAAGGTGAGCTTTACGTCGCTTTAGCGGGGCCTTTGGGCAATTTGCTTTTAGCGGTTTTGGGCGCTTTGCTTTTGCTTGGAAGCGCTGGCGCGGTTAACCTGCTGCCTACGGTTGCAGCCGTTTACCTGCAGATGTTCCTTCAGATGCTTATCATCATCAACCTGTACCTGATGTTCTTCAATCTTATCCCCATTCCGCCACTCGATGGCGCCTCCATCGTGGTGCCTTTTGTCCCTGATGAGCATATGGACACCTACTACGCGATTCAGCAATATGCGCTTCCGGTTTTCATGATCGTCATCATTTTGCTGCCCCAGGTTTTCAACGTTGACCCTATTGGCTGGTATTTAAACGTGACCGCAGGCAACGTCTATCATTTGCTGGTAGGCTTGATTTAGTTTTTTGCTCGTTTGGCTTCGATCGTGCGTATCGGTTTAGGAGGTTGAAGTGTCGTATCGTGTTCGTATCGAGAGCTTCGATGGCCCTTTCGATCTTCTTTTGTATTTGGTCAGCAGACAGAAGGTTGATATCGGTTCCATCGCCATTTCCGAGATTGCTGACCAATACTTAGCGGAAATTGAACGCATGAAGAAGGTCGACCTTGATGTTGCAAGCGATTTTTTGCTTGTTGCGGCCACCTTGCTTGAGCTCAAGGCGGCCAGCTTGATCCCGGAGGACGAGCCTGCGATCGATGCCGACTTGGATGAGCTCACACCCGATCAGATGCGTGACATGCTTGTTGAAAATCTGATCGTATACAAGAAGTTCAAGAATGCCGCAGGCGCCTTGTCGGCTCGTCTTGAAGCGCAATCGCGCATGCATGCAAGGCCGTTCGGGCCCGATCGGTCTCTTCTCAGTCTGGTGCCGGATTACCTCAAGGGCACCAC
>CAVAUO010000022.1:0-16707 GCA_963591685.1 Escherichia coli
TTCGTAGGTGGGTTCGCACGTAAGCAAGCTCACTCGTCGTTGGGTTCGTCTGCAGCGTGTGCGCTTGCTTGTCGGTGGGCCTGTTCGCCGCGAACGTGCCTGTCCGTAAAATCCACTCGCTTTAAATCAGCGCCTGCTCGCAAGCAAGACCGCCCGTGAAACATAGGACCCGCAAAACACAGGAAAGAGGTAGGCCATGGATATGACCGCCGTTACCCCGACCGTCGGCCGTTTTGAGGGAAGCTTCCCTTCAGTCGACGGGAAATCCCAGCTCAGAGCTTTAACGTGGGTGCCCCTTGCCGGCGACATCCGCGGTATCGTGCAGATCGTGCATGGCATGGTCGAGCACATCGGCCGTTACGAATCCTTCGCCTGTACCCTTGCTGATGCAGGCTTTTTGGTTGTCGGCGAAGACCATATCGGCCATGGGAAAAGCGTCGCAAACCCCAAGGACCTGGGCCATCTTCCCGCAGCATCGGGCGCCGACGTTATGGCCGAGGACGTGCATCGCCTGGGAGCCTACTATCGTCAAGCCTATCCGGGCTTGCCCTTTTTCCTGTTCGGACATTCGATGGGCAGCTTCATCGCACGCCGTTGCTGCGAGGAGCACGGTGCGGAGCTTACCGGCGCCATCCTGTGCGGCACCGGTCAGCCTGCGCTTCCCGTTTCCTTGGCGGCCAACGCCTTGTGCCATATGATCGCGCGCACGAAGGGCGAGCGCCATCGTTCGAAGGCCGTCGACAAGCTGGGCGTCGGAAGCTATGCCTCGGCAATCGAGGGCGCCCAGGGCGAGCTCGACTGGCTGAGCGTGAACCCCGACAACATTGCCGCCTACGAGGCCGACCCCTTGTGCGGGGCGCGCTTCAGCGTCGGCGGCTATGCTTCCTTGACCTTGCTCACCGCTGAGGTAGCCACGCGCGCCCATGCAAGCGAGGCGCCAAGCGATCTGCCGCTTTTCTTCGTTTCGGGCGCGATGGACCCGGTTGGCGATTTCGGTGAGGGCGTTCTTCGCGCCTGTGAGCTTTATCGCGAGGCGGGCGTGCTCGATTGCACCATGCGCCTGTACCCGGGCCTGCGCCACGAGATTCTGAACGAAAAGGAACATGAGGAAGTCGAGCAGGACATCCTGGCTTGGATCGAGGCCCATATGCCCAAGGAGGCCCGATGAGTCGCTTCGTCGTTGCGCTTGACCAGGGGACAACCTCGTCGCGTGCGGTTCTGGTTAATAAGCAGGGCAAAATCGTCGGTGTGGCGCAAAGCCCCTTCGCCCAGCATTTCCCGAAGCCCGGCTGGGTCGAGCACGATCCTAAGGAAATCTTGGCAAGCCAGCTCAAGGTTTTAACCGAGCTTTTGGTTGAGCAGGGCATCACCGTCGACGACTTGGACTCCATCGGCATCACCAATCAGCGCGAGACCGCTGTGGTTTGGGACAAGCGCACGGGCGAGCCGGTGCATAACGCCATCGTGTGGCAGTGCCGTCGTACGGCCGATTTGGTGGAGCGCGTCTGCGCGGGCGACGGGGTGGCCAAGCGCATAAGCGAGATAACGGGCTTGATCCCCGATGCTTATTATTCGGCAAGCAAGATCGCGTGGATTCTGGAGAACGTTCCGGGTGCGCGCGAGCGTGCCCAGGCGGGCGATCTGCTGTTCGGTACGGTGGACACTTGGCTTATCTGGAACCTGACCCAGGGCAAGGTACATGCCACCGATCCAACTAACGCCAGCCGCACGATGCTTTTCGACATCGTTCGGGGCGAGTGGAGCCCTTGGTTGTGCGATCTGTTCGGCGTGCCGCAGAGCATGCTGCCGGAGGTGCGCCCCTCGTCAGGCGACTTCGGCCTGGTCAACCACCCGGTGATTAAGGGCAACGTCCCCATCTGCGGCGTTGCCGGCGATCAGCAGTCCGCCCTCTTCGGACAGTGCTGCTTCGATGCCGGAAACGCCAAGGCAACTTTCGGCACCGGCTGCTTCCTTCTTATGAATACGGGCGGCAAGCCGTGCTTTTCGAGGGCGGGCCTGGCCTGCACGGTAGCGGCCTCGGCGCCAGGGGCGGGCCGTCTTGAGTACGCGCTTGAAGGAAGCGTGTTCATGGCGGGTGCCTTGATGCAGTGGCTGCGCGATGGCTTGGGTATTTTGGACGATGTGGCCGATTCCGAATCTCTGGCAACGAGTGTTGAAGATTCGGCCGGGGTTTACGTGGTGCCGGCCTTCACCGGCTTGGGCGCGCCTTACTGGGACGCCAATGCTCGCGGCGCCATATACGGGTTGACGCGTGGCGCTACCAAGGCGCATCTGGTTCGCGCCTGCCTTGAGGCACAGGCCTATCAGGTGAACGATGTTCTGTGCGCCATGCAGAAGGATTCCGGTATTACGGTGAACCCGCTTAACGTCGATGGCGGGGCCTGCCGCAACGACTTCATCTGCCAGAGCTGCGCCGACATCCTGGATACGACGATCGTCCGCCCCTCAAATGTGGAATCCACCGCGATGGGCTCGGCCTACCTGGCGGGACTCTCGACGGGCTTCTGGAGGAGCGTTGACGAAATCAAGGCGATGCGCCACATCGACCGCGTTTTCGAGCCCGATATGGACTATTTCGCGCGAAAAGAGGCCATCGACGGCTGGAAGCAGGCGGTAGAGCGAACGAAAAGCCGCTAAGGCCTGCGGTTTCTGGTATAATCCACCCGTTTAGCAAGGTTTCGTGACTAACGAAACGGGGAAAGGGGACCTCATGATCGTTTCCATCGCTTCCGATCATGCCGGCTTCGAGCAGAAGCAGCAGCTCGTCGAGTTTTTGAAAGACGAGGGCTATCAGGTGGTCGATCAAGGCCCCCAGAACGACGATCGCGTTGACTACCCCGATTTCGCCGTGCTCGTGGCCGAGGACGTGGCATCCGGTCGCGCCGACCGTGGCGTGCTTGTGTGCGGCACGGGGGTCGGCATGGCCCTTGCGGCCGACAAGGTCACAGGCGTGCGTGCGGCTAACATCATCAACGAGCAGTTCGCCGAGCTGTGCCGTCAGCACAACAACGCCAACGTCATCACGCTTTCAGGACGCTTTGTCTCCTTTGAAGAGAACAAAAGGATCTTGCACGCTTTCCTTACCACCGAGTTCGAG
The DNA here is from genome assembly GCA_963591685.1 of Escherichia coli. GTDB lineage: Bacteria > Actinomycetota > Coriobacteriia > Coriobacteriales > Eggerthellaceae > Anaerotardibacter. Next base: position 3,119 of record CAVAUO010000022.1, read on the forward strand.
GGTGGGCGTCATGCCGATCGCGTGGCGAAAATCGATGCCTTGGATTCTAAAGGCACCGGAAAGTAAACAGTCGAAATCAAAGCCTCCGATTCGTCGGGGGTTTTGTTGAATGGAAAAGCTTCAGGCAGGCTTTACGGTGAAGGGAGAAAGGATGAGCCGAAAATACGTCACGGGGGGGGGGTAGCCTCAAAGCAAAACTGCTGAACAGCATGATGGCTGTTGTGCTTGTTTTGGGTCTTGCTCCTATATCCAATTCATACGCAGCAGCTTCCGATGACGATCAATCGAGCCAAAACATCGAGCAGCAGGCGGATTCGAACTCGAAGTTCGCTGCCGAGGGCGACAGCTCCGGCGAGGAGGCGGCAAACAGCGGCTCCAGGGTTGCAGATGGCGAGGGCGCGGATCCTTCCAGCTCGTCGAAATCGGGTAGCGCCGTCAACGACGACGATTCAGGTGACGACGCGAAGGAAGGCGCTGACGACGGAGCAACCGAAGACGATGCGTCTCAATCCGGTGAATCGGGAGCCTCCGTTGCTTCGGACGATAATTCCGGCACCTACAACCCCGATGCTGAATTTGTCGACATCAGCAATAACTGCACCGCTGAAGCTGAGTTTTTCAAGGACTCGGAGCATAAGACTCTTTTGGGCGATACCGCCATCACTTCATCTGAAAAGTTTTATGCTCAGTTGAAAGTGACTTTTAAAGATAATTATCGCCCGACGCTTTCCAATCCAAACGTCATGTATAAGTTCCCGGCCAACATCAAGGTTGCCGAGATGGCTGAGACCGACCTGATGGATGGAACAACGCTTGCCGGCAAGTGGTACATCGAAGACGTCGAAGAAGACGGCGTAACTTACAGCGTTGCTTATTTTAAGTACAACAAGTCCTACCTCAACAGCACCGTTACCCATGCCTATGTCAATCTTGATTGCGAGCTGAACGGCGTGAATAAGGGTGACGGCAAGAGCGAGACCATCACCTTCCCTGGGGCGTCCACAAGCGTGACCGTCAACACCAAGGACGGCAGCGTCAGCGGTTCCAAGTTTGGCGGCGACATGAGCCAGACGTGGAACGGCCCCAAGTATGACCAGGATGACAACAGCTACACCTGGACTATCAAGATTTCGCCTTCCGCCTATGCGACCAACGTCAAGATCGAGGACACCATCGGTTCGAACCTTTCCTTCGTTGACGGTTCCTTCAAACTTGTGGACGCAAGCGGCCAGGAGGTCTCCGGCAAGTGCGACGCTACTGTGAACGGTCAGAATGCGACCATTTCCCTTGGCGACCTTACGGCTGGCGACTACTACGTCCAGTACAAGACGTATGTGAAGTCGCTTCCAGACAAGGACAACACGGACATCTCTAACGTTGACAACAAAGTCAAGTACAGCTGGGGTGGCGACGACAAGCGCCAGAACGGTGAGACTTCCAAGTCTCCCCAGAGCGCCAAGTACTCCATGGTTTCCAAGTCTGCCGACGGCAGCAGCACGCCTTCCGCCATCAAGTGGGTGGTGAAGCTCAACAACGGCTCAATCAAAGCTGACATGGGCGGTTACACCTTTACTGACGAGCTTGGCGCCGACCAGACCTTCAGCACCTCGAGCGGCGTCACGGTCACCGATTCCGCCGGCAACCCCGTGACGGTGACCGACGCCTTCATGTCGAGCACCAAGCTTAGCTTCAAGTTTCCTGCCGACGCCGGCAAGCAGGAGTATACGGTCACCTATTACACCCAGATGACCAACCAATCTTCTCTTGAAGCCGTAAAAAACACTGCTGTAGTCACTCCTCCCGACTCTGAACACGGTCCAGAGGGTACAGGAGCAGGCACGTTCAAGCCAAAAGATTCGGGCACCTATATTACAAAGAGCTTAACTTCTGGTATTGATTCTTCCAGTTATGACGGTAAGGCATCGTGGACCTCAGAAATCTTATTCAGCGATATGGTTTCCACTACGGATCCAAGCTCAATTGTGTTTACCGACCAGTTCAGCAATCTTCCCAGTAACGTGAAGGTGAGCTTGGATGGCGATGTGGCACTTAAGATTGACGGCGGCGATGCTCTTGTTGAGGGTACTGACTACTCCATTGATAAGGCAAGTGGCGATCAATGGGCCAACAACAAGCTTTTTACTATTACCTTTAAGAACACCGACACTGTAAAGAATCTTATTGCCAAGAGTGGCGCTAAGGTTGTCGTGACCTACAACACTCAAACCACCCAGGTTGACGGTGCGTATCCAACGGGCAACTACAAGAACAAATCGAGCATTAAGACCGATAAGAAGAGCGAGATTTCCGCCGAGGATGGTTACACCATAGAGAAGGAAGCTACTCCTCCTGCGGTCATCAAGAGCGGCAATAGCTCCTCGTGGGACGCCGAGTATGACTGGGGCGATGGTACCAAGGGCGCTTGGATTACTAATTGGACGGCATACGTTAATCGCGAAAGCAAGGATAAGCCTGGCGCCGTATTGGATCTTCAGGGTAAAGAAGTAACAGTAAGCGATACGCTTCCTGCTAATTCAGTAATTGTTGCTGGTGCTTCGAAATATAAGTTGATGGATGCTGGCGGATATAACGGCTCGAATGAGACGTCGATTGATGCCTCTACGGTAGATGGTGTTGCGACGTTCGTTATTCCAACTGAAGGCGCCAAATACACCTGGGGTTCCGACATGGGCACGCAGGTATCTGTAATCCTTACTTATCAAACTGCTACAAAGGGCTCTATTGACAGCACTGGTGAAATTACTAACACTGCACAGGCTTCTTCGGGCGACTATGCCTTCCCCGAGGGAAGCGACAAGGTGACTTTCGACAACAAGGCCCTCGCCAAGATCGGCAGCCCTGTTTCCGGTTCTTCGGCCCGTGAGTACACCATTACGGTGAACGAGAACGCCTACGACCTCGTGTCCGGTTCCGATGAGCTCACGCTCGTCGACGACCTCGACTACCGCGGCGAGCTTTCCGCCTCTACCATCAGCGTCAAATCCGACAGCGGCTTGGACCTGCTCCAAACCGGTCAGGCGAGCTACGAGCTTGCCAATGTGGGCCAGAGCGGTAACACTCACACGCGCCTCACCATCAAGGTACCCGACTCCATGAAGGTCATCGTCACTTACAAGGTCGTGCCTTCCGGTAATGCCGGCGACGAAATGAAGGATTTCTCTAACTCTTGCGAACTAAGCGGCGTAAAGAACTCTGCTGCGGGCGTTACCCAAACTTTTAACGTTGCTACTTCAAGCGGCGGCACCGGCTCTGAGAGCTGGGGCATTACACTAACTAAAACCGATTCTTCCGGTAAGAAGAATCTTGAGGGTGCCACCTTCGAGCTATGGAAGGTCGACTTTGATAAATCCACTAAGGACAAAATCGTGGCCGAGAAGGTCGACACCCAGACAAGCGACAACAAGGGCAAGGTGAGCTTCGGTGATAAGGATAATCCGCTTGCCTCCAACACGCTCTACTACTTTGTTGAGACCGTGGCGCCCGCCGGTTACGAGATCAGCTACACCGGCAACACCTATGTGATGCTCAAGAGCGACGCCACCAAGGATGGTTACGATACCGCTTATGAAAAGGCCACCAAACTCGGTGTTACCCCGAGCTCAGCTGTCAGCTATACCGCTTACGATGAACTTGAAAAGGGTTCGTTCAATCTTGAGATAGAGAAGAAGGTTGAGGGCGCTGAAGCTCCTGCCGGTGCAACGTTCACCTTCAAGGCTGAGGCTACAGGTGACAATGCGAAATCCGCGCCGACCTTGGCCGACGTCACTATTGCTACCGACACTAAGGGCGAGAAAACCTATACCGGCAAGTTCGTTGGCTCGCTTTCCGATTCCATGAAAGATCAGACCTTCGCCTATAAGGTGACTGAGACTGGCACGGCAGCGGACGGTTGGACCTACGATTCAGGTGAGTACACCGCTACGGTGCAGGTTGTGGAGCAGGACAGCAAGCTTGTCGGCAACGTGAGCTACGCCAAGGGCGATGCCTCCGCGGACAAGATGAGCTTCACGAATACCTACAAAACCGAAGGCACGCCTGTTCTTCACGTGAAGAAAACCGTCAACGGTGGCAAAGCGGATAGCTTGTTTAAGGACAAGACCTTTACCTTCTATGTTTACAAAGCTGATTCAGAGGGTGCAAAGACCGGCAATCCTATTCAGCATGTCAATGTTCCCGCTGGTCAAACTGCATACATCAACGGCCTTGGGGCATATACCGCTCCAGGAACTTATCGTTATGTGATTCAGGAAGCAAGCATCTCTGACGCTGACTGGACGCTTGCAAATGATGTGTCGGTTATCGTGACGGCCACCGACAATGGCAAGGGCTCGCTTGTTCTTAGCTATGAATACAGCACGCATCCTGCAGATAACGACGATGCGGCTCTGTTCGACAACACGTACGCCGAGGCAACCTCTGCAAATCTTCAGGCCAAGAAGATCTTGAATGGTCGCAATATGAGCAACGACGAGTTCAGCTTCCAGCTCATCGACCAGAACGAGGGCGATCATAAGGGCAGCGTTATCGACACCAAGGCGGCATCGACCGCAAGGGATGGCGAGGCCGCTACGGTGACCTTCGATTCGCTGAGCTTCTCGAAGCCTGGCACGTATACCTATGACATCAAAGAGGTCAAGGGCAGCCTGGCGAACGTCACCTACGACGAAACCGTCTACACTGCCCAGGTCGACGTCACCAAAGACGACGCCACCGGCAAGCTTTCCGCTGAGGTCAAGTACCTCAAGGCCGGCGAGCAGCTTGATGCGCCGCCCACCTTCAACAACACCTACACCGCGCCTGCAGATGGTAAGTTCCAGTTGAAGGCGAAAAAGACCGTCAATGGAGCCACCCCGAAGTCCGGCGAGAAATTCACCTTCACCGTTATGTATGAAAGCGGTTACGAGGGCGGCAAGAAGGTTGCCGACATTATCGAGGATGCCACGACTGACGATTCGGGCATGGCCACCTTCGGCACCGTTGGCTTGGGCGAGGAATTCTATGGCCAGGAATTCGTTTTAAGGATTCACGAGACTGACAAGCTGAGCAAAGAATGGACCAAGGCCTATGACGTTCTGGCTACGGTAAGCGTGGGTCAGCCCGCAGGTTCCGAGGAGCCAGTTGTTACCGTTAAGTACGACAAGGTTGAAGCTCAGTATGCAAGCTTCGATAACACCTATTCTACTTCCACAAATGCAACGCTGAGCGTTCATAAGGAAGTAACGGGCGCAACGGACGCCGTGAAGAAAAAGGACCAGGAGTTCACTTTCGCCCTCTACGAGCAGGGAAGCAACGAGGTGCTCCAGACTAAAAGCGCTAAAGCTGACCAAACCGTTTTCTTCGATGCTCTTGAGTTCACTCAAGCTGGTGAGTATAAGTACGACATCAAGGAGCTTGCCGAAGACGGCCAGGGCTGGACTTACGACAAGTCCGCTACGGCTACGGTAACTGTTACGGAAGATGCCGATCGCAGCCTGAGTGCTACGGTTAACTATGATCGAGCTACTGACGATAAAGCTGCAGCCTTGTTCACCAACGCCTATGCGACGAGTGGCACTGCCACTATTCAGGTATACAAGACTGTCAACGGCGGTACCGAGGCCAAGCCTGGCGAAAAGTTCACCTTCGATCTGTACAAGGCCGACCCCGAGGGCAAGGCCACGGGTGACGTGCTCGGCACGGTTGAAACCGAAATGGGTAAGGTCGCAAGCTTTGACAAGCTTAGCTTCGATGCCGAGGGCACCTATACTTACGTGATCAAGGAAACCGGCCACAACGACAAGGGTTGGACTGCCGCTTCCGACGTGACCGTTACCGTTAAAGCCACTGATAATGGCGACGGTACCTTGAAGACCGAGATTACTTACTCTAACCCCAACGCCGAGAAGACTGCGGCGCTGTTCAACAATATCTACACCGCCGCCGGTGAGCTGGTGCTTGATGTTGCGAAGACCGTCAACCACGGAGCGCTGAGCCCCGACGATGAGTTTGAGTTCGGCTTGTTCGAGACCGACGAGTCCGGTGCGAAGACGGGCGATCCCATTGCCACGGTTAAGCTGAAGGCAGGGGAGACCAAGTCCCTGAGCGGCGTGTTCTACGACTTCGATAACGATGGCGGCACCTACACCTACATCATCTCCGAGCTCGGCGATCTGGGTGAGAACTGGACCAAGGCGGCTGATCAGAAGGTCACCGTCAAGGTAAGCGATGTAGGTGACGGCGTCATGAGCACCGAGGTTGCTTATGAGGGTGACGGCAACGCTGCGCTCTTCGACAACACCTACACCGAGCCCGAGCAGCCCGTGACGCCCGATTCGCCGTCTGACGACGAGAAGTCGGATAAGGCCAGCCCCAAGGAATCCAAGAGCAGCGACTCTGAGAAGAATTCCACTGCCAAGACCGGCGACGACACCCTGTTCGCTGCCGGGGCTGCATCGGCGCTTGCCATCGCAGCTGCCGCCGCTTCGGTGCTCGCACGTCGTCGCAGGAGCAACTAAAGGCTGAGCGCAGGCTCGCGCTTGAGCGGGTTTTGAGCACCCGGAAGCTCACGATTTCTTCACAATGAAGCGCCAAAAGGTGGACGAGTTCAAACTTGTCCGCCTTTTGCGTTTCAATCGTGCAACGCCTGCGGAATGTTGGGGTGGACAAACCCTTATTAGGTGTAGAGTTTCGTACATTCAATGACTTGGAGCCGCCTTGGGCGGTTCTGCAAAACGCCTGAAAGGGCACCGGCTTTGCCGGAATTCCTGAAAGGAGAGCTTGAATGGCTCTGACTTACGTTTCCAAGACCGACCCCGAGGTCGCAGCGGCAATTGACGGCGAGCTCAATCGTCAGCGCAACCAGATCGAGCTGATCGCATCCGAGAACATCGTCAGCCCCTCCGTCATGGAGGCCATGGGCTCCGTCCTTACCAACAAGTACGCCGAGGGCTATCCCGCAAAGCGTTACTACGGCGGCTGCCAGCAGGTCGACATCGTTGAGAACCTTGCCATCGAACGTGCGAAGAAGATCTTCAACGCCGGCTTTGCCAACGTTCAGCCCCACTCCGGCGCCAACGCCAATCTGGCCGCTTACCAGGCGCTCATCAAGCCTGGTGACAAGGTTCTGGGCATGAGCCTCGATCACGGCGGACACCTTACCCACGGTTCTCCCGTCAACTTCTCCGGCAAGCTCTACAACTTCGTCGCGTACGGCGTCGACCCCGAGACCGAGGTCATCAACTATGACGAGATGGAGCGCATCGCTCTTGAGGAAAAGCCCCAGCTGATCGTTGGCGGCGCTTCCGCTTATCCTCGCGTGATCGACTTTAAGCGCATGCGCGAGATTGCCGACAAGGTTGGCGCTTACCTGATGGTCGACATGGCTCACATCGCCGGCCTTGTTGCAACGGGCGCTCATCCTTCCCCCGTTCCTTACGCTCACGTGGTCACCACCACCACCCACAAGACCCTGCGCGGTCCTCGCGGCGGCCTGATCCTCACCAACGACGAGGCAATTGCCAAGAAGATCAACTCTGCTGTGTTCCCTGGCACCCAGGGTGGCCCCTTGGAGCACGTTATCGCCGGCAAGGCCGTTGCCTTTGGTGAGGCTCTGAAGCCCGAGTTCAAGACTTACATCGACAACGTGGTTAAGAACTGCGCCGCAATGGGCGAGGGCATGATCGAGGGCGGCCTGCGCCTGGTCTCCGGCGGCACCGACAACCACCTGGTGCTCGTCGACCTCACTCCCGCCGACGTCACCGGCAAGGACGCCGAGCGCGTTCTTGACGAGGTTGGTTTGACCGTCAACAAGAACACCATCCCCAACGAGACCCGTTCTCCCTTCGTCACCTCCGGTATCCGCGTCGGTACCGCTGCAGGCACCACCCGTGGCTTCGATGAGGCCGACTTCAAGAAGATCGGTCAGCTTATCGCCAAGACCGTCTTCAACATTGAGGACGAGGCTGTTCTTGCCGAGGTTCGCGGCGAGGTTGATGCGCTTATCGCCGCTCATCCTTTGTATCCCGAGCTGTAAGTTTTACTCGTAACTCGCGTCAGACGAAGCCTGCTACGGCTTCGCCCGTTCCGCTGTTCAGAAGGCCTAGGTCATGTGACCTAGGCCTTCTTCATGCGCTCGCTGCTTCAGTGTTTTTATGCAGACTTCTAGCGAAGCCCTCTCTATGGCTTTCAGAGCGAAGCCTCCGAGGCTTCGCCTGCCGCGAGCCGTGCGGGTGAATCCTTGCGGTCTTCACGATGGTGCTTCGGTGGGTGCTTGCGAGTCTTTGACCAAGGAGTTTAGTGGGCTTCACCGGACATGAGCTGTATGGGTAGCTTAAGCTCGTTCCGCGCTCTTCGTTTTCTTGGATTCGACCAAGGAATGCTAAAGGGTTAGACTCTTTGCAGGTGATGACCAGCGCCGCCTGCGTGCTGTGAGAATCGAGCGGAGAGCATTATGAGCATCGAAGGCCAAAGCAACGAAAGCCAGAACGCGCCCAAGGCCGGCGCTGGCAAGCTCAAAGACCATCGTCCCAGCTGGGATCAGTACTTCATGGATTTGGCTGAGCAGGTGGAAACGCGCACTACGTGCCTGCGCCGCCCCGTGGGCTCGGTTATTGTGAAGGACCGCCGTATCTTGGCAACAGGCTACAACGGCGTTCCCAGCGGTTTGCGCCATTGCTCCGAGACAGGGTGCTTGCGCCAGAAGCTCGGCGTTCCCAGTGGGCAACGACACGAGATCTGCCGTGGCTTGCACGCCGAGCAGAACGCCATCATCCAGGCAGCCAAGCACGGCATCAACATTCAGGGCGCTTCGATTTACGTGACCACGCAGCCCTGCGCGGTGTGCGCCAAAATGCTCATCAACGCCGGCATCGTCGAGATCGTTTACAAGGATCCGTATCCCGACGAGCTCTCGATGGAGCTTTTGGGTGAGTCGGGCATCAAGCTGCGCGTGTTCGAGCCCGACGACGATCGAGCCGAGTAGCGCGCCAATGAGCGTGGCGAAGAACGTGCCAGCGAGCGCTAGAGGAGCGCGCCGAGGAAGGTTCTGACGCGTAGCTGGAGTCGTCGCGCTTCGTCGACGCCCGCCAAAATCTCGCGCTTGCGCTTTCAATCCAATAGCTATTTCCAAGGCATCCTTTATGGGATGCCTTTTTGGCTCACGGGTTCGGGCAATCTCCTTTCGCGCTTTTGCATATCCAGGAAATCGCCTGTACCCCTTTTCTTGCTGTACATGTGAGCTCTTCGTGCCTAGCGGCTCAACTATCCGTCAGCACCCGAGCCTTTTTGGCGAAAGCGCTTCTTTTCGTTGTGTGGCAGCCTTTTGCGAAGACGCCGAAATCGACCGCTTGCCGGCGGTAGGCGGTATTAAGTAATTCTTAAATAACGAAAAAGAATCCGTTCACACCTTGTATTTCGCTCATTTCATATCGTTGCCCCCGTTGTGAAACAAATTCGCAACGCGTCAAAGCGCATAATGCCTAAATCGTTCCCCAACGAGACGGTGCAAGTGGGTGGGATTTGGTTTTGCCCAAGGATGCATTGGTTAAGGAGCCAGCCATCCTCCTGTCAAAGCAGGGCTTACTTGCGCCGTAAGGCAACTACTGGAAAGGAAACCACCATGGAAGCGTTCATTGAATCCTTCTCCGCGGGCGTCGACGCAGTCGACAGCTTCGTGTGGGGCTGGGCTCTCATCTGGCTCCTGCTTGGTACGCACTTGTTCATGACAATTCGTACCGGCTTCATCCAGAGGAAGATCCCCACAGCCATCAAGCTCTCCGTCAGCAAGACGGACCCCTACGCTGAGGGCGACATCTCCCAGTTCGGCGCTCTTACCACCGCTCTTGCGGCAACCATCGGTACCGGCAACATCGTCGGTGTTGCAACCGGCTTCCTCTGCGGCGGCCCTGGCGCAATCTTCTGGATGTGGATCACCGGTGTTTTCGGTATCGCAACCAAGTACTCCGAGACCTACATCTCCATGAAGTACCGCGTCAAGGACGCAAATGGCCGCATGCTCGGTGGCGCTATGTACGCTCTTGAGCGTGGCTTCAAGTGCAAGCCCCTCGGCAAGCTCCTCGCCGTCCTGTTCGCCCTGTTCACCGCTATCGCTTCTTTCGGCATTGGCGCATCCGTTCAGTCCAACTCCCTGGCTGGCGCTCTTACCAGCACTTCGCTGATCCCCGGTGCAGCTGACATCCCCACCTGGGCAATCGGCCTGGTTGTCACCGTTCTCGTCGCCATCGTTATTATTGGTGGTCTGAAGACCGTCTCCCGCGTTTGCGAGAAGCTCGTTCCCTTCATGGCAATCGCTTACGTTGCATGCTGCTTGATCATCATCGGCATCAACGGTCAGTACTTCGTCGAGGCTGTCGTCACCATCGTCACTTGCGCATTCACCGGTCAGGCTGCTTTCGGCGGCGCGGTTGGCGCAGGCATCATGCTCGCTCTTCAGTACGGCTTCAAGCGCGGCCTGTTCTCCAATGAGTCCGGCCTTGGTTCTGCTCCCTTGGTTGCTGCTGGCGCAATCTCCAAGAACCCCGCACGTCAGGCATTGGTTTCCATGTCCGGTACCTTCTGGGATACGGTTATCATCTGCGCCATCACCGGCCTGATGCTCGTCACCTCCGTCCTTGCCAACCCCGACCTGACGGCGATCTACAACAACACCATGCTCGCCAACAACGACCTCACCTACGACACCGCTCTGGGCATCTTCTCCGGCGGCGCTGCTCTGGCAACCGCTTGCTTCGAGACCATCCCCTTCTTCGGTCCCTTGGTTCTGGCATTCGGCCTGATTACCTTTACCTACTCCACCATGCTCGGCTGGAGCCAGTACGGTGACCGTGCCGTTACCTACCTCTTCGGCACCAAGGGTGTTCGTCCTTATCAGGTACTCTTCCTGATCTTCGTCTTCTGGGGCTGCATCGGCGGCGGCGACCTTGTCTGGAACATCTCCGACATCACCAACGCCCTGATGGCTGTTCCTAACTGCATCGCAGTGCTCGTTCTTTCCGGCATCATCGCCAAGGAAACCAAGTACTGGGTGTACGAGAACCGCCTGGAGGAAGAGGACAACACTGAAATCCCCACGGTGGGCACGGTCGATCTGCCTGCAGAGGCTAAGTAGATAATCAGCACATCTAACTGACTGCTGCCCTGGCGGCGAGCCGAATCTCGGCCCGCCGCCTTTCTTTATGCCCAGGGTCGGGCGCGGAGAGTGTGCAGGAGGGGCGCGTGCGTTTGGGAGGGGCGTGCGGCGCGCCAGCGGAGGGTGCGCGAGGTGAAATGCGTAGGAGGGGGCGTTCGGGGGGGCGAAGGCGCCTCGTTCGAGAGGGCTTAATGCTAGCGGAAGATGTTCAGGGAAGGGTTTCGGCATACGAGGAGTTTCGCGCTAGAGGGTGGCTCTGGTGTTCGAGGGGCTCATGCCACGGAGGATGCGCATCGTTCGGATTCGTGCTCCTGTCGTTCCAAGCCAAAATGTTCTTGAAGCGTTACATGGCGACGTGCGGTTTCGCCTATGTTCACGTTTTTCGTTTGTGTCCACCTTCTTCATCCATGTTCGGTCTCCGTTTTCGAGAAGATGAAGCCAGGTGCAACTTTCATCTAAAGAGAATGAGCGGAATCTTGCTCTATTTGGTCAAAACTCCTTTCCGAGAGTCGTCAGGCTCAAGAAGCAGCGTTCTTTTGGTCAAATCTCTCCTCCGAGGGTCGCCGAATCCAAAAAAGGGCACCCTTTTGGTCAAAAGTCTCTTCCGAGGGTAGATTTTGAGTCGTTTTGGGACCTAAGCGGAAAGGATTGCAGCTTGAGTCAAACGCTACTAACGTCTGACCTGGGATTTTATAAGTACCCGACTACGCAATCGGGCCTAGTGGTCAAAACTCCTACCCTGGGGTAAGGGTTTTGACCAAAATGCACCTGTTTTCAAGATCTGGCCCATCGAAGCCGAGTCTGCTACCGTGCTCTTTCACGATTTGCACCAAATCGCACTGCTTCAATAAGGATGTTAGCCGTGCTTAAACGCTCGGTCGGCTTGTTGACGTTTGTTCCTATAGGCCCCAAAAAGATTCTCTAAGTTCTTGACGATTGGAACATTCCGTCTTTGTAAACAAGTTATGGGCATGTGCTTTAACAGTTCCAACGGCGATAAACAATTCAGAGGCGATCTCTTGATTGTTCTTGTTTCGCAGTATTTGCTCAAGGATTTCGGTCTCTCGGGGCGTTAAGCCGTAGCGATCTTGAAATCGTGGCATTATGACGGCCATTTCTTTCTTCGCGCTTGGCATCTTGCCGGTGGGGTCTGCGACATTTTTTAGATTTAAATGAAGCATGGGGCGCTTAATACATAAAATTCCGAAAAGCAAAACAAAGAAATCACTGCTGAAATTTCGCTCCGTTAAATAGTACGCAAGATACGATTTACCCAGGTATTCATAGCAATTTTCAAGCAAAAATACTGAATGCATCCTTCGCTATCGTGGCAAGTGCCAAAACAGTGAAAGCCGTGATCATGGGCGCATTTTTTTGAAATTAATTTTCACTGCACCTTCGGGAAGATGCTTGTATTTGAAAAGGGCATAGCTAGCCACTCCAAGAAGGAAGACCTGCTTGCGCGCAAAATAGGCAAATTCCACAACGTTGGTGTCTCCGCCGGAGAAGGCGATGATAAGCGAGACGCACAAGAAGGTCATAGGCGAACCAGCTGCTAAAGCAATGCTGGACTCTTCAGATTCTTGTTCCCTTGCTTTTGTTCGAATCGAGCCTGGCGGGAGGCGATGAGGTTAAGGACGTGGCCCTTGTTGCTATAACGGCGGCTTCTGCTGTTGCTTTGTTGGTTGTTGCTCTGCTTGGTAACTACGAAGAAGGTCGCTGAGCTTCGGTTCGGCGCAAAAGAAGCACAACGCAAAAGAAACGCGATGCAAAAGAGGCATGGCAAGTGGCGTAATTCCTAACAGTAAATGGCGTGGCGGTGAATGGTGCGGCGGCAAGCAGACTAATTCGTGTAAAGAAAGGGCGCAACTCGTTTGAGCTGCGCCCTTTAAATAGGTAGCTGGGAAGTCGTTCGGTGCTGTTCGCTCGATCCGCTGCTCAGCCAGGAGCAGGCCTGCCCGAACTATTCGGCAAGCTCGTTGGCGATGTCGCCGATAACTTCACAGAAGGTGGGATGGGGGTGGATCACCTGGGCAAGCTGCTGAACTGTAAGCTTGAGCTGTACGGCAAGCGCAAGCTCGGCAATCATGTCGGTCGCGCGTGGGAACACCAGCTGGGCGCCCAGGATGGTGCCCGCTGCCGCATCGGTGACGATCTTCGCATAGCCGGAAGGCGCATCCTCGATCAGGCACTTGCCATTGGAACCCGTGACCGCCTTGCCGCACTTAACCTCATAACCAGCTTCCTTGGCTTCCGCTTCGGTAAGGCCGACGCTCGAGACGTCGGGGCTCACGTACACGCAGCTGGGAACCACGTTCATGTCGACGGGCAGCTCTTCGCCGCAGATGGCCGCAACCACGTTACGCGCCTGGGCGCTTGCAACATGGGCCAGCTGGATGTTGCGAGCCTTGGCGTCGCCGATGACCCACAGGTGCTCTTGATT
>CAVAUO010000023.1:0-16425 GCA_963591685.1 Escherichia coli
CCATGGAGTTGTGCAACCTGGATCGTTCCTTCTTCGAACAGGTGGGCGACGAATGCGGGCTCAGCATCGACGAAGACTCCAACTGCCCGTATATCGCCGTTGATCCCTGCTCGCAGGGCGCGAGCTTCCTCGGCGCTCACCTTGCGCTTGCTCTTTTCAAAGAAAACGAAGCCGATGTAATCGGGGGCGATTTCGTTTACGGCCTCAAGGTCGTCGGGCGAGCAGATGCCGCAGAACTTAACGCTGGGGCGGGCATTTGTGTCGGCGGGCATGGTCACGCCTCCTTTGCGGCCAGGCGGAACTCCGCAAGCTTGGCCGCCTTGTCGGTACTGCGCATCAGCGCCTCGCCGACAAGCGCGCCATCTGCGCCCATCGCAGCGATGGTGCTCACATCCGCAGGCGTTTTCACGCCGCTTTCCGCAACGAAGAGGCAATCTTTGGGGATTAGCTTGCGCAGACGCTGTGCGTTGCCGAAGTCGACGCTGAAATCCTTGAGGTTGCGGTTGTTCACGCCGATGATGCACGCACCGGCCTTAAGAGCTTGCTCGATTTCCTTTTCGTCATGCGTTTCCACGAGCGCGACCATGTCCAGTTCATGGGTGAGGTCCAGGTAGGTTTTGAGCGTCGCGGTATCCAAAAGCGAGCAGATGAGCAGCACCGCGTCGGCGCCCATCAGTCGCGCTTGGTAGATCTGGTATTCGCTCACTGTGAAGTCCTTGCGGATCATGGGGGTGTTAACAGCGCGGCGGATGTCGAGGAAGATTTGGTCGCTGCCCATGAACCATTGCGGTTCGGTAAGGCAGCTGATGCAATCGGCGCCGGCGGCTTCGTATTCGCGCGCAATCTGAAGGTACGGAAAGTCCTCGGCGATGATTCCCTTGCTGGGGCTGGCCTTTTTCGCTTCGCAGATGAAGCTGAGACCGGGCTTTTGCAGGGCGTCGAAGAAGTGCTTCCCGTCGCCTAGTTGCGAGCCGTTGTTCTCGGCGATGCCGATGAGCTGCTTCAAGTGCGCCAGGCTCATGCGCTCCCGCTCGCGCTCCACGCGCGCTGCGGTTGCCTCGGCGATGGTGTTGAGAATGGTGGTCATGGGTGATCCTAAAACGGGGTTTGCGGCTTGGGATTTGAGCGGTATGGCTGTGGGCGGTATATCTGCGATGGCCTTCCCGTGGTGGCATGGGATTGGGATGGCATGCTCGCGTTGGTACGGGACCAGGACGGCATGCCCAGGTGCCGGGGTGCCGCCAGCTAGCTGTTGGACACTTCGATGTACTTCTCGAGCGTTGCAAGCGCCGCGCCGGAGTCGATCAAGCTTTGAGCAAGGAGAATGCCCTGTTCAAGCGAATCCGCCTTGCCGTTCAGGTAAATGCCGGCGCCCGCACTCATAAGCACGGTGTCGCGTTTGGGGCCGGTGATGCTGCCGTTCAGAATGCCGCGGGTGATGGCGGCGTTTTCCTCGGGGTCACCGCCTTCAAGATCTTCTTTGGAGCAGCGGGGCAGGCCAAAATCCTCGGGCTTGATCACATAGTTGCGGTAGAAGCCCTTGTGGAACTCGCACACTACGGTGTCGCAGGCGCTTGAGAGCTCGTCGAGCACGGCGCGTCCGTACACGACCATGCCGTCTTCGACGCCCAAGGTGCTCAAGACCTCGGCCAGGGGCTGCACCAGGCTCTCGTCGTATACGCCGAGCAGGAACTTTGTGGCGCCGGCAGGGTTGGTCAAGGGGCCTAGGATGTTGAATACCGTGCGGATGCCCAGTTCTTTGCGGATGGCGCCCACGTAGCGCATGGCGGGGTGGTATTTTTGCGCGAAGCAGAAGCAAAAACCCACTTCGTCAAGGAGTTTTGCGCAGAGCTCGGGGTCCTGGTTGATGTTGGCGCCCAAGGCTTCCTGCACGTCGGCGGTGCCGCACTTGCTGCTGGCTGCGCGATTGCCATGCTTGGCCACCTTCACGCCGGCGGCCGCGATAACCATGGCTGCGGTGGTGGACACATTGAAGCTGCCCGCCTTGTCGCCGCCGGTACCAACGATCTCGAACAGAGGCGCGTTGTAGTTCAGGTGCTCGGCCTGGTCGCGCATGGCAGCGCCACAGCCTGCGATCTCATCGATGGTTTCGGCCTTGGTACTCTTGGTGGAAAGCGCTGCCAGGAAGGCTGCGGTCTGTGTGGGCGAGGTCTCGCCCGACATGATCTCGTTCATCACGGCATAGGACTCGTCGTAGCTCAGGTCCTGCTTGTCGACGATTTTGAAGATGGCTTCCTGAATCATGCTGTGCTCCTTTGCTTGGATTTGTTCGTTGTTTTTGATCAGGGATTTTGTTGATGCTGCTGGCCTGGTGACGGGATTGCCGGATTCGCTTGGGGCATCGGCTGTGGTGGCTGCGGCGTGCGCGCTTGGTCGAGTGGGAAACTTCGGTCCGCCTGGGCGTTGGACTGCCAGGAAGTTGGCGATGATGGTCGCGCCGTCGGGCGTCATGATGCTTTCGGGATGAAACTGCACGCCGAAGGTCGGGAAGCGCTTGTGCTGTACCGCCATGATCTCGCCGTCATCGGTGCGCGCCGTTACGCGCAGGCAGTCGGGGATGCTGTTCCTGTCGGCCGCCAGGGAATGGTAGCGGGCAACCTTGAAGCGTGGTGCTAAGCCCGAGAACAGCACGCTGTTTTCGCGGTTGGCCGTGCTCTGCTTGCCATGCATCAGGCGCTCAGCGTAACCGACGTGTGCACCATAGGCTTCGCAAATGGCCTGATGTCCAAGGCAGACCCCGAGGATGGGGTAGTCGGGGCCGAGCTCGCGGATGATGTCGATGCACCTGCCCGCTTCGCTCGGCTTGCCAGGCCCGGGGCTTATGACGATGTGGTCGGGGTCAAGCTTGCGCAGTTCCTCGGGGCTTATCTCGTCGTTGCGAAAAACCCTGATATCGGGGTCGATCGAGCCGATGAATTGGTAGAGGTTGTAGGTAAAGGAATCATAGTTGTCGATGATGGCGATCATTGCTCGATGCCTCCTTGCGCCTTGTCGAGCGAAACGCGGACGGCCTTGGCCTTGTTGATGGTTTCCTGGTATTCGCTCTCCGGCACGCTGTCGGCCACGATGCCAGCGCCCGAGCGAACGAAGACCTTGCCGTTCTTCTTGAACACCAGGCGGATGGCGATGCACATGTCCATGTTGCCGGTGAAATCGAGGTAGCCCACCGCTCCGCCGTACACGCCGCGCTTGCAATCTTCGAGGTCGTTGATGATCTGGCAGGCGCTGATCTTCGGCGCGCCTGAAAGCGTGCCCGCGGGAAGCACGGACGAGATGGCGTCAAGGGCGTCGAGCCCGTCGGCGATCTGGCCGCTGACGGTGGAGCCGATGTGCATCACGTGGCTGAAGCGCTCGATGCTCAGGTATTTCTCGACCTTCACGCTGCCGTATTTCGAGATTTTGCCGATGTCGTTGCGGCCAAGATCCACGAGCATGTTGTGCTCGGCAAGTTCCTTTTCGTCGGCCAAAAGCTCGGCCTCGATGCGCGCATCCTCTTCCGGCGTGGCACCGCGGGGGCGCGTGCCTGCAAGGGGGAAGGTGCGCAGGGTGCCGTTTTCCAGCTTGACGAGGGTTTCGGGCGAGGCGCCGGCCAGCTCGATGTCGTCGCTTGCGAAGAAGAACATGTAGGGGCTGGGGTTGGTGGTGCGCATGGTGCGGTAGGTGTCCAGGAGGCTGCCCTCGAAATCGGCATCGAGTCGGTTGGAGAGCACCACCTGGAAGATGTCGCCTTCCTTGATACGCTCCTGCGCGCGGCGGACAATATCGCAAAAACCCTGTTCATCGAAGAGATTGCGATACTCGCTCGTCGTGCGGCCGGGTTTGTAGGGCGCCATTTCTCCGTGGAGAACAAGCTTCTTCATGCAGGCGAGCTCGTTGTTGGCGCGATTGATGCCCGCCGCTCCTTCCGAGATGCGGGCGTTTGCGATGAGGATGATCTTCTTGCGTACGTTGTCGAAGGCGATGACCTTGTCGAAGAGCATCAGGTCAACGTCGTTGAAACCTTCCTCATCGCAGGCGTCCAAGCGCAGGCTCGGCTCGGAGTATTTCAAGTAATCGTAGGCGAAGTACCCGACCAGGCCTCCGGTGAAAGAGGGGAGCTCGGGCGCCTTGGGGCTGCGGTGAGCGCTCAAGATCGCGCGGATCGCAATGTTGGGATTCATGGTTTCGAACTCGATGACCTTGGCGTCTTTGACTGCGGTTTCGTCTTCGATTTGGACGGCATTGCCTTTGGGACGTGCGGCACCGTTGCTTGCCAGTGCCAAGATTTCGGCGGGGACGAAGGCTCGCTCGTCGAGCTTGGTGATGCTCATATGGCCGTTTTTGCAAGTGATCTCAAGGCTGGGGCTGAAGCCCAGAAAGGTGTAGCGTCCCTCGACGGAATCCTCAACCGATTCAAGCAGGTAGCAGTGCTTGCTTACCTTCTGCATTTTGCGCAGGACGGTGATCGGGGTAACCTCGTCCGAAAGAATCTCGCAGCTCACCGGCATGATATCGAAGGTAATGTTTGCCACATCCGCCGGTTTCGTACCCGCAATATTCTCGACTGCAGGGGCGGCGGCGTTTTGCGTATGCTCGCTTGCGTGCTTCATCCCTCTCCTTCCGAGCGGGACAACAAAAAGCCCGCCCTTGCTCGTGTTTACGAAAACAAGGACGGGCTTGGTAAAGCTCGCGGTGCCACCTTGATTCACGAATGCCTAGGCTTCGTGCGCTTTGCGGAACGCCATCACGCTCCTGACCGGTAACGTTGGTCTTACGTCGCGGATACTTCGGTTGAGTGCTCAGCCGGTTCCCCACGCCCTCAGCGGTCCATTTGATGGCTTGCGTTCTGTCCGGATCCCAGCACCCCGGACTCTCTGTGAGTGCACAACCACCGTTACTTCCGCCTCAACGGTTTAGGTGATGGCTGCAGAATAGCGCGCGTTTCGCGCCCGCGTCAACTGAAATCTTTTCTAAATTTTGCCGAGCGGTTGGAGCTTTCTTTCTGATGAAAACAAGGGAAAAGCCTTCGTTGCAAAGCGTTTCCGTCTGAATTTTTTTGACGTGGAAGCGCTTGGATCAACGTGCTAAATTGCAAAAATATTCGAAATAGACGCAGGTCAGAAGGTATTTTAGAATTATTGGCAAGGTGCTTTGCATCCGGGCAGCCCTAAAGAAAGGGGGTGCCGCCCATGGACGTTCAGACCGTGATTGCCGTTTGTGCGATCTTCTCTGTTGTTCTTGGGATCGTTGAAGTAAGCAAGCGTCGCTAAATGCGATGCGGGCTTACGGAGAGGAGGTGTGAACTGCATCAAAGAAAGCTAAAAGCCAGGCCCAAACTTCACAAAGACCTGGCTTTAGCAACTAAGATGCTGCCCGGATAGGCGGGGCACCCTTTATCTGCAGTATAGCCGAGTCGGAGCCAGTGTGGTTTGAAGATTTCCCAAACTCCATAATTCGTTGCATGACCTAGGCTTATGCTTGGATCCCGTCTGCAAAAGGTCGACTTCTGTTGTTTGCCATATTGGATGGAACGAGGGGATTTTGCTAAAAGGGAGAAGTGGCATGAAAACAAAGGAGAAACATGAATTGCCCGATCGTTAAAGGCGAAATTGCGTTGCGGATGCCTTCCGCTCCTGCGGGTTTGGCAGATATGGCGGCAGGAAAAAACTTATTGGATACACTTGCCGCTCATGCTGATGATTGCGTTGGCCTTGCAGGAAATATGATTGGCGTCCGTAAATGCATCATTGCTTTTGTTGAGCAGGAAACAGGCAAGAAACGCTTGATGTTTAATCCGGAAATCGTTAAAAAATCTGGCTCTTATGAGGTGGAAGAGGGCTGTTTAAGCCTTGCCGGTAAGCGTAAAACAACTCGCCACTCATCAATCACGGTGAAATTTCAAAATGAAAAATTCACCTGGTCAGAAGAAGAATTCAATGGTTTCACAGCGCAGATTATTCAGCACGAAATAGATCACTGCAAAGGAATAATCATTTAGTCCTTCGACTTCGGCTGTTGTTGATGGCTATGCAAGATCATCTAGCAGCTGGGCATCTTCACTCTCTGGTTGCCCAGCTGCTATTACTGCTTCGTTAACTTTTCGGCCTTTTGCAAAAAAGCTATTGACGGTTTGGTTCTGCTGGTTTTAAAGTGCAAAACACAAACCGATGACGTGGAAGTAACGTTGGTGGTGCACTCACAGAGAGTCCGGGGTGCTGGGATCCGGGCAGAACGCAGACCTTCAAATGGACCACTGAGGGCAAGGGGCGCGCTCGCAAGAGCCAATCCAAGACGTAAGCCGGCGTTAACGGCAGAGGGCGTGATGGCGTTCTCATGAGAGGGTTCTTTTCAAGAACCAAGAAAAGGTGGCACCGCGGTTCATCCGTCCTTTTCGCGAGATGCGAAAGGGGCGTTTTTTATTGCCTTTTTCACAGCTCGTTACTGTAAACGCAGCTAGAGAAAGGATCAATGAAATGGCTGCAGAAAAGCGCGTAGTTGCAACTCAGGAAACCAAGGGTTTCACCACTCAGGATCTTATCCTCATCGCGGTGCTTCTGGCGGCGGGCGCCGTTCTTAAGCTCACCGTCTCGAGCTTCCTCACCTTCGCGGGCATGAAGCCCAACTTCATGATCGCGATGTATTGCCTGGCTATCATCTTGACGCGACCCAACATCGTGCAGGCGGGCATTATCGGCCTTATCACCGGCCTTATCAGCCAGATCCCGCTTCTTAACGCGACGCCTTTGGTCAACCTTGGCTCCGAGCTCGTTGGCGCTGTGGTTTGCGGCATCCTGGTTTTGGCCTTCGTCCGTATCGCCAAGGAAAACTTCGCCGCTCAAAACGTTGCTTTCCCCTTCGTCATCACCTTCATTTCGACGGTGTTCTCCGGCTATACCTTCGCCCTTATCGTCGGTTGCGCGATGAACGGCTTGGGCGTGGCTGAGGTCTTCGTCGTCTATGCCGTGATGGTTCTGGGCACCGCGGTTATGAACGCTGTCCTGGTTGCCATCCTCACTCCCATCATCAAAAAGGCCCTCAAGCGCGCTTAGGCACGTGTTCTCATCATGATTGAAGTCAAGAACCTCAGTTTCACGTACAAAGAAGGCGGCGCGCCGACAGTGCGCGACGTAAGCCTGAGCATCCCAGACGGGCAGTTCGTGGGCATTACGGGCGCCGCCGGCTCAGGGAAATCAACGCTTACTTATGCGTTCAACGGCATCATTCCGCATTGCTACCCGGGCGATTTTTACGGCTCCGTGCTGATTGACGGCAAGGATACCGTTGAGACGAGCCTCACCGACATCTCGCGGATGGTTGGCAGCGTTTGCCAGGACATCGACAGCCAGATTGTCTCGAGCGTTGTTGAAGATGAAATGCTCTACGGCCTGGAGAACTTCGGTGTTCCTGCCTCCGAGATTGAGTCCCGCATGGATGAGGCACTCGACGCGATGGGCATTTCCGATTTGAAGTACTGCAATATCGCGAGCCTTTCGGGCGGTCAGAAGCAGAAGGTGGCTGTTGCTGCCATTCTGGCCTTGCGACCTCGTGTTTTGGTTTTAGACGAGCCAACCGCCGAGCTGGATCCGGCAAGTTCGCACGCGGTGTTTGCGCTTCTTCGCGATTATGCAAGCAAGCGCGGCATCACGGTCATCGTGATCGAGCAGAAGATCGCTTTGATGAGCGAGTTCGCTGACCGCTTGATCATCGTGAAGGATGGCGGTATTTTGCTCGACGGCACGCCCGCCGAGGTTCTTGAAAACGCCGAGCTCTTGCAGGCGGAAGGAATCAATTGCCCGCGTGCGACGTCTCTGGGCAACGAGCTTGCAAAGCGCAACTTGTATACGGGCCCTGCCTGCCGAAACGTGTCCGACGCCCTGCGTGCCTGCGAAATCGCGCTGGGTTTTGAAACTGCTGGCGCGAACGCAGCCCAAGCGGAGCCCGCTGCTCCCTCGTTTGCGGAAGGAGGCCAGGCATGATCGAGTTCAGGAATGTGAGCGCCTCGTACGTGGCTGAACATGCGGTGCTTAAGGACGTGAGCTTCACCATCGGCAAGGGCGAGTTCGTTGCCTTTGTGGGAACCAACGGTGCGGGAAAATCCACTACCATGCGCCTGTGCAACGGCCTTCTTAAGCCGACGGCGGGTCAGGTGCTGGTGGACGGCAAGCCCACTACCGAGCTGAAAACAAGCGAGTTGGCACGTCAGGTTGGTTTTTTGTTCCAAAACCCTGATCGTCAGATTTGCTGTTCCACGGTGCGTGACGAACTGGAGTTCAGCTTCAAGGCGCAGGGCAAGCTCGACGATGCGGCTCGTGCGAAAGTGAATGCCGCAATAGATCGATTCGGCTTCGATCCGGATGCCGAGCCTTATCTTCTTAATAGAGGAACACGCCAGTTGCTGGCGCTGGCTTCCATCATAGTGACCGAGCCACCGGTGATCATTTTGGACGAGCCCACCACCGGCTTGGATTACCTGGAGTGCGTGAAGGTCATGGAAGTGATCCGCGAGCTTCACGAGCAAGGTCATACGGTGATCATGGTATGCCACGACATGGAAGTGGTTGCCGATTACGCCGACCGCTTGATCGTCATGACGCGCGGATCTTTGGTGGCCGAAGGTGCGACGGACGAGATTTTGCGCGACCGCGAGGTTCTGTCGCGGGCGGATTTGATCGCGCCGCAGTGCATCGCCATCGCACAGGTCCTGTGCGATCGTCATCCCGAGCTTCGGGCGACGGCAATCGCGAGTGCGCGCACGGTTGAGGATTTGGTCGCGGCCATCGAGGAAGCCCGCGGGGCTTCGACCGAAGCTGCCGCTGCTGGCGCTGCCGCTGCTGGCGCTGCGCCCTCTCCCACGGCTTCTTCTTCGCAGGAGGTGCGCTGATGAACGGCTTTTTGGAATGCGTCCCTG
This sequence comes from Escherichia coli, assembly GCA_963591685.1. Classification (GTDB taxonomy): domain Bacteria; phylum Actinomycetota; class Coriobacteriia; order Coriobacteriales; family Eggerthellaceae; genus Anaerotardibacter. Next base: position 8,909 of record CAVAUO010000023.1, read on the forward strand.
GTGAGAGCTTCCTGCATAAGATGAACCCGGTGGCCAAGTTGGCGGTCGCACTGCTTATGGTGTTCGCCTGCTTCATCACGCCGAGCTTTGCCGTGCTGGGCTTTATCCTGGTGATCGATTTCTTCATGGCGTACAGCTGTGGAATGATCAAGCAGACGCTTGGCTTGTCCAAAGCCGTGGCCGGATTTTCCATCATCCTTGCGCTCATCGCGCTTTTAAGCACGCCCGAAGGCTTGCTTTTGGTAGCTTTGCCCTGGGGTTATATCGGCTCGGAATCGGTGCTTGCGGCGGTTCGCATCGTCCTGCGTCTGGTTGCCGCCGCGGTGCCGCTGTTCTTGGTGTTCTACGTGACAAAGCTCAACGACCTGGCAAATTCCCTGGTCAAGGTGTGCCACGTTCCATACAAGTACGCCTTTGTGTTCACGAGCACGGTGCATTTCATTCCCGTGTTCATGAACGACATGGCGGGCATCATGGAAGCCCAAACCGCCCGCGGCGTCGAGTTCGACGGCGGCTTCCTGAAGAAGCTACGCCTGATGGTTCCGCTGTGCGTGCCCCTGCTGGTGAGCTCGGTGCGCAAAACAAACTCGGCTGCCATCGCCGCCGAGGTCCGCGGTTTCAACCTGCGCACGCGCACGAGCGGCTACAAGGAATACCCTTTTGCAGCAAGCGATTACCTTTACATGCTTTTTGCCCTCCTGCTGCTGGCGGCCTCGATCGCAAGCTCGGTTCTCGGTGTGCTTTTCTAGCGGTGCTCTTAGCTTCGGGCGTTGCGGATGTTAGAGTTCCTTTAAAAGAAACATCGAGGTAAGGGGAACCTTCATGAATACCGATCGCGTTACCGTCATGGATCATGCCATGGTGAAGCACAAGCTTTCGATCCTTCGTCGCAAGGACACGCCAAGCAAGCTCTTCGCCGAGCTGGTGGGCGAGCTTGCCATGATGGAGGCTTACGAGGCCACGCGGGATCTGCCGCTGGAGGATATCGAGATCGAAACGCCCCTGGCGCAGACGACTGCTCAGCAAATCGAGGGAAAGAAGCTGGTCATCGTTCCTATTCTGCGTGCGGGCCTAGGTATGGTCGATGGCATTTTGGAACTGATCCCTGCCGCTCGTGTTGGGCATTTGGGCATGCAGCGCGACGAGAAAACGCACAAGCCCATCCCGTACTACGCCAAGCTTCCAACTGGCAGCGAAAATCGTAAGATTTTGCTGGTCGATCCGATGCTCGCCACGGGAGGCTCGGCCATTATGGCGATTGAGCACCTGCGCAAGATGGGAATCAAGGACATTACCTTCCTTAATTTGGTGGCATCACCCGAGGGCATCGAAGCCTTGCTGGCGGCAGACCCGGACGTGCACATTTACACCTGTGCGATCGATGAACGCCTGAACGAGGATGCCTACATCATCCCCGGTCTAGGCGACGCCGGCGACCGCATTTTCGGCACCAAGTAAGGTGCTCGTGCGCGGGCTTCAGCTGTCTGGAGTGTCAGCTGTTGGGGCGCAGGCTCTCTAAGCCAATAAATTTATGTAGGCCGCTTTGGCAAAGTTTCCAAGGCAGCCTCTTTTTTGCTCTCGAAGATGGCATGGCTTGATTCATGCCTAAGGTGGCCACGTTCGCCCGTTCCTGTTTTTGTCACAAAAGTGTCCGCTTTGTTCTTCTTATAGGAAGGTATACAACCTGTTCAAGCGGTAAATCTGTCCATTTACCAGGCATATTATGCATTGTGTTGGTAGCTAATTCGACAATCTGCATAATCTGTCGAGCAGGAAGAGATGCATTACACGCGAACAATCTCTTGCATACCTCTTGGATTGCTGCCGTTTGCGATTGGGTGGAAACGTCGCGGGCGGCAGCAGCCAGGATGCGCGCTGCTTCGATATTGAAAGGAGACTTTCATGCTAAGTGAGCAATGCCTCAATCGAAGCTCAAACCCACCAGATGGTTTGCTTCACTTAGACAAAAGCCAAGACCCAGGCAAGCAAGGCGTGACGAACATCTATATCAGGACCTTCGGTTTCTTCGATATTTTCGTCAACGGGCGCCCGATAGCGTTCAGGAGCGCCAAGGAAAAGGAGTTTATGGCGCTGCTTGTCGACAGGCGGGGCGGTACCGTCTCGACTGGCGAGGGCATAACCGTTTTGTACGAAGCCTGCCCGCGGAACAAGAACGAGCAGGATCGCTACCGAAAGTTGATCCAGCGTGCCAGACAGACGCTTGAGCGTTACGGGGTCGCTGATCTGATAGTCGAGGATAACCACGTTAGAAGCCTTAACCGCGACATCGTGACCTGCGATTACTTTGAATTTTTGGACGGCAACGAGCGATATCAGCGCATGTTTGCCGGTTCCTATCTTTCCGATTACAGTTGGGCCGAGGCCACCGTCGCCTTGTTGATGAACTGCCAGCCTGACAACAGGCTCAGCGACATCTTGGAGTTCCTGAGCGAGCGTTGGCGCAGGTCGGAGGAATCTTCCTTAAGTTTTAAAAATAATGGTTGACTTGCCTTCGGAAGAAACGTATATTCTTTCTTGCTGAAAACGCGCCGTTACCTCAGCTGGATAGAGGGACTGACTACGAATCAGTACGTCGGGGGTTCGAATCCCTCACGGCGCACCATTTAAAACTTGAAGCCAGGAGTTCTTGCTCCTGGCTTTTTTGTTTTCTCGGAGGCGCCCCGTCGCGGTGCGACTACCATGGATAGCTAAGGAACTAAAAGGAAGGGGCACGCGATGATCATCGACTTTGACGCACTTGAAGAGCAGGAAATCCCAAACTTTAAAGGAGGGGACGGCTCCGTTTCCACGGCAGCTCATGTTGACGCCAACAATCGCATCATGCGCGCGACGGTGCATCCCCATTCCTCAATCGGCTGGCATCAGCACCTTAAGAATTCCGAGATCGTCTACGTTCTTTCGGGCACGGGCAAGGTCGTGGTCGAAGGCGGCGAGGAGCTTCTTGCGCCCGGCGTCTGCCATTACTGCCCTGCCGGTTCATATCATTCCGTGGTCAACGACGGAGAGGAAGACTTGGTGGTTTTTGCCGTCGTCCCCGAGCACGCCGCGCTGAGCTAGCGGGGTTTGCTGGGTCAGTTAGCCTGGTTGGGCCTGCCGGGCCTGCCGGGTTTATCGGGCCGAAGCCGGCTAAGACATTTGCGCAGGCTTCGCGCTCGCGCTGGCTCCGCAGCTCGTACTAACTCCGCCGCCCGTACCGGCTTCGTATAAAAGAGGAGGGAGCAGCACATCGTCGTGCTGCTCCCTCTTTTACTTTAGTTTGCCACGTTCTTGCGGCGCCTTGGGCTTTGCCCTTTGGCTACCGTGGCGCTATAGGCAAGCTGCGCGCTTAAGCCCTGAAGTCGACGCCAAGTTCATCTTTGACCAGGTCAAAGGCAGCGTCGATGCACTTGTCCATGTCGTAGTACTGGTATCCGCCCAGGCGGCCCGCGAACACGATGTCGCCATCTTCCTTGGAGCGCTCGACGTAGCGCTGGTACAGCTCGGCATTGCGCTCGTTGTTCAGGGGGTAGTAGGGCTCGTCGCCGGGATGCCAATCGGCGGGGTACTCGCGCGTGACGTAGGTGACGGGCTTGCCTTCGGCGTCTTTGACCTCCTCGCCAGCATCGTTTTTGCAGAACTCGAAATGCTTGTGCTCGATGATGCGCGTCCAGGGCACCTCACGCTCGTTGTAGTTGACCACCGCGTTGCCCTGCCAGTTGTCGCTGGCGATGCGTTCGGTTTCGAAGCGCAAGGAGCGGTACTCAAGCGTGCCCAGCTCGAAGTTGTAGAAGCCGTCGATGGTGCCGCAGTAGATAGTGCGGTCGGCAATGCCGGGGTTTACGGCGATGAACTCGCGATATTCGGTGTTAAGCAGAATCTCGGTGTCGCCGAACATGTTGGCGACCATCTTGGTGTAGCCGCCCATGGGAATGCCCTGGTAGCGGTCGTTGAAGTAGTTGTTGTCGTAGGTAAGGCGCACGGGGAGGCGCTTGATGATGCTTGCGGGCAGGTCTTTGCAATCGCGGCCCCACTGCTTTTCGGTGTAACCCTTCACCAGAGCCTCGAAAATATCGCGGCCGACCAGGCTGATTGCCTGCTCCTCAAGGTTCTGGGGCTCGCCGGTAATTTCGGCGCGCTGCTCGTTGATCTTCGCCAAAGCCTCGTCGGGCGTCACCACGCCCCACATCTTCGAGAAGGTGTTCATGTTGAAGGGCATGTTGTAAATGGTGCCCTTGTAAAGCGCAACGGGGCAGTTGATGTAATTGTTGAACTGGGCAAACTTGTTGACATAGCGCCAAACCGGCTCGAGGCTGGTGTGGAAGATGTGGGCGCCGTACTTGTGCACGTGGATGCCTTCGGTAGCCTCGGTGTACACGTTGCCCGCGATGTGGTCGCGTGACTCGATGACGAGCACCGACTTGCCGGCTTGCTTAGCGGCGTCGGCAAAAACGGCACCGGTAAGGCCGGCGCCGACAACCAGGTAGTCGTAATGGGTTTGCTTCATGAAGTCTCCTTAAAACGTAGGTAACATTCTAGCGTCAAGATGAGACTTGCGCCTGAACGGGCTGAAAATGCCCGAAAGAGTCTGCGCGTTAAGCGGTACGCAGAATGTGAGCTGCAGGCTGCACCTGCGCGGCAACAAATTGCCGGGTGCTGCGCGTCAGGCGCGGGGCGCAAGGGCACAAGAAAGGCGGGGCGCACCTGCGCGCACGCAAGCGAGGATAGGGGATATGAATGGATCGTCATCAGATGAACCCGGAACACGTACGCCAGCTTATCGAGTTGATTGATCAAAGCCCCTTCCTGGCGCAGCTTAAAATCAAGACCACGGCGCTCGGCCGCGGTTATGCGCGCGGCGAGGTTGATATCGAGCGTTGCCACCTTAACGCTTTCGGTGGCGTCCACGGCGGAATGTACGCAGCCATGATGGATCACTTCAGCTACTGGGCCCTGTATTCCGAGCTTGCGCCGGACATGGGTGCCATCACACTCGACTTGCATACCGATTACCTGCGCTCTTGCAACGAAGGACGCCTGGTGGCCGAGGGAAACCTGATCAAGGCGGGTCGCCAGATCGCGCTTTGCGAGGTTAAGATCACCGACGAGGCGGGGCGCATGATGGCCCACGGTACCTCGAAGATGATGTGCTCGCCCACCCTGCAGCCGGTAAGCGCCGTTATCGAGACACTTCGCCCCGGCTTCGTTTTGCCGGATAAGTTCCTTCCCGCCGACGAGATTTAAAGGCTGGCCTCCGGACGCTTTGCCGGCGGCGTTTGCGCTGCGTTTTTTGCGCAGCCACCTGCTCGATTGCCTTTGCGTTTTGTGTGCGCGTATACCTGGCGAAGCTAGGTTGAAGACGTGCTTTGAAGTACAATAAAAGGCCACACGAATTCCGCTGATCGAACAAGGGAGGCAAGGTGCTTGAACCTAAGGCCAAAAACGCTGCCGGCTTGTCGGTAAAAGTCGCACGAACTGCGGTTTCGTTGATCGCCGCTGCCTCCCTTTCCTTGTACGGCTTTGCTCCTACAGCTTTCGAGCGGAGCGCTTGGGCCGACGAGGCTCAAGCGGCTTCCACGGGGGCTCAGGCGACCGATGTTTCGAGCGTCCAGGGCACCGAGTCCGCGGCAAACTCATCCGACGCAGATTCCCAGGTGGGCAAGATTTCCGCCGACCACGTTGAGGACGAGCTTGTCGTCACTTACGAAAACGGGAAGACAAAGGTTGTAAGCCTTGACGATGATACGACGGTCGAGGAAGCGATTAGCGAGTACTCCGAGAAGAAGAGCGTTGCCGAGGTTCAGCCTAATTTCGTGTACCACGTGCTGGATGCCGACAACGGGGCTGATGCTACGGGCAGCGGTTCCGGACAGGATTCAAACTCTTCCGCTGCAGCCGATGACGCAAGGCTCTCCGAGCAGTACTACTTGTTCGGATTGGACGATCAACCTTCTAACAGCGCGTATCGCGGTGCCAACTTTGTTTCGGCATGGAGCGAGCTTTCGGATGCCTCCACCTCAACCGTTGCCGTGCTGGACACCGGTTGCGACATCGCCAACCCCGATCTGCAGGACAACGTTTTAAGCGACCTTGCCTACGACGCGGTAAGCCAGAAGCTCGTAAAGGACGAAACGAGCGCAAGCAGTTCTTCGTCCGACTACGACCCCGATGGTCACGGCACGCACGTGGTGGGCGAGATTGCCGCTACTGCCAACAACAAGATCGGCATCGCCGGCGCCGGTAAGAATCTGGTCAAGGTGCTGCCGGTGCGCGTTGCCGACGATGCGGGGAAAATCACCACCGCGAGTTTTAGGAACGGCCTGAATTACATCCTTGATCTGGTTAAAAGTGGCAAGGTCAGCAATCTTCATGTCGTCAATGTGAGCCTTGGTTACTATGCGGGGCCCTCGAGCGATGAAACCGACGTCAAGGTGCGTGAAGCCATTGATGCCCTGCAGGACGCGGGCGTGGTGACGGTGGTTGCCGGCGGTAACGGCTACGACGATACCCTTGCAAGCTCCGGTACTTACGACCGCATCTACCCAAGCGATTTCGACGAATGCTATTCGGTTTCGGCTTTGACGGCTTATGGGACCAACGCCACCTTCTCCGACTACAACTCTCACAAAGATATCAGTGCGCCGGGCATGTCGGTGCTCTCCACTGCGCGCGGCTCGAAGTCCGGCGGCACCGATGGCAACTACGCCAAGGAAAACGGTACCTCCCAAGCGGCACCTTTGGTTTCGAGCGCGCTGGCGCTTCTGTGGGCACAGGATTCAAACCTCACCATCGAGCAGGCTACCTATGCGCTAAGTTCCACGGCTGGCTCCCTTGCCAGCGCCGGCTTGCCGAAAGAGAGCGCCAGTGCGGGTGCGCTTAACGTTTCCGCTGCGCTGGAGGCGGTAAAAAATGGCGTCACGGTGCCTGAAAGCACGCTCGATCTTTCCAGCGCGACCGTGGAGGTCGTGATGCCCGAGCGGCTTACCAGCGCTAAGAGCGACGGCCCGTATGCGAGCATCAGCGACGATGGCACATCCTTCGTGTATTACGGCGGTGCCTACGAACCCGACGTGCGCGTGAAGGTGGAAGGCAAGACCGTTAATGCAAGCGAGTACAGCGTTAGCTATGCCAACAACGTCAATCCTGGTCAAGCCACGGTTACGGTAACGGCCAACGGCACCAGCAAGACGGCAATCTTCACCATTGTGAGCGATTCTGCCAAGACCGATGACGATTCGGACGGCAAGTCCGGCAAATCCGACAAGTCCACGTCCGGCAGTACAACGGACGATTCCTTCAGCGAGGAAAAGGTGATGAAGGCGCTCGACGAGGGTGGCTCTGCCGATGCTTCTGACAAGGACGAATCCGACGACAGCGATGCCGTAAGTGGCCTTGCCCAAACGGATGATGCGGCTCCCTTGGCTCCTTTCGGCGCAGCGGCTGCGCTTGCAGCTGCGGCAGCCTTGCTTGCTCGCTCGAGGAAGTTAAAGCATGCGCATGAGGTAGAACATGCAAGCAAA
>CAVAUO010000024.1:0-16352 GCA_963591685.1 Escherichia coli
TTCCACGAGATGGTCACCACCACCGGTCGCCTTTCTTCGAGCAACCCCAACCTGCAAAACATCCCCGTGCGCACCGATTTCGGCCGCACCATCCGTCGCTGCTTCGTTCCCTTGAAGTCCGACCATGTTTTCGTGTCGGCCGACTACTCGCAGATCGAGCTGAGGCTTCTTGCCCATCTGTCGGAAGACGACGCTCTGATCGAGGCCTTCAATTCGGGCGCCGACTTCCATGCAGCCACCGCCGCCAACGTGTTCGGCGTGCCTATAGACGAGGTGACACCGCAGATGCGCAGCCGGGCAAAGGCGGTCAATTTCGGCATCGTCTACGGTCAGCAGGCCTTCGGTCTGGCTAAGAGTCTGGGAATCCCCGTCTATGAGGCGCAGGAGATGATCAACCGCTACTTTGCCGCGCATCCCGGCGTCAAGGCCTTCCTTGAGGAAGTGGTCGCCGAGGCGAAGGAAAAGGGTTACGCCGAGACACTTTTCGGGCGCAGAAGACACATCCCAGACCTGCGCTCGAGTAACGGCAACAAGCGCAAGTTCGGCGAGCGCACCGCGATGAACCACCCGATGCAGGGCACCGCTGCCGACATCATCAAGATGGCGATGGTCCAGGTTGCCGAGCAGTTGGAATCGGGCGGCTTCGAGGCTCAGATGATGCTGCAAGTGCACGACGAACTTGACTTCAGCTGCCCCAAGCGCGAGGTGGAGCGTTTAAGCAAGATGGTGGCCAAGGCGATGCAGGGCGTTGCGGAGCTCAAGGTGCCCCTACTGGTCGATGTGAGCGCGGGCGACAACTGGGCGCAGGCGCATTAGGTTCCTGCGCCTTTCGTCCCCGTCGTAATTTGAAAATCAGGGCTTGCTAAGATGTGAGCTTCTGGTATCATTCAACAGGTTGCACCGTTCGGGTGCAGCGAAGGAATAAGTGCGATGATACGCGGAGACGGTGCATACGTTCCATCGCGCGTTGCAAAAGCCCAGATAGGGCGGATGCGCGCAAGTGGTCTTGCTACTTTCACGCAAACAAGCTATCGCATGCGTTTATTCAAGGAGAATTATGTACGCAATCGTTAAGACTGGCGGCAAGCAGTACAAGGTTTCGGCCGGCGACTGCCTGAACGTCGAGAAGCTCGAGGGCGAAGTCGGCGACAAGGTCGCCCTGACCGCCATCGCAACCGTTGACGGCGCAAAGGTCGTTGCAGATCCTGCCGAGGCAGCTAAGACCAAGGTCGAGGCTGAGATCATCGAGCAGTTCCGCTCCGACAAGGTCATCGTCTTCAAGTTCAAGAAGCGCAAGAACTACAAGCGCACCAAAGGTCATCGTCAGAACCTCACTCGCATCAAGATCACCGCAGTGGGCTCTGATTCCGCAGAGTAGATTTTAAGGAGGGAATGACATGGCACATAAAAAAGGTCAAGGCTCCATCCGCAATGGTCGCGACTCCGAGTCCAAGCGTCTTGGTTGCAAGCGCTTCGCAGGCGAGCACGTCACTCCTGGCGTGATTCTCGTTCGCCAGCGTGGCACCCACTTCCATCCCGGCGAGAACGTCGGCCGTGGTAAGGACGACACGCTGTTCGCACTGGTCGAGGGTACCGTCGAGTACACCAAGGGCGTTAAGCGCAAGGTTCACGTCCGTCCTGCCGTCGAGGCATAAAGCGGATTCATACCATACTTTTTGGAGCCCCCTGCTTTGCCAGGGGGCTTTTCGTTTAGAATCGAGAAAGTTTTTCATAAGGTCTTGTTGCTTGGCGGCAGGGCGTTGTTTGCAAGAAATGGGAGCACCTATGTTCACAGACAAAGTGCGAATCTTCCTTAAGGCCGGTGATGGCGGTGCGGGCTGCATGTCCTTCAGGCGTGAAGCCCATGTGCCCAAGGGCGGCCCCGATGGCGGCGACGGCGGTCGTGGTGGCAACATCATCGTGCGTGCCGATTTGGGCTGCTCGTCGCTCATCGATTACCGTTTCAAGCATCATTTCAAGGCTACGCGCGGCACTCACGGCAAGGGTTCCAAGATGCACGGTTCCTCCGGTGAGGATTTGATCCTTAAGGTACCCGTGGGCACTATCGTGCGCGAGTACGACGATGAGGCCAAGGAAGTCGGCGAGGTCGTTGCCGACCTTACGCATGATGGCGAGGAAGTCGTCGTGGCCCGCGGCGGCTACGGTGGTAGGGGAAACTGCCACTTCGTCACCCCGACGCGCCGCGCGCCCGCATTCGCGGAATTGGGCGTTCCGGGCGAGGAATGTTGGATCGAGATGGAGATGAAGCTCATGGCGGATGCCGCCCTGGTGGGCGTGCCTTCGGCGGGCAAAAGCTCCATCATTTCGCGCATCTCGGCTGCCAAGCCGAAGATCGGCGACTATCCCTTCACCACGCTCGTTCCCAATCTCGGCGTGGTTAAAACCAACGATTACGACTACGTCGTTGCAGACGTTCCCGGCCTTATCGAGGGCGCGCATGAGGGCAAGGGCCTAGGACATGAGTTCCTCAGGCACATCGAGCGCTCGGCTGTGACCTTGCACGTTGTGGACCTTACGGGCGGATACGAGGGTCGCGATCCGGTTGAGGATTACCGCATCATCAAGCGCGAGCTCGAGCTGTATGCCCGCGAGCTGGCCGACAGGCCCTGCATCGTCGTGGGCAATAAGATCGATATGCCCGGCACTGAGGACGCGGCCAAGCGCTTGCAGGCCGAGGTTCGCGCCGATGCGATTGCCGCCGTGGGCGGGGATGAGTGGGACATCGACAAAAGCCCCATCAACCCCAAGGTTTTTTTAGTGTCTGCGGTCACCGGCCAGGGGATTGAGGCGCTCAAACAGGCCGCCGGTGCCATGGTCGAGAAGGTGCGCGAGGAGCGCCGCCGTGAGCAAGCAAGCGTCGAGCACTACGATCAGGTATGGCAGCATCGTCGTGAGGAGCGCGAGAAGAAGTTCACCATCACGCAGATTGCCCCGGGTTCGTTCCGCGTCACTGGCAAGCAGATTGAGCGCATGGTCTACCAGACCGACTGGGACAACGACGAGGCCGTTGCCTTCCTGCAGCATCGCTTCAAGCGCCTGGGGCTCGATAGCGCTCTTGAGCGTGCGGGCGCCTGCGACGGCGACGAGATCACCATCCTGGAGGTCACCTTCGAGATGGAATCGAGCCGCATGCACGACGACGTTTACGATGGATTGGATATCTAGTGTCCGAGCGCAAGGTTATCGTCATTAAAATCGGTTCGTCCACCTTGGTGAACGACGAAGGGGTGCTCGATCGCGGGTACCTCTCCGAGCTTGCCGATAAGGTCGTCATGCTTCGAAGCGCTGGCTGGTCGCCTGTCATCGTGTCGAGCGGCTCCATTGCCTGTGCCCTTCCGATCTTGGGTTATTCCAAGCGACCCGCCGACATGCCTTCGCTTCAGGCGGCGGCTTCCGTTGGAACCAACATCCTGTTCGGCGGCTACAACGAGGAGTTCTCGCGCAAAGGGTTGCTTATTTCTACGGTTCTTCTTACGCGTGCCACCACATCGAACCGCGATTCGTACCTGTGCGCACGTGACACCTTGCTTCGACTGCTTGAGTTGGGCGTTGTCCCGGTGGTAAACGAAAACGACACCATCTCAGTCGATCAGATCAAGTTTGGGGACAACGATACCTTGGCGGCGCTCGTGTCGTGCCTGATCAAAGCCGATCTATGTGTTTTGTTCAGCGATATCGACGGTCTCTATACCGCAAACCCCAACAACGACCCCACGGCAACCCTGATCCCGCGCGTCGAGAAGGTAACGCCTGAGATCATGGCCTTGGCTGACGGCGTGGGGTCTTCGGTGGGTAGCGGCGGCATGATAACCAAGCTGCGCGCCGCTCGCGTTTTGATGGTGGCGGGCATCTCCATGCTCATCTGCCATGGCCGCAAGCTCGAGAGTCTTGATGCCATTGCCGAGGGCAAGCCCGTGGGCACCCTGTTCGATATGGGCGGCAAACGTCATGAAATCACTCCGCGCAAGCTTTGGATTGCTCTTGGCAACACGGTCAAAGGCTCGGTTTTCGTTGATGACGGCGCTGCGCATGCCTTGCTCGAGCGCGGATCGTCTTTGCTTCCTGTCGGCATGACGCGCGTCGAGGGCAAATTTGAGGTGGGCGACGTGATCGACATCAAGGACGAGGCTGGGCGCACCTTGGCACGCGGATTAGCGGGCGCCACCTCCGACGAGGCGGAGCTCGCCTGCGGCTGGTCGCAGGAGCGCATAGGCGCCAACAATCTTCTGCGCGATCTTTCGCACCGGCCCATGGTGCATCGCGACGAGCTGGTGGTGTTCGACTAAGGCTTTGCCGGAGCTCCCGCTTTGCGCGCCGCTCTCGTTGCTAGCGATGCTTCTTTTAGGGCCCAAGCGCAGAGCCGCTGCGTTCAAAAGCAGGCTTCGTCGCAGTTGCGCCGACACTATTCTTCGGCATTTACCGCCGCATGGCTCACCAGGTGGAGTCATGCGGCTTTTTGCATATAAAATGACGAACCAATGAAATGATTATTCGTCACGGTTTGCTGGGAGGCTCCATGGGTGAAGCACGTAACGCCGCACTGAAGGCCAAGGCGGCTTCTCGTCCGCTGGCTTTGATGAGCACTGATGCTCGCAACGAGGTCTTGTTCGTCATGGCTGCGGCTCTGCGCGACAGCATGGAGGCAATTTGCGCGGCCAATGCGCAGGACATGGAGCGTGCGCGTGCGAAAGGCACCAAAGACTCGCTTTTGGACCGCCTGTTTTTGGACGAGGCGCGCGTCGATGCCATGGCGGCGGGCTTGGAGGCTTTGGCGGCCTTGCCCGATCCTGTGGGAAAGGTCCTGGAGGAACGCAAGCTCTGCAATGGCATCGAGCTTAGTCGGGTGACGGTCCCCATGGGTGTCGTTGCCATGGTGTACGAGGCGCGTCCCAACGTCACCGCCGATGCGGCGGGCATTTGCCTTAAAAGCGGCAACGCCTGCGTTCTGCGCGGGGGGTCGCTTGCCATCGATTCCTGCGTTGCCATTGCCGACGTGATGCATACGGCAGCAGTGGCGGCGGGCGCCCCTGAAAACTGCATCACCATCATCAGGTCCACCGATCGAGCACAGACGGGCGAGCTTTTGAGCTTGCGCGGATTGGTCGACGTTTTGATTCCCCGCGGAGGCGCTGGCCTGATCGAGCGTTGCGTGAGGGAAGCTCAAGTCCCCGTTATCGAGACGGGAACAGGCAATTGCCATGTGTATGTGCACGAATCGGCCGACTTTGCGAAGGCGCGCAGCATCGTGATGAATGCAAAGACTCAGCGCACCGGCGTATGCAACGCCTGCGAATCCTTGCTCGTGGATGCATCGATTGCGAACGAGTTTTTGCCCTTGATGCTTTTAGATCTTGCGCAAGCGGGCGTAGCCATTCATGCCGACGATGCTTCCTTCGATGCCGTTGCAAACTCCGACTTGCCCAAGGACGATAAAGCTCTGACGCTTGGTCGCATGTTGGAGGCCACCGATGAGGATTGGGGCAGGGAATACCTCGACCTTGAAATCAGCGCCCGCGTTCTCGGCGGCGGCGTTGCGCAGGCAATCGAGCACATTAACGAATACGGCACCGGCCATTCCGAGGCCATCGTTGCCGAGGATGTCGAAGCGGCGCAGGCTTTCACGCGCGGGGTGGATGCGGCGGCAGTCTACGTCAACGCTTCCACTCGCTTCACCGACGGCGGGGAGTTTGGCTTGGGCGCCGAGATCGGCATCAGCACGCAGAAGCTTCACGTGCGCGGCCCCTTCGCCTTGGAAGCCCTGGTCACCTACAAGTACATCATGCGCGGCACTGGTCAGGTGCGTGCTTGATGGCCGTCCTTTCCGCTGGTAGCCAGAACGTAGACGAAGCTCTCGCCGGCTTGCGCAAGCGCGGGCGCGCAGGAAAGCCTTTGAAGCTCGGCATCATGGGTGGGACCTTCGACCCCATTCACGTGGGGCACCTGATTCTCGCCGAGCAGGTCTACGATGCGCTCGGTCTTGATTTCGTTCTATTCATCCCCACGGGAACCCCCTCTTTCAAGCGCGACAAGCTGGTGCGCCCCGCTGCCGACCGTCTTCGCATGGTCGAACTCGCCATTGAAGGCAACCCTCATTTCCTCGTAAGCGATATGGAGGTCGTCCGGGAAGGCGTCACCTACACCCTCGATACCTTGCAAGAGCTCCATGCGCTGCTGCCCGATGCCGAGCTGTTTTTCATCATGGGCTCGGACACCCTGCTTACCTTGGATCACTGGAGAGCCTCCGAGAAATTGGCTTCGCTCGCAATTTTCGTGGGCGTCAACCGCCCCGGCGATTCCTTGGTTTCCGAGGGGGATCTGGGCCACTTGCGCACGCTCGGTTTCAAGGCGCTGCTTCTTGACGCGCCTGCGCTCGAGGTTTCCTCAAGCGACATCCGACAGCGTCTTGAAAGCGGTCGTTCTGTGAGGTATCTCGTTCCTGATTCGGTGATACGCTATGCTGATGAAAGGCGCTTATACCGATAGCTGCGCTTGATCATCTTCAAGATCGGAGGGGTCCAATCATGGGGAAGCTCGAAAAGAAGCTCAAGAAGAATCGTCGCGAATTCGACGCCGCCGTGCGTTATTCCGACAAGCAGATAGACAAGACGCTCGCCAAGATTCTTGCCAACAAGAAAATCTCGGCTAAGCGCGCCCGCAAGCTCTTCAAGGCGCAGGACGAGGTTGATCGCTTGTCCGCTCGCGTTGAGCGCCTTGAGCTCAAGTTGGCAAAGAAGAAGGCCAAGGCCAATCGTCGGGAGCTTATCCGCTCCATCGAGGATGCCGCCGAAGGTGCCGAGCAGAAGGTTTGCGCCGGGAATCTCGCTGACCTTTCCGTTGTATCGCCTGAGGATGCTCAGACCGGCGCCGCTCAATGCTTTTCTTCCGCATCTGATCAGGCTGCAAAGGAACAAGCAGCTCGCGAGCTTTCCGAGTTCGCCTACAAGCCGACTCGCGGAGCGCTTCCCAATCCAAGCAATCCGTACTCTCAGGGCAACTTCGATTACTTGGTGGCGCTTTTGCAAAAGCGCGTGAAAGCCTCGCGTTACGAGCATTCTTTGGCGGTGTCCGAAACCGCGGCCAAACTTGCGCAGGCATACGGCCTCAACGTGCCGCAGGCGCGCATCGCGGGCTTGCTTCACGATTGGGACAAAGCTCTTGACCATGAGCATTTGGTGCGCCGCATCACCGATTTCGACCTTGATATAGATGCCCGAATCGTCGCGGGCATGCCCTATGTGCTCCATGGGCCCACAGCGGCAGCTGTATTGCGCAAGCAGTTCCCCGAGCTCAGGCCTGCGGTGTTCAGCGCCATCGAGAAGCACACGCTTGGTGCGCCCGATATGTCTGAGCTCGACATGGTTGTCATGATTGCCGACAAGATCGAGCCCGGGCACGATGTTGTCGCTTATCGCGATCTGTACGATCAAGTCGGCGTGCTCCCTTTGGAAGACCTTTTCTTCCAAGTGCTCAAGCTCGGCTTGGTTTACGTGCTCGATTCCGCCAAACCCTTCAGCCAAGAATCAGTTGAGGTTTGGAACCACTACGTGGAAAAGCTCATTTAAAAGCAGAGGTGCGAACAAAGGCGTTTCGGGTAAGATAGCTTTCCTTCGGTAAATTGATTTTGAGTTTCGGGGCAAAGCGTCGGGGTGAAACCTAGGAAACCTGGGCGCTTTTGCATGTGATTTAGGTTTTGGGCTGTAAGCCCTGAATTGATGAAAGGTATTTGATGGCAGATATTTCTTCTCTTGATATCGCTCTGGCCGCGGCGCGCGCCGCAGATGAGCGCAAGGCCTTCGATATCATGATCTTGGATGTGCGCGAGCTCGTCGATGTGACCGACTACTTCGTTATTGCCACAGGACGCAACAACCCTCAGGTTGAGGCTATCGTGAGCAACGTTGAGGACGAGCTCATCGACAAACTGGGCGTGAAGCCCAACCATCGCGAGGGTGCCAACGATCCCGGTTGGAAGCTCATCGACTACGGCGACGTCGTGGTTGACGTGTTCCAGCCCGAGGTTCGCGAGTACTATCGCCTGGAATCCCTTTGGGGTGACGCCAAGGTGGTCGATCTGGCTCAGGCCGGCATCGAGAATCCCGAGTATTCCGAACGCATCGGTCAGCTCGTGGAGCGTCATGAGGGCGCAGTGAACTAAATCATCAACGCTACGAGGCCCGGACGTATTCGTTCGGGCCTCTTCTTTTTAGTTGGAAGATTAAAGGCCCGTATAAGGACCAAAAGGAAGGTTGACTCTATGAACGATGAGGAGATTCTGCGTTCGGCCAAGGAGTATCTGGCTTTGAACTGGGAAAGTGTGCTTGCCGACATCGAAAGCCTGGTGAAAATTCCCTCGTTCAAAGAAGAAGACAAGGCCGATGCGGATGCTGGCGCTCCGTGGGGCCCGGGGCCCAAAGCGGGGTTGGAGGCGGGCCTTGGTCTTGCCGAGCGTTTCGGTTTTGAGTCCGCTAACCTTGACGGGCGCATTGGATTTGCCGACTTGCCAGGTGAGCGTGAAGTTCAGCTGGGCATTATCGGGCATATGGACGTGGTGCCCGCCGGCCCCGGGTGGGACTTTGAGCCTTTTGCCCTTACGCGTAAGAACGGCTATCTGCTCGGGCGCGGCGTTGTGGACGATAAAGGACCTTCGGT
This sequence comes from Escherichia coli, assembly GCA_963591685.1. GTDB lineage: Bacteria > Actinomycetota > Coriobacteriia > Coriobacteriales > Eggerthellaceae > Anaerotardibacter. The sequence goes on from CAVAUO010000024.1 coordinate 8,671, forward strand.
TGTCGCCTTGCATGCTGTCAATTTTGTCTTTGCTCACGCGAAAGAATTTTTCGGAAGCGACAAGCTGCCTTACACCGTGCGCTTCATTTTCGGTGCTGACGAGGAATGCGGGATGGGGGACATTCCTTATTACCGCGCCGCCCAGCCCGACCCTGCCTTCCTGTTCACGCCCGATGCGGAATTCCCCGTTTGTCATGGCGAAAAGGGGCATTTTGACGCGAGCTTGGTTTCCGGCAAGCTTGACGGTTGCATCGTTTCCTTCGAGGGCGGTACTGCCCCTAACGCGGTTCCCGGGTTTGCGAAATGCCTTATCCGCATAGGGGAGGGTGCGCTTCCGGAGGCGGAGCGGATCACGCAAACCGTGTTGGGCGATGGTTTACTTGAGCTTGAGGCGCATGGTTTGAGCGCGCACGCCTCGACCCCTGAAGGCGGCATCAACGCTATCGGGCTATTGGTCGAGCATCTGCTTGAATTTGCGCCTTTGTCGGAAGGGGAGCGTTGTTTCCTTGAGCTTGAGTCGAAGATCATGTCGAGCACGGCAGGCGCAGGTGTTGGCCTGGCGACAAGCGATGCCGATTTCGGCGCCCTTACCTTGGTCGCCGGTTTGATTGCCTTCGAAGACGGGCGCCTTTGTCAAAGCATCGATTGCCGTTATCCCACTTCCACGAACGAGGGCAAACTGGAGGCTCGGCTTTCGCTTCTGGCGCAGGAACATGGGGCCACGCTGGTGGATGCTCGCGCGCAGGAGCCGTTCCTGGTCAATGCCTCTTCGCCTGCGATTCAGGCTTTGCTTGGCGCCTACTGCCAGGTTACCGGCGAGGATGCTCGGCCCTTCACGATGGGCGGCGGCACCTATGCCCGCGAGTTCTCGAATGCCGCAAGCTTCGGGCCTGAGTTCCCGAACCAGGAAAACCCCAGCTGGGTAGGCGGCATGCATGGGCCGAACGAAGGCGTGTCCGAGGAAAGCCTGAAGCAGGCCTTCCTTATCTATTGCCTGGCCATCGTGAAGCTCATGGCTTTGGATTTAGGCTCCACAAACGCATAGGCGGCCGTTTTATCTATTTGGAGCGCTTGAGGATCGAGACCGTCTCGATGTGATAGGTCTGTGGGAATAGGTCGACCGGGGTCGCTTGCGCAAGCTCGTAACCCACCGCGCGCAGGCGGGCGATGTCGCGCGCCCAGGTGGCGGGGTCGCAGCTTATGTAGGCAAGCTTTTCAGGACCTGCTTCGGCGATGCTTTCGGCCACGCCCTTGGCAAGCCCGGCTCGCGGCGGATCAACCACCAGGGCGTCCAGGTGCCCCAGCTGGGGAAGCTCGCGGGCGCTGTCGCCGCCGATGACTTCGGCCCAGGTGCCGTTGGTTTCCAAGTTTCGGCGCAAGTCGCGCACCGAGGATGCGGCGGACTCAACCGCAAACACTTCGTCGGCGTAATCGGCCAAGGGCAGCGTGAAGGTTCCGGCTCCGCAGTACAAGTCGGCCACGCGGTCGTCTTCTTGAACATCGAGCCCTTCTATCACCAGCTTGATCATTTTCTCGGCTTGTGCGGTGTTCACCTGGAAGAAGCTTGGCGCGCTGATAAGGTACTTGAAGTCGCCCAGCTGTTCTTCCCAGCATCCTTTGCCGGAAAGACGCTCGACGCCCTTGACCTTGCGCGCCTTGCCAGGGTCGGCCATAACGCGCACGATGCTGGTGTTTTTGAGCGCATCGCCAAGCGTTTTGGCGACGACGGCGCGGGGGAAGGGGCCGGGCTTGGTCCAGAGCGCAATCTCGGTGTCTTTGGTCCTAGGCTGTGGCGTACGCCCACGCGGAACACCCCTAGGTCGCCGGAGCGTGAAAGGAAGGCGAGCGCGCCACGCAGCGAGCCCGGCGCCTTCTCGATTCCGCGTGCAGCCACCGGACAGCTTTTCGGCGCGGCCAGGTTGCTACTACCCATTTCATGGAAGCCCAGTTGGAAGTGCCCGCGCGCGTCGGAGAATGCCGCAAGCTCAAGCTTGTTGCGATATCCTACTTGGCGCTTAGAGCCGATGGCTGGCGCCACCAGCTCCTCGGCAGCATCGCGCGCAAGACCACCGACACGGCTCAGCTGATTCACCACGTCGGAGCGCTTGGCCTTGAGCTGCTCCTCGTAGGAAAGCCCCATCCACGGGCAGCCGCCGCATATCCCCGCATGAGGGCAGGCAGGCTTCTCGCGTAGGGGGGAGCGCTCCAAAATTTTCACGGTGCGCGCTTCCAGAAGAGAACTTGTCTCCTTGGTCACTTCTGCTTCGACGACGTCGCCGGGAAGGGCACCTGAAACAAAGGCGACTTTGCCCGACTTGGCATGCGCTATCGCACGTGGTCCGTGGGATAGGCCGTTTATGGTGAATGTTTCCATCAAGGCTTTGATTCCTTTTGTGTTGAATTGTACGAATTGCATTTTAACGTATAGAATAAGTCGTTAAGCCCTCGTAGCTCAGGGGATAGAGCGTCTGCCTCCGGAGCAGAAAGTCGCAGGTTCGAATCCTGTCGAGGGCACCAGTTTTCCCTGGTGGCTGCCGCGTATCGCCCATGCCGCCCAAGGTAAGCCGGACCCGCTTCGGCCAAGCTTGCGAAAACCGGTCACCCGACCAAGAGAGGAATCTCAAATTTATGAACAACGAGCTCTTTCAAAAGGCACGCAGTTCCTATGTGGCAAAGGATTATGAGTCTGCCCTGGCGCAGTTCACCGATTGCCTTCAAGATCACGAGATAGCGCTTGAACCGGGCGAGATGGGCCTTTTGTATCACCAGATCGGCAACTGCCTGGTGAAGTTGCACGATCCCGAGGAAGCCATTCGCGCCTACACCCAGGCCGGCTTCGACAAGGATTACGACTCCCTGGGCGCCGTGAGCTACAACCTGGGCATGGTTTACGCCTCCCAGCACGATTACGAGGATGCCGTCGAGTACTTTAAGAAGGCTATCGACGACAAGTCCTACCCCACGCCCTTCAAGGCACACCAGGCAATGGGCAACGCGCTGCTCAAGCTTGGAAAGTCCGCCGAGGCCGGTGCTGCTTTCCGCACCGCCGCCCTTGACGAGCGCAACCCCGATCCTACGCGCGCCCTGTTGAACCTGGGCGTCTGCTTTATGGCCCTCAATCGCCCGCTTGACGCCGTGGCCTCTTACGAAAGCGCTCTCCAGTTCGAGATGGCGCCTTCCACGCGCAACAAGCTCTTCGCGAATATGGGCCAGGCCTACGTTTCGGCTGGCAAGAACGAAAAGGCCGTTCGCGCCTTCGAGACCTCCCTTGCCGACAAAACCTACGTCTTGAACGACGCCGCCAACGTCGATTATCAGCGCGCCGTTGCCGCCGTTGCCTCGGGCGTCGCCGAGGAAGCTGAACCCGAACAGGAAAACGACTTGTCCGGTTTGGACGTCCCCGCAGACGGCATGCCTTTGCAGGACGTCGACAACTCGGCTCAGGCAACCACGGTCATGCAGGCGGTCGACCCTTCCGAGAGCGGCTTCTTCGAGCAGGCAAGCGCCAACTCCGAGAACTTCGCCGAGTGGGGGCAGGTTGCCATGAAGAAGAAGCGCCGCGGCGGCTGTCTGAAGGCCGTTATCGTGCTTTTGATTCTGGTCATCCTTGCCGTCGGTGGTACTGCAGTGGTCATTACCCAGGGCTTGGGCTTCCCCTCTAAGGAGGATGTGGCCCTCGACCTGATGAGCAACCCTTCGTCTGAGGACGTTTACGCAAGCTCGCTTGACGCCACCGCACGTCAGCAGATCGCCGACACCCTGGTTGCCGACACCACGGCAACGGTCAAGGGCGATTCCGTCACCATGACCACCGCCAAGGTTTACGTCGAGGCGACTGCCGAGGGCGGCTCCACGGTCAACTACGAAATCGACCTGGTGCGCGACGGCATCTCCTGGAAGGTCAGCGGCGCATCCTTCAATTTCGCCAGCCAGCAATAGCAGGTGTGGCCGGAAAAGCAAACCTGCAAACGATTTAGGTTTAGCCATTCGCGCCCCTTTTGGGCGCTAGTGAACAAAGATTTCGAAAGGAATGAATATGGCAATCGAGAAGACTTACAACATGATTAAGCCCGACGGTGTGAAGAACGGTCACATCGGTGAGATCATCACCCGCATCGAGCGCGTTGGCCTGACCATCGAGCGCATGGAACTCGCCATGGTCACCCCCGAGGAGGCCAAGGCAAACTACGCCGAGCACGAGGGTAAGCCTTTCTACGACGGCCTTATCTCCTACATCACCTCCGGTCCTGTCGTTAAGATGGTCGTTTCCGGTGAGAACGCCGTCGCCACCATGCGCAAGCTCATGGGCGCCACCAACTGCGCCGAGGCTGCTCCTGGCACCATCCGCGGCGACTTCGGCCTGACCGTCGATGAGAACGTTATTCACGGTTCCGACTCCGTCGAGTCCGCTCAGCGCGAGATCGGCGTTTTCTTCGGCGCATAAAGCCGTTCGGCTTATTCTTCAAATATCCTTCAACAAGGGCTTTGCGTGTGCTGAGCCCTTGTTTTGCGCTTGGCGACCTGCATTTTTGAAGTGAACATAGATTTCCTGCAGGCTTTGTTCTGTATGATAGAATTCAAGTTCGCAAAACATACTTGTTAGGACTATGCATGTCTTTTCTTGATTTCCTAGGCAATGCCACCAATTCGGCCTCGTACGATATGGCAATCGACCTTGGTACTGCAAATACGTTGGTGGGCATCACCGGCCAGGGCATCGTTATCAACGAGCCCTCCGTTGTCGCGCTCGAACGCAACACCAATCGCGTGCTTGCCGTTGGTCATGAAGCGAAGAACATGATCAACCATACACCCGACACGTTCACGGCCGAGCATCCTTTGCACGATGGCGTCATCGCTGATTACGACGTCACCGAGGCCATGCTTTCCGCCTTCATCAACAAAGCGGCTCCCAGGCGCTATCCTTGGCAGCCCAAGCCCCGCATCGTCGTCTGCATCCCCTGCGGCGCCACTTCCGTCGAGAAGCGCGCCGTTTTCGAGGCAACCATCCAGGCGGGCGCACGTCAGGCCTATCTTATCGAGGAGCCTATGGCCGCTGCCATGGGTGCCGATCTTCCCGTCACCGAGCCCACCGGCTCCATGGTCATCGACATCGGCGGCGGCACCACCGAGGTTGCCGTCATTTCCTTGGGCGGCATCGTCACCTCCAGCTCCCTGCGTTTGGCGGGCAACAAGCTCGACGAGGCCATCGCGGTGCATCTGCGGGACCTTCTGGGCATCAAGATCGGTGAACGCACGGCCGAGGTCATCAAGATCAAGATCGGTTCCATCCTTCCCTTCGAGGATGGGCGCGAGCGCGACATGATCATTTCCGGCCAGGACCTTATCACCGACCAGCCTAAAGAGGTCACCATCCAGTCCGAGGACGTGCGTGAGGCTCTGCAGGCCCCCATCGACGAGATGGTTCTGCACATCAAGGAAACCTTCAAGAAGACCAACCCCGACCTCGCTTCCGACATCATCTCCAACGGCATTTTGCTCACGGGTGGCGGCGGCCTGCTTTCGGGCCTCGACCAGTACTTAAGTCAGCAGCTCGAGATTCCCGTCTGGACGAGCGAGACCGCTCTTACCAACGTCGTTTCCGGTTGCCTGAAGGTTCTTGAGACCCCAACCGCACTCAAACAGGTTTTAATGCGTTCCAAGTAAGTTGGTAGAAAACAAGTGGCCCTGAAAATCCCAACAGAAAAGCTTCAGTTCGGTGGCCAACTTGGAGGAAGGGCAATGCTTGCCCTTCTTCTGGTTGTTTCATTGGCTCTTGTCGTGCTTTATGCTCGCGAGGGCGAGCAAGGTGCGCTCCATTCCCTGCAAAGCACCACCTCTGCGGTTTCCTCGCCCCTGTCTTCGGTGGGCGCATCCGTCGGCTCCCTTGCTGCGAGCGCCGGGACTTCGGTGGAGGATTTGACGGCTTCCGACGCCACCTTAAGCCAGACGCGCGAGAACAACGCGACGCTTGCTCAGATGGTCGTCGAGCTTGAGCAGTATCGCCAAGAGGCTCAACGCTTGGAGTCTTTGCTCGGCCTTTCCGATGCCTACGGTTTCAAGTCCGCTGCGGCGCGCGTCGTCGCCTATTCCTCCGATTCCTACAACAAGATCCTCACGCTTGATGTCGGCTCCAACGACGACGTCAAAGCAGGCTTGCCCGCCATGGGTTCCACCGGCGTTATCGGTCAGGTGATCTCGGTTACCGCCACCACCTGCCAGGTACGCTTGATCACCGATGCGCAAAGCGGCGTTTCGGTTGTCCTTCAGAACTCCAAGGCCGAGGGCATCCTCACCGGTTCGGTCGACGGCACCCTTACGCTTGAAGGAATCGACGAGTCTGCCGACGTGAAAGAAGGCGATGCGGTGATCACCTCGGGCATCGGCGGCGGTTATTTCCGCGGGCTGGTGGTCGGCACCGTTTCCAAAATCTCCCAAAGCCAAGGAGATGCCACGCGTACCATCGTGGTCACGCCCAACGCCAGCTTCGATAACATTTCAGAGGCTCTGGTCGTTATCTCCATGGACAAGGATGCCACGTCGGATTCGTCCTTGGTGAAACAGGTCGATCCATCCAAGCTCACGTCGTCTGGCTCATCCTCTACGAATAGCGATCCCTCGTCCAGTTCGTCGAAGTCCGATTCGTCTTCGGATTCGAGCGATTCCAGCTCAAGCTCCACGTCGGATTCCGGCTCCACAAGCGAATCTTCGAGCAGCAGTGATTCTTCAAGCGGCAGCGATACAACGACCAGCGCTGATTCAGGATCGGGGGAGTAAGCATGAACGAGCGTTTTACTTTGCCCATCATCTGCTTGGTGGCCTTCGTTCTTCAGGTGGTCGTTGCGCCTAACCTGCCTTTGGGCGTCGCGGTGCCAAGCTTCCTTGTGCCCTTGGCGCTCTGCCTGGCTATTCTGCGAAACCCCGAGAGCTGCTATGTGCTGGCCTTCGTGCTTGGTCTGCTTGCCGACCTGCTTTCTTCGACGCCGGTCGGCTTGACGGCCTTGCTCCTACTTGTTGCCGTGGCCGTGCTTGAGCGTGCCTTCGAGGTTCTTGACAAGTCCACTTTCGTCATGCCAGTGATCGCCCTTGTTTCAAGTTGCTTGGCAATCGAGCTTATCAAGCTCGTCGTTTTGCTCGTGCTCGGCTATCAGGGATCGCCTGTTGACCTGTTCTTGCAAGCTTCGTTGCCGGGTGTTGTTGCGAACTCCCTTATCGGCGTGGCTTACTATTTCATCTTCGGTCGCTTGGGCGTCGCGCAAACGAATTCCGGCAACGCCTGGGTGGCAAGCGTCGGCAACCAGCGTTTCCGCTAAGGTGATCGAATGCTGACTGCGATCCTAGTCACCGTTCTTGTCCTTGCAATAGCCGCGGTCCTTATCTTCGTTTTCCTGCGAAGCAAGGGCACTATTGATTCGGGCGCGCGTAAGGGCAAGCTCAACGTTGAGCACATCAATTCCGTCGGCGTCGCCGCGAAGGCGCCCAAGGTTACCACGTCCGCGCGTATGCCCGATGCCTCGAGCCGTTCGGTTGCCACTGCTCCCGGTGATAGTCTGAAGATGCGTTTCTTGGCGGTCGGCGTCATCGCGGGCGCCGCCCTAGCAGCGCTCACCGGCAAGCTTTTCAGCGTTCAGGTGTTCTCCGGCAGCGATTACCAGCGTCAGGCGGAAAAGAACCTCTACACC
>CAVAUO010000025.1:0-16241 GCA_963591685.1 Escherichia coli
ACATTGCTGAGGCAATCGAGGGATCGGTAAAGTGGCGCGTCGGGCTTGTTCTGACAGCGGTTTTTGAGCGCAAACGTGGGTTCCAGGCCATTAGGTCTTCAATGACGCAAGCCCGGGTAAGAGCATCAACATATTCAGCAACAGTGTCGATCGAAGGGGGCTCGCCCTGCATGTCCGCGGCAATCGTGGTCAACGGGGCTTCGGAAGATAGATTGCGCGCATAGGAACGCATAATCGAGCGCATCCAGATTTTGTTGCGCCTCACTCCGTCAATCTCCTCGATGTCGGAATCAAGCAACTCTGTCACATAGTCTCGTGCCATGCCAAGCGCAATCGCTTCGTCCTTTTCGACAACAGCCTCAGGCCAACCGCCCCTGCATATAGCAAATGCGATCTGTCCAATATCGAAATTCGCAACCGAAGAGACATCGATGAAGCCATCAAACAGCGCATTAAGCGACACGGCGCCGTTTGACTCACGCGACTCGAAAAGAGACATCGTGTGCATGTACATCTTGGAAATACGCCCTACGCCCGAGTGCTTTGGATGCTCGCTTTTACGCGGCGTCGCCGATCCCGTCAGGATGAACCTGCCCCTACCATGCCCGCGGTCTATGGCGTAACGCACGGCATCCCATAATTGCGGAGCCATCTGCCACTCGTCGATAAGTCGAGGTTCGGCACCATCGAGGAGTGCCGACGGCTTCAAATCCGCAAGCTCCAAAAGAGACGGACCCTTGTCAGGATCCTGAAGATACACTTCACTTGCCGCCAGACGCTGAGCTGTGGCCGTTTTGCCGCACCATTTAGGACCTTTGATCTGAACAGCGCCAGCGGTCTTGAGCTTGACGGCCAAGACTTCGTCAGCAACACGTGAAAGATATATCGAATCTACCATTAAAAACTCCGCCGCACACTCTTAATCGCTTTAATTGAATCTCCTGGTAATATAGCACAATTCCGTGAGTTGGACGGTTTTTGTTCCGGGAGTTGGACGGTTTTTGTTCCGGGAGTTGGACTTTTAATAAAGGCGCAAAGATCGACTTTGAGGGCAGCGGACATAAGAATGCTTCCCATTTCTTAATGTCAAAAAATAAACAGCAACTCATTTTTAGAGCGATGCAAGCAAACCGGGGAAACCAGGAAATCGCCGCAAGAATGAGAAAGCAAAAAGGCCAGAGGAATCGCCCTCTGGCCTCGATTTTTAAGTGGTGCCGACGGGGAGACTCGAACTCCCGACCCACGCATTACGAATGCGTTGCTCTACCAACTGAGCCACGTCGGCGAAAAATGCGTAGCCAAGTATACCGAACTTTCCTAAAAGATGGCAAGAGCGGCCGCAGGCGGGAAACTAGCGCTTTTCCTTGCTGGCGCGGTGCCTAACATCCCACTGATCGGCCACATAAAAGCGGCGCTTGTTCTGGCAGATGGTCATGGTCACCCGCCCCGCGTTTACCAGGTAAACCAAATGCGCGAAGGTTTCGCCCAAGGAGTAGAACTTCTGATCAAGCGACCAACCATCCCAATTGTCATGCTTCCACGATGCCGAACGCGCAATGTCGATAATGCTGGTATGACCATCGGCCACCAGCGAGTAAAGCTCTTCAAGGCGCGCCGTATGAAAGCCCTTAAGGAAATCGACACGCTCGGCCAAGCCGCTAAAAACATCACCGTGGCCAGGCAAGATCAGATCAACATCCAAGTCGCGCACCTTGTCCAGCGAAGAAATGAACTCACGCAGCGCATCGTAAGAGGTAACCCAGCTCATGATGGTAGGCGTGATGTGCTCAAGCACATGGTCGCCGCTGATAAGCAACTTTTGGCTTGGTTCATAGAGACAAATGTGCCAATCGTCGTGACCGGGAGTCTCGATAACGTGGAAGTGGTAATCCCCGTTGTGATAAACATCACCATCGGCCAGATAGAACAAATCAGGTTGACTACGCAGAGGAAGTAGCTCCGACGAGACCTCGAATTGCGAGGCGTCGCGATCTTGCTGCGCAGTATCGTACAAACCAGGATCAACCAAATGACGAAGCAGAGGGTTGTACACAGTTGCCTGCATGTTCTGCAGGTTCTTTACCTCCTGAAAAGAATGCATGTTCGCGTAAATACGAATCCATCTGCGCCAAACACGGTCGAGGTTGCCCGTATGATCGGGGTGGGAATGAGTGAGCACGATTTCGACCGTTTCCCAGCTGCGCCCAAGGGCCTCAAGCGCCTGATCAAGCGCCTGCTCACACTCAGGATGATCGAAGCCTACGTCGACAATGGTGGTTTTATCGGGACCCAGCACAAAATAGGAGTTACACGCAACCAAGGGGTTGTCGGGCAACGGAACCTTAACGTTATACAGATTCGGACGAATCTCTTGAATTGAAACTGGTGCCGACATAACTCCCCCTTCGTCGTACGATACCGCTATTGTATCGCGCAAATAAACCTTCAAAAAGAAGACGGCGACAGGCGAACAACCGCCAGAAGAGCAAGCAAGCGAGCACTAACAGAGAACTCGCTCCTCCTTCCTGGGCAAAAGAGCCAGAAGAGCGGGTTCGAAATTCAGGCTAAAACAGTATCCCTCTAATCTTCTAACCCGGCGAGCTCATCATCATTGTCAGGAAGGTTAAGCTTGACCCAGTCGCTCATCCCTTCTTCCGAAGCCTGCTTAATCAACCAAGCATTTGCTCCATCGTTTTCATACATATCGACAAAGCCCTCGAATTCTTCAAGATGAAAAATGACATAAGTAATGGCTTTGGGCAGGTTGTCATAAGTTATTAGAAGCCTATAGCTGCCATTCTTGTCTACAAACTCATACTTGACGGACTCACCACCCATATCACGCTCTTTTTCGGAAACTTCCTTACGTTTATAGTCAACTCGCTTAACTTCAACGCCAGGATAGATTTCAACGGAATCACCAACGTTTTTGGGAAGCTTGTTGTATACCTCAATCTGTTCCCAAGGACTAACGCCATCTTCAGTCGAGGCCAAGGTCGCCAGCCCGCAAACAACGAGAGGCGGAAGAACAAGAACAGCAAGCAAAGCGCAGATAACGAGCAGGATTTTATGTTTTCCCATATTCGCCTTCTTTCTCTATTGGGCAACAACAATGTCCAGAAAGTAATTGCGAACAAGGAATTTGTCTGTAGACACACCTTATGGAAAGAGAACGATCAGGTGTCTACAAAACTAAACAGCCAGTTCAGGATTCGTTTCTGTCAAAAGAAAAACGATGTCGAATCAGAAGGGTGGCAATCCAGCAAATGACGCAAAAGACCCATTGTCATAGCAGCCTGGGTATCTATTCCGACCAGCGGTAGTGCCCAACGATATCGGTCGACCATTCCAGGAAATCCTCCTCATAAGCCGCTTGAATGAGTGACAAATGAATAACGTAAGGAACACCGCGCTTGTTGCGCTTATCGGACACGATGGCGATATGCTTTGCAAAGGTAATGATGTCACCACCTTGCCACTCACCTGTTTGAGACAAGTCCGTAGTTAAATTTTTAGCATGCCGCCCAAGGTAAACCTGTAAATTTTTCACGCGGCGAAAATCAATATTGGAATCTGGCCCGGAAATGCCGTAAGCGCTCGGAGCAGATTTGATGTCTTCGTTTACTAAATCGCGCAAATCGTAGCCTGCTGCCTGAAGAGCGAAGCCGAGTACATCGGCGCATACACCCTGGTTATCTGTAGGATAGCCACCCTCGTAGTAATTGCTTCCATATTTAGGCTTACCGGCAACGTAATCTTTAGCGCCTTGCAAAATGTCGAGCTGATCATCAACACCGTCGCCGTCGGCATCGACGCTGCTATGCACTTGCTCGAGATTTTGCCCTTCTCGCACCTGAATAGGGCCGCTTGCATGTCCTGAAAGCACAAAATGCCAGAACAAGAAACCAGCAATAAACAGGGCTAGCAGAACGACGAAAGCACAAACCCACGGACGAAAGCGGCTGCCGCCTTTTTTACTGTGAATCGTAACCATGAAATGTCAGTTCCTCTCAATTAAACAAACAGGGGCGAATTACTATCAGAATATGGTTTTCATTTTTTCTCCTTTCAATAAGTCCTTAGAGTCGACTATCAAGAAAAGGAGCGAAAAAGTCTGTAGTCAGACCTTATGGAACAGAAAGGGCATGCTGTCTACAAAGCAAAATTCCTGTTCAGACGGCATGCATCAAAAATACGAAAATAGACAATAAGAAACACTTCGGCCAAACTTTAAGCATCGACGAAATCCGACCGCCGGACCCAAGGACAGAGGATGCTAACCAAAGACAGCAAGAACGTCGCCCGACCAGACAACGCATCGTCTCATGACCCGCTGCAGGACGGAGCGATCACAATTCTGTGCTTGGCATGGTTTGTGCTACTGGTAAGCACCCCGTTCTTCATCGAAGCGCATCGCTTGCCTTCGGTATTCTCTTCGACCTACGCCTTCATCGCACTTGGAATACTTGCGGGGGCAATCTGCGCAATACTGGCCAAACAGAAGTTACCAAGTGCGGTTTCGCCAAAAGCAAAGCCGGTGATTCTGATTGCGGGCTTGGTTATAACGGCCATCCTTGTTGTGCCTGAATGGTATTTCCATCTACGAGCCTTTGCCGGCACGGCACTTTCCATGGAAGAAATTGCCCCTTACGTGCCACTTATGGTTACCTTCGCGGATGCCCAAACAGCCCCATTCGGAAATCTTTCATCTCTGCATCATGTACTGTTTTTTGTGGCTGGATTCTGCTTCGCCATCGTAGCCACGATGCTATTCGGAGCTCCTAATTCTGAGCTTCAAAGCGACAGTTCCATCCAGGGCAAACAGAAGCATCGGACCAAACTTCTCGCAGGACTATTCATTTGCGGCCTGCTGCATCCAGGGGTATGGGGATGGCTTGCCCATACTTACGGAACCGACTGGGGTGAAGCCGTCATGCATGACTTGCTGGGTTTTATGGGATCCTCCATTTTCGCAATAGCAATTGGCGTAGGCCTGGCTTTCATCCTGTACTGGAGTAATAAGAAATTCTGCGAACAAGCAAGCGCCCTGCTTACTTCTTTTGCGCTCGGAGAACTAGCTTGGAACTTAATTGCCCGTTGCGGCAACGCAAACGAGAACATCGTTCTTGCTGCGCCGTGGGCTGCACTAATACTTATGACGATTGAAGCTCTACTGATTTATTTGATTTTCTGTGCGAATGGCTTAAGGAACGACAAAAACTATCCAACAAAGGGCTTACAGGAGCAAGCGGCTCACGCTGACCAAAAAGAACTACTCGACACCAGTAAGCTCACCGAACGAGAACGGCAATCAGTCGAGCTGGCCCTGCAGGGCAAAACCTCCAACGAATCCGCCGAGATTATCGGTGTAGCCGCATCAACGGTTCGCACCTATATACGCCGCGCCTGTCAAAAACTCGAAATTGAGAGCATTAACGAAATACAAGAAGACAAGAAAACCTATGACGGCGTAAAAACATCGCCGAGCAATGACCCCGAGAGCAAGCAGTCAAGCATAAATAAGGATGTCGAGCCATCACCCGCCGGTGCCACAAGCCTCCAAGAAAATAAGGGAATCGGTCTAGACTTGGTTTTCCTGCTCTTGCTCGCTGCAATGCTTCTGCTTCCCCACCAATATGTCGGAACCGTAGCTAGCTGGAATTCAAGCCACAGCGTTGTTATAGGCTGCGGCCTTGGCTTGATGATGGCAGGCGGGCTCTTAGCGTTAGAACAGCGCGTTTACTCAGATTGCCTGGCCCCAAGGCTAAGCCAGATGTTTTGCCTGGCAGCGCTTTTCCTTTCAGGGACAGCGCTTACATTTCTCCAATACGCCTTTGCACACGAATTAAATCTGGCAAGCCAAAGCATCCTGCTCTTCTTGATTGCAGTTGCGGGCATAGCATTCGGATTGTCTTTGGGGCTATCAACGAAAATAAAAAACGAAGAATCGGCGGGCAATCGGAAGCTCAACGAGGCGTTTTGCCTGGTCACACTCATCCTCGTAGCCGTAAGCTACCTTAGCGATACCTGCTGGGTTGCCCTAAGCGAGTTCTCTCTTGTTGCCTATTGTTTGTTCAAGATGCTCGGAGTGCTTAAAAGTACGAACCGGAAGCCAAGCGCAGGTGCAACTCCCCTGCCCAGAATGGAGGCATACCTTTTCGCTCTTGCAGCTTTTCCCTTTGGGGTGATAGCAGGCGAGCTTTGGCGTGGCTTGCAAAATCCCTTGCTTCTAGCTGTCTATGTCATATTCCTTGCTGCCGCCTTGGTCCTTTATGCAAGCCAAAATCGCAGAGAAGACAAGCCGGGCGTCGCATCGATTGCTTGCCTGACCGCGCTCGCCGCAATTGCCATAGCGGCGGGAATCCCTCACGCCTTGCTCATACTGTGCGCCCTCATGTTCCTGAAAGGCAAAACGCCTGCCCACTCCCAGGCTTTTATAATCATCGGAATCGGTGCGGGATTTTCCCTAGGGCGCTTAGGCTTCGACACTTGGCGGGATATCCTAGGCGCCAGCTTCACCACCACGGAAAGTTTCGGCACCAATGTTGCTTCTGCGGCGGCGGGACCTGCGCTCATGATTGTTATTGCAGTGCTTGGTTTGGCATCGTTCTTATACCTGATCAGCCTTTATAGAAACGAAATGAAGCTCAGCTTCGACCTCGATAAAGAAGAGCGTGACATCCTGTTGCTGCGCAGCAAAGGAGTCAACGAGCTGGAGGCATTAGTGCTGGCAAAAATTGCCCAAGGTAAAACCGGGCCTCAGATTGCCCGCGAATTGCATTATTCGCTTGGCACGATCAACGGTCTTAGGTCCCATGCCTATCAAGTCATCAACGTGCATAGCAAACAAGAACTCATCGATTTATTGAATCAAGATTGATTTTCGACCTGCTTCGCCAAAAAAATTCCTATTGCAATAGGAATTAGGCTCAAAAATACGCAGAATTTCGGTTGCAATAGGAATTTCAATCGCAGCGAAAAGAGACACCATGGACTACGTGAGTCGCCCAGACTACGAACAACGTCTAAAAAACTTCGCGAGACCGAAGATATAAAAGTCCTGACCGGAGTCCGGCGCTGCGGCAAATCTTCCCTCCTCCACTGGCTGAAAAGCGATCTTCTGTCAAACAACCGTCGGAACCTTACGAGCGGGAGAGGTTGATTTCGTTGCAGAAAAAGCCCAGGAACGTTGCTGTATCCAGGTAAGTGGATCTATTGCAAATCCATCCACTTACGAACGCGAACTAGCTCCCCTGAACGCCATCGACGATGCCTGGCCCAAATACGTCCTCACCGCCGACTACTTAAACTGCGGAACCACCGAAAATGGAATCCAAATCGTCAATGTTATTGACTGGCTGCTTGCGGAATAACAACGCAAAGGGGAGTCTTACCTCCCCTTTGCGCAAGCCTTGTTGTCTCCCCCCCCCAATATCCAAGCTAGAAACCAAGGAAGCCATTTATCGGTTGTCCACCTTTTCAGGATAAAGATCGTGCTGCGTCAGGCGCTGCCAAGCAACTTCTTCCCACTTGGTGCCAGGCTTGCCGTAGTTGCAATACGGGTCGATGCTAATGCCGCCACGCGGAGTGAACTTGCCCCACACCTCGATGTAGCGCGGGTCCATAAGCGCCACCAAATCTTTCATGATTTTATTGACGCAATCCTCGTGGAAATCACCGTGGTTGCGGAAACTGAACAAATACAGCTTCAGGCTCTTAGATTCCACCATACGAATATCGGGCACATAGGAAATATAGATGGTGGCAAAATCGGGCTGACCCGTGATGGGGCACAAACTGGTGAACTCCGGGCAATTGAACTTCACGAAGTAGTCATTGCCGGGGTGCTTGTTCTCAAAAGTCTCCAGCACACTGGGATCGTAATCGGTGGGATAGCTGACGTTCTGGTTTCCCAGCAGCCGCAGGCCTTCGTCGGCACGAGTTTCAGTAGTCATGGTTTCTTCCTTAGGAAAGTAGCGGGTCGGTTGTTCCGTTAAGCTCGAAGGCGCGCTGACGGTCGATGCAAGTACCGCACACGCCGCAAGGTTTTTCGCCTCCCTCGTAGCAGCTCCAAGTTAGTTCGTAAGGCACGCCCAAACGTAGGCCCTCGCGCACAATGTCCGCCTTGGACCATTGAACAAACGGCGCTTCCAAACTAAGCTCACCGCCTGTCCCTTGCGAAATAGCCGCGGCCATCGCATCGACAAACTCCTGTGAGCAGTCGGGGTAGGCATTCCCAGCCCAATCATCGTGGTGCGCACCATAGTAAAGAATGCTGCAACCAAGACTTAGAGCCATGCTTGCCGCCGACGAAAGGAACAAGCCGTTGCGGAAAGGAACGTAGGTGCTCACCGGGGAACCATCGGATTCTTCCAGCTGCTCGGCGTAGCTTTCCTGCGGAATATCCTCGGTGGATTGAACGAGCAGAGAACAATTGCTGTCGGCAAAGATTGCGGACAAATCGAGAAAACGCTGTTCAACGCCATAATATTTTGCTACCGCCTCGGCGCTTTCAATCTCGCGATTATGCTTTTGGCCGTAGCTGATGCTCAAGGCATGCACGTTCTCGGAACCATACTTGTTGCAGGCCATGGCAAGAAGCGTAGTGGAGTCCACACCACCACTGCACAGGACCATGGCTTTTGCAGGCGCCGCTTCGGCGGCCGCCACTCCTTCGGGACCAACCTCCTCAATGCGCTCACCGCTCATCTGGTTTTCCTCCGAACTCATAGGCTAGACGCCCCTTTCAATCTTGGGCCAGATAATCTTGTGAAGTTGAACTTGCATTCTGGCCTTTAACAGGCCGTTTTCCTGTAAGAAAGAAACGATCTCGGCGGGCTCGATGTTTCCTGCCACCGGACTGAAAAGCACTGGGCAGAGCTCTAACAGTTCGTTTTCGGCGATAACCCGCTTCGCGGCCTCCATATCCTCGCGGCTGCCCACAACGAACTTGACGCAGTCATCAGCGCCCAACAAGGCATAATTCTGAGCAAGCATCCTGGATGCCATCCCCGAGCTGGGGGATTTGCAATCAACGGTGAAGCCGATCCTGCCGCAGCCCAAAGTACCGGCAAGTCCACCATCACCAGTTTCGCCCGAAACTTCATCCAAAGTTTTCCCTGAAACCAAAGTAGACCCCAAAGAAAAGCCCTCAGCTTCAGCTTCGAGCCCACGGCGAAGCTCCGCAAGACTGCCCAGGTCAACCGAGCCGTTCGTCTCAATTTCAATAAAGCAATCGGTGTTGCGAACCAATAGCTCCACCAGCTCGGGCAAATGCGGTTGCAGGCATGGCTCGCCACCCGTAAGCGTGGCACACGGGGTTCCCGCCTCTTCAACGAAACGAAGGATGTCTTCCGAGGTCATGTCCTCGGCCGGACACGATGCATCGCACGCCCATCGGGTGTCGCAATAAGAGCAGGCCAAATTACAGCCGACAAAACGAATGAAGGTGCTGAAGCGTCCCGCGTGCAAGCCCTCGCCGTTGATGCTAACGAAGCGCTCGGCGACGGGAAAGGTTCCGCCTCCCCCTAAACCGCCAGCGTTCGCCGATGCACTGTCGCAGCTTGGCATGCTTAGCGCTCCACGGTGTAAATCGCGCAATTGTTAGGGGTTTCGTACACCTCAACTTGGCTCACCGGCAAGCCCTGCTCGGTAAGCTTCTCGGCGAAATAGCGAGCGAAGTTCTCGGCAGTCGTGCGGAAAGGCACCACCGATAAGGAAAACTCCTCTTCCTCAAGGCAAGCAATGGTCTTCGCCATCAAGGAGCCTTCCTCGACGACGAAGGAATGATCGAAGGCCTCGGTCAGATCGCGCAGCGCCTTCTTGAAGTCGCCGAAATCGATGACCATGTCCTTCATCTGGCCTTCGGTTTGCAAAGCCTCGGTGGAAAGGTAGGCAACAACACGCCAGCGATGGCCATGAAGGTTCTCGCATTTGCCATCGTAATCGGTAAGGAAATGGGCGGCGTCGAAGCTGCTTTCGGTTTTAAGACCGTACATGCGGGGGGGTCCTTTCGCTTAAAACGGCCCCCTACCCTGTATGAACAGCTCGCCCGCCGCAAGTCGGCACGCAACCGCACTTAGGGCTAACGAAACAAACCCGCACGCACCACGCGCAAGCTTGCCCATACCTAGTTTTGTTTAACGACAGGAGGCTTTCGAACTGTCTTTTCAATTGCCCGCAAGTATAGCAAACCACGGCACGCGCACGCGAAGGTACAGGATCGGCGCAAAACCCCTACGCCCGGCACGACGGACGAACAAAAGGAAGTCCAAACCACACGTTGCGAACATGAGCTAAATTATCAAGCCGCGCTTCTTGGCCTCGTGGGCAAGCTCGTCTCGGAAATCGGGATGCGCGATAGAAATCAAGCGCTTTGCGCGCGTTTCCAGGTCGGCCCAACGCAAATCAGCGATGCCGTACTCGGTGGCAACGTATTGCAGGTCGTTGCGCAAAGAGGTCACCGCGCTTCCCGGAGCAAGAATCGGTGCGATCTTGGAAACGGGACCCTTCTTGGTGTGGGCAACGCTTGTCACCGCGATGAACCCGCGGCCTCCCTTGGAGTGCTTCACGCCGCGAACGAAATCGCACTGGCCACCGCTTGCACTGTACTGGCGCGACCCGATGGATTCGGCGCACACCTGGCCGGTAAGGTCGATCGACACAGCCGTGTTGATACTTACCAGGTTATCGTTCTTCGCGATGGTCGCAGGGTCACACACCGTGTTATAGCTGCAGAACCTGACCTCGGGGTTCTCGTTGATGAAGTCGTACAGACGCTTGCTGCCCGTCGAATAACCGCCAACCGAGACGCCAGGCATAAAGG
Source organism: Escherichia coli (assembly GCA_963591685.1). Lineage (GTDB taxonomy): Bacteria > Actinomycetota > Coriobacteriia > Coriobacteriales > Eggerthellaceae > Anaerotardibacter. The sequence continues at coordinate 10,826 of CAVAUO010000025.1, forward strand.
ACTTGCGCGAGTTGTCTATGACGCCTGTCTGCTGAAGGGCAACGAACACATCGGAATACATCTCGGTATGGCAACCCAAATGCTTCTTGCATTGCAGGCCCTCGCCGATAGCCTCGGAGATGCCACCGATGCCAAGCTGAATGGTGTCGCCGTCGTTCACGCGCTCAACCACCAGCTCGGCAACTTTCAACTCCTCGGGGGTCGGCTCGATGGCGGGAGCAATGTCCAGCTCCTCAGGCTGCTCAAGGAAGGCGTCGATTTGCGAGACGTGGTAGTCGTGGGTATCGCCGAAAACGCGCGGCAAGTTGGGATTGATGTTGGCGATGATTCGCTTGGCGCTACGCACGCCACCCGGCACGAAACCCAAAGGGCCAATGTTGCAATATCCGCGCGCATCAGGAGGCGTCATCTGCACGATGGCGTAATCAAGATCCTGGGCTGCGAGCATGCTCCAAACATCGCTGAAATGAACGGGCACATGCGACACGCACGAGGCAAAGCCCGCGCGCTCGTTGGGGCCGGCAAAATAGGTGTGATAGCGAAATACCTCGGGCGAAACCTCACCCAACTGAGCGAAATCGACCGAGCCATTCATCCAGTTGGCCCAAATGTCGATGCCCGACAAAAGCCCCGCCTTAACACGTGCCAAAATCTCGTTCACGACGGTGGTTGGCACATGCAAACCACCGCAGTAGATTCGATTGCCGCCCGTGATGTAGCGGGAGAACAACTCGTCCATCGAGATAGTCTTAACCGCATATTCGGCTTGCCAATTCTTCTGCTTTTCGGCCGAAACCGGAACTTCGCTCCAGCTCATGATGCCCCCCTATCTAACGCGCAGCTCGTCGCTCCCCCTTTACGAGCACTAAACCGCGACTCATCATGTAATGAAACGATACCACGCCAACACAGCAAAAGGGCTGCTCATCAAGAGCAGCCCTTCGATTGAAATCTATTTCATCTGCAGATTCGCCAAATGCTTGCACGGCATCAACCAGGAAAGAGCGACAAACATGCCCAGCGTACCCAAATCTAGCAAGGGACGCTCGGCTCAAACTAACCTACATCAAGCTCAAGTGTCCGCTTTGGTAGGGCGCTACCTGCGGCCGTGCTTGCCCAAAGGCATCTCAGCATCCTTCTTCTTGCGCCTGTAGGCGAAGACGCCGAAAACGACCGCCGCGGCAAGCGCGAGCACCACGAAACCGACGATGAACGGCAACAGCGTGTCGCCGGTGTTGGCCAAGCCGCCAGGCGCGACCGTCCCCATTGTGAAACCCATAATCATCCTTCTTTCAAAAAAACGGCGCTAACCGTCGCGCACGTAAAAACTGCAGGTTGCAAGCCGCAAGCGCTCGCTTAAGCAAACACCAAAACGAACCAGCGGCAAAAACCAAGCGGACGCCCGCTCAAGCAGACGCCCGCCCAAACAAAACTAGTAGCGGTTGTCGAAGATTCGCTTGGTCTTCTTCTCGGAACGAGGCAGATAACCCACCGGCACGCCCTTGGGATTGGGAGTCATGCCCAACTTGCCCTTGAACAGGAGTTTCATGTTCTCCTCGATAGCCGTACAGGCCTCGCCGATCGCCTCGGTCTCAAAGAACACCGTCATAATGTCCTTGCCATCGACGTGGTCGATCATGACCTGGTACTCGGACGATGCGCCGTCGGTGAAGGCGATAATCTCCTCGATCTGCGCGGGGAACATGTTGACGCCCTTGACCTTGACCATGTCGTCGGTACGGCCCGTGATGATGTCGATGCGAGGATGTTTGGAGCCGCAGTCGCACTCGCCGGGAACGATGCGCGAAAGATCGTGGGTGCGGAAGCGGATAAGCGGCGCACCCTCTTTCTGCAGGGTGGTGATAACGATCTCACCGGGCTCGCCGTCAGGCACAGGCTCGCCGGTCTTGGGATCAACGATCTCCAAGAAGACGAAGTCGGACCAGATGTGCATAGCGCTGTCGGCCTTGCAGTTGATGCCGATGCCGGGGCCGTAGACCTCGGTCAGGCCGTAAATGTCGTACAGCTCGACGTTGAGCTCCTCGGAAATGCGGCGACGCATCTTCTCGCCCCAACGCTCGGAGCCGATGACGCCCTTCTTCAGAGCGAGCTTGTCGCGAATGCCCTGCTTCTCGATCTCCTCGGCAAGCAGCAACGCATACGAGCTAGTGGCGCACAGAACGGTGGACTGCAGGTCCTCCATCATCTTGAGCTGCTTTTTGGTGTTGCCGGGGCCCATGGGGATGGCCATGGCGCCCAAGCGTTCGCAGCCCAGCTGAAAGCCAATGCCCGCGGTCCACAAGCCGTAGCCCGGGGTGATCTGGATACGATCTTCAGGGGTGATCCCGGCGAATTCGTAGCAGCGGGCAAACTGGATGGCCCAATCGTCAACGTCCTTCTGGGTGTAAGGAATGATGACGGGCGTGCCCGTGGTGCCCGACGAGGAATGAATGCGGACGATGTCCTTCTGCGGCACGGCGGCGATTCCCAAAGGGTAAGCCTGACGCAGATCGCCCTTGTCGGTGAAGGGAAGCTTGCGGAAGTCGTCGAGAGTCTTGATCGCGTCAAGATCGATGTCGGCGAACTTCTTCGCATAAAACGGGCTGCGGCTCTTGATGTCCTTGAGCTGCTTCAAAATAACTTCGAACTGCTGTTCCTGGGTCAGTTCCATATATTCACTCTCCTTGCAGCGAAAATTCGCTTAGCGCTTAAGTCGCAGGGTTGCCAAGTTAACGCGACAGACCTGCGACGAAGGTCTGGGCAAGATCGATCGCCTGCATGTTCATGTCGACGAAGCGAGGCTTGACACATGCTTGCACGGCCTTGCGCATTTCATCGATGCCAAGTTCGCCAGACAAAGCATTCCCAGTATAGAGCCCTGGCTCGTTAACCGCGGCCAGAGTGACCGCCAACATGATGATATTCAAGGCCTTTCGGGAGCCGAGCTTTCCGCAAAGCTCAACGTCGTCGACGATCAAAAGGTCGATGCCCTGATTCTTAAGCTCTTCGATCACGGCAGCGGCATCGTAGGGCTTGGCCTTCAAGTCGGCCGTTGCGGGGGGCTGACCGGTGGTCGCCGTGATAAGCAGACCGCCCTTGCGCAGTAAACCAAGGTTACGGGCGCCTTCCCCCGGTTCAAGCGCGATAAGCACATCAACCGAGGCCTTTGCGGGCAAGGGGGACGAAACCACTTCGCCCAAGTTACCCATGCGCACGTGGCTTGTCACATCGCCGCCGCGCTGCGCCATGCCGGTGGTCTCGCAAGTGCGCACCTGCCATCCCTTGGCAAGGGCCGCCTCGGCTAAGATGCGCGCCGCCAGGACCGAGCCCTGACCGCCGATGCCCGCGATGGAGATGTTAATCATGGCAGGTCCCCTCCTTCGGTGCGCCTGCAGGCGTGCTCTCGCGGCGCTCGGGCTCGATGCCGTAGACGCCGTTTTCGTAAGGAAGCGGCCGCGCGAATCGCGGCTCGTCCGCATGCTCGACGCGCCCCGTAACGCTTAGCGCGCGCGAACGGCACAAGTCGGTGCAAAGCCCGCAGCCAACGCACAGGCTCTTGTCGATGCGCGGAATTTCCTGCTCGTAATCCCAGCTCAAAGCCGGGCATCCAATAGCGCTGCAGCAAATCTTGCAACCGGTGCACAGCTCGCGGTCAAGCTCAACCGGAGCATCGGGCTTCACCAATGAGGTGCACGGGCTTTGGAAGATGATAGCCGCGGGACCCTCGAAATCGATGGCTTCTTTTGCCACCGCGATGGATTCGTCCAAGTAAAGCGGATTGGCGCGCAGCACGCACTCGACGCCCAGCGCACGAAGGACAGCCTCGATACTGATGGGCTTGGTTTTGGGACCCATCAGGGTATTTCCCGTTCCAGGATGAGGCTGGGAGCCCGTCATGGCGGTGGTTGCGTTATCAAGAACGCAGATGGTGATGTCGTGCTGGTTGTACACCGCGTTAGCCACACCCGTCATGCCGCTGGCGAAGAAGGTTGAATCGCCCACGAAAGCGACAGCCTTGCATCCAGGTTCGACCGTTGCGAAGCCCTGCGCCTGAGTGATGCCCGCGCCCATGCACAGGCAGGTGTCCACGGCGTCGAGCGGCTGAGCGTTGCCCAGGGTATAGCAGCCGATATCGCCGCACATACGCACGTTGGAGCGTTTGCCCGCCGCACGCTTGACGGCGTAGAAGGCGCCACGATGGGGGCAGCCCGCGCACAAAATCGGCGGACGCACGGCCAAAAGCGGGTTGAGCGCTTCCGCCTGAGCAGCGTTGCGCTCGGGATCAAGGCTGGCGACAACCAACGAATACAACTGGTCTTTAGCCAGGTCCTGCGCACGATGCTCGGCATCGAGCTTGCCCAAAACCTCGGCACCCGCGCTTGTGAGCTCGAGCTTGGAGTCGGCAAGCTTGTCGTTCGGGTCGATTCCCTCGAAACGCAGCCACTCAGCCTGCGCCGCACCCTTCTGCACCGCCTCGGTGAAGCTGACATGGAACTCGCCCTCCTCGGGGTCGCACCATGGCACCAAACTCACGCCGGCGCGCAGATGAAGGTCAAAGAACAGCGCCAGGCGCTGCAGGATGTCAGTCGTGTCGTTTTCACAGCGGCTGCGCGTGGCGCCGTCGAGCTTGCCGAACACGTCGTAGGGCAGGCGGAACTTGCCCGCAAGCTTGAGCATCTCGTCCTCGAGCACATGATCAAGCTCCTCAAGCACGATAACCGCGCCCAAGCCCTGAGCCCAGTCGGCCACCAGTTCTTCAGGGAAGGGATATGGGGTTCCCACCTGCAAAAACTTGTAAGCGGGCAGGCAAAGGCCGGCATCTTTGGCCTTCTGCTCAAGCAGGGCTAAGGCCTCCTGCACATACGATGCCGAAATGCCTCCGGCAACGATGCCCACGCGCGGCGTGGCATAAAGCTCGGCAAAGGGAGCGGCAACTCCTTGTTCCTCAAGCTCGGCAGTAGAGGCGGCGGCCAGGCCACCCAGGCTTCGCTGATTGAAAGCGGAAAGCGTTTCGTCTTCGCAATAATCCTTTGCGATAAGGTCCAAACGCTGGTTGATCTGAGCATGCCCCAGCTTAGCGCGACGAGGGAAAATAACCCATTTGTCATCTTTCTCAAAGCCTTCGGGCTCACGCGCCTCGAAGCTATCGGGCACCTCGAAGAAGGTGGACGCATGGCAAATACGCGTGGTCGGGCGCACGATCACCGGCGTGTGATAACGCTCCGACAAATCGAAGGCGGCGCGCATCATCTCGTAGCCTTGGTCAGGCGTTGCCGGATCGAGCACCGGAACTTTCGCGAACGAGGCGAAGCGGCGCGTGTCCTGCTCGGTCTGCGAGCTGATGGGGCCGGGATCGTCCGCGACGAAAAGGACCAGAGCACCGCCCGTGCCCACATAATTCAGGGACATCAGAGGG
>CAVAUO010000026.1:0-16114 GCA_963591685.1 Escherichia coli
CCCGAGCTCGAGATCCACGTTTCCACTCAGGCGTCCATCAGCAACGCTGCCGCCGCTCTGGCGTGGTACCAGCTTGGTGCCCGCAGGGTGGTTTGCGCGCGTGAGATGTCTTTGGATGAAATTGCCGCACTCAAGCGCGAATTGCCCGACGATATGCAGCTCGAGGTTTTCGTTCACGGCGCCATGTGCATGGCGATTTCGGGACGCTGCCTTATCAGCGATCACTTGGTGGGGCGCGCTGCCAACCAGGGCAATTGCGTGCAGCCCTGCCGTTGGCGCTACGAGTTGGTGGAAGAATCGCGCCCCGACGAGCGTTTTGCCATCGAGGAGGACGCGCAGGGCACCTACATCATGAACTCGAAGGACCTTAACATGCTGGCGCATCTGGATGCGCTTGCTGCCGCGGGCGTCGATTCCATCAAGATCGAAGGCCGCGTGAAGAAGGCCTTCTATGTGGCGACCGTTGTCAACGCGTATCGTCATGTTCTTGATGGCGATCCGGCCGAGTGCTGGGCCTCCGAGCTCGAGAAGATCAGCCATCGCCCTTACTCCACTGGCTTCTACTTCGGTGATGCCGAGCAAACCGATGACGCCGACACCTACGTGCAGCTCAACGATTGGGTGGGCGAGGTTCGTGCCTGCGAAGCGCTGGAAGATCGGCGTTATCGCGTTATCGTGCGTTGCCGCAATCGTTTCCGTGAAGGCGAGATGTTGGAGCTTTTAAGCCCCGATGCTCCTGTGGAAAAGGTCGAGATCCGCGAGCTTGCCGAGCTGTTTGAAAGGCAGACTGCGAGCGTTGCTGCGCCGATTTCGACTTCCTCTTGCGCCTCGGGCGGTACCGAGGCCGACGCCTCTAAAGCAGCCGGTCCTGCCGATTCGTCTGATGCTTCAAAACCCTCGCCGATCGACGAGCTTCCTTGCGAGAGCTTGGCCGATTACGACCAGGTTCCCGTTGACATGGCTAACAAAGGCATGCATTTGTACGCCATCACCACTGATTTCGCGCTTCACCCGCGCGATATCCTGCGATCGACGCGCCTTGATCCCAGCAGGAAAAATTAACGGCGCAAACGTTGTTGGTGAAACAAGCTCTGCCGGCAAATACTGTTACTATGGTGCGCAAGGTACCGCACGGCCGCTGCGAGCGGCGTTTTCTTGAGTCCACGTACGAAGGGAGCCCTTTATGGGAAGGATGTCCACCGAGCCTTTGGAGTTCGAAAATCTCGATCAGCTGGTAGAGCATCTGCGCACCGAGCATTCCGCTTTCATGTCTTATGGCGAGAACACCTACTACCTCACCGACGCAAACGACATTTACTGGCGCGCGCAGGACACCAATCAGCTCAACGAAAAGGGTCATTTCGTCGACTGCAGCCAGTTGCTGCCCACGGTGACCGAGTTCGTCAACGATCCTTTCATTCCTGGTACCGATCATGATCATTCGATTGCCGAGGTCTTTGGCGGCGTCACCTTCTACGCTTCTCGCAAGATCGAGGGCCAGGGCACTCCCGTTCAGATGGCGTAAGTCTCTTCGTGGGCTTTGCCTTAACTGGAATTTTCAAAAAACCGAAAAAACTGCTTGACGGTTTTTGTGAGTCAGGTATTATAAATCCTGCTTTTGGGGCATTAGCTCAGCTGGGAGAGCGCATGGCTGGCAGCCATGAGGTCAGGGGTTCGATCCCCCTATGCTCCACCAAATGTTCTAGCAGGCCAGTACGATAACGTGCTGGCCTGCTTTTTTCATGCCGTGACTTTCCAGTTTCGAGGTTATTGCTTGAAATACGTGTCTCCGTGGCAACTTTTCTTCCCGCTTACCTCCTTGACGAAGTCTTGATAAATCGGCTGCATTGCTTTGCCGCATCTTGACCAAGGCGTTACGAGCGCCTCTCTTTCCTTTCGTTAAATGGGTTTGCGCGCAAGAAGCATGAGCGCGCCGGCTGCAAGCGAGCAGCCAGATGTACGAAGAAAGGAAATTCATGCGAGCAAAAAGTGTTCTAGCGGCAGCGTTCGCCTTGGCCCTTATGGGCGCATTCGCCTTGGCAGGTTGCAGCGGTACGTCCAGCAGCAGCTCCGGCAGCTCCAGCAGCGACTCCAAATCTCTCTCCGGCACGGTTGCCACCAACGGCTCCACTTCCATGGAAGAAGTCATCGGTTCCTTGTCCGAGCAGTTCATGAGCGACAACTCCGGCGTCACCGTCACCTATGACGCAACCGGCTCCGGCACGGGTATCGAGTCCGTTGGCAACGGTACCGCAGACATCGGCTTGGCTTCTCGCGACCTGAAGAGCGAGGAGACTGGCCTCACCGCAACTACCATCGCCAAGGATGGCATCGCGATCATCGTCAACGAGAAGAACGATCTTGACGACCTTACCATCAAGCAGATCGCCAGCATCTTTACCGGCAAGGTTAAGAACTTCAGCAAGCTTGGCGGCAGCAACGCCGACATCGCCGTCATCGGCCGCGAGGCAGGTTCCGGCACCCGCGACGGCTTTGAGTCCATCACCGGCACCGAGGACGCTTGCAAGCTTTCCCAGGAGCTCACTTCCACCGGTGCTGTGATCCAGGCTGTCCAGAACTCCAAGAACGCTATCGGATATGCTTCCTACGCTTCCGTTAAAGACCAGAAGGGTATCAAGATCCTGAAGGTCGAGGGCGTTACCATCTCCGAGGACACCATCTCCGACGGCACCTACAAGATTCAGCGTCCTTTCAACCTGGTAACCAAGGATGGCACTGAGCTCTCCGAGGCTGCACAGGCATTCTTCGATTACGCGACTTCCGCCGACGCCGCCGACCTTATCACCGAGGCTGGCTGCGTGCCCGTAACCAAGTAGGCGGAGATAACCTTGGCTCGAATCAACAAAAGAGCCGCATTGGAGAACAGCGTGAAAGCGCTGTTCTCTTTATGCGGGCTCATCTCGGTGGGTTTTGTCCTTTGCATCTCGGTTTACCTGGTTGTTTCGGGCATCCCCGCAATTCAGAAGATCGGTTTGGTCGACTTCCTGCTCGGTGAAACCTGGGCTCCCACCAATTCAACCGATCCTTCCTACGGCATCCTGCCCTTCATCCTGACAAGCATCTACGGCACCGCCGGCGCGGTTTTGCTGGGTATCCCGCTGGGAGTTTTGACCTCGATCTTCTTGGCGAAGGTCGCCCCTCCTAAGATGGCGGCCGTGGTACGCTCGGCAGTTCAGCTGCTGGCAGGCATCCCCTCGGTGGTTTACGGCCTGGTGGGCATGATCGTCTTGGTGCCAGCCATCCAGGTGCTCTTCAATCTTACGAGCGGAGCCACCCTGGCGGCGGCCATCGTCGTTTTGACCATCATGGTTCTGCCTTCGATCATCAACGTGTCCGAGACGGCTCTTGCGGCCGTTCCCTCGGAGTACGAGGAGGCCTCGCTTGCCTTAGGCGCAACTGACATGGAAACCTTCTTCCGCGTAAGCCTTCCCGCCGCCAAGAACGGCATCGCCGCCGCCATTGTCTTGGGCGTGGGTCGCGCAATCGGCGAGGCTATGGCGATCATCATGGTTTCCGGCAACGTTGCCAACATGCCCGGCCTCTTGGATCCGGTGCGCTTCATGACCACCGCTATCGCCTCCGAGATGTCGTATGCGGCAGCAGGTTCGCTGCAGCGCGAGGCTTTGTTCTCCATCGGCTTGGTTCTGTTCCTGTTCATCCTGATGATCAACGTGTTTCTTAATGTGTTCGTGAAAAGGAGGGGCTAGACCATGCAAAGTTCGAACCTCAAGGGGGCCTGGCCTGGCGGTGCGGCTGGCTCCGCAGCGAAGATGTCCGTTGCAACAAGGATGCCCAGCGCAAGTTTAGGTGTTCCGGCAAAGGGGATGCCCATCGCGGTGCCCGTCGTCGATGCTGCCAATACGCCCGTTCCGCAAGGCGAGAAAATCTCCGCCAAGCGCAAGCTCTGGAACGCAGGCGCCAAGGTTTTGGTGTGGGGCGCGGGTCTTACCACGGCGCTCCTCTTGCTATTGATTATCGGCTACATCGCTTATCGCGGCATTCCGTGCATCACCTGGGATCTGCTGAGCACGCAGACGAGCTACCGCGCGGGGACCATCGGCATCTTGCCCAATATATTGAACACGCTGTACTTGATCGTCGTCGCCATGTGCATCGTTTTGCCCCTGGGCGTGGGCGCCGCGGTTTACCTGACCGAGTACGCCACCAACCGTAAGCTTGTCGCTGTGATCGAGCTCGCCACCGAGACCCTGGCGGGCATCCCGTCCATCGTCTTCGGCCTGGTGGGCATGCTGATGTTCGTTCAGTTCCTTGGGCTGAAGCAGGGCATCCTCGCCGGCGGTCTTACCTTGGTCATGGTCACCATTCCCACCATCATGCGCACCACGCAGGAGGCGCTGCGTTCGGTGCCGGATGCGTACCGCGAGGGCGCTCAAGCGCTCGGCGCAGGGAAGTGGCGCACCATCCGCACGGTTGTGCTGCCCAGTTCCATCAACGGCATCTTGTCGGGCTGCATTCTGGCCATCGGCCGCGTGATCGAGGAATCGGCGGCCCTGCTGTTTACCGCAGGCTTCGGTTTGGTGCTGAACGATTTCATCTCCTCGCTCACCTCGTCGTCGGCCACCCTGACCGTCGCGCTTTACGTGTATGCCTCCGAGCGCGGCGAGATAGACGTCGCCTTCGCGATCGCCTTCGTCCTTTTGTGCCTGGCGTTCTGCATCAACTTCTTGGCGAAGTTCGTCGGCAACAGGTTGAAGAAGGATTAAAGGGCGCTGTGCTTTTGCGATCTTGCTATTTGAGTTTTCCTTCTGCATGTCCCGCTTTCGCGTAGCCGCCCTTGCGGCCAGGCTGTGCGCAGACGGCGAAGCTCTAGCAAGCTTTTCACTCAATTTATAAAGGAGTTAACTTTTATGACCGAACCGGTTTTGGACCGAACCCAGCCCTCGATCCTCGAGGCATGCAAGCTCAACCTTTGGTACGGCGACAACCATGCCCTGCACGACATCAGCATGAAAATCCCGCGCAATCGCATCACGGCTCTTATCGGGCCTTCCGGCTGCGGCAAGTCCACTTTCTTGAAGACGCTCAACCGCATGCAGGATCTGGTGCCCTCTGTCAAGATCACGGGCGAGATCAAGTACTACAGCAAGAACATTTTCGACGACGATATCGATGTCACCTGGTTGCGCAGGCAGATCGGCATGGTGTTCCAGAAAGCAAATCCCTTCCCAATGAGCATCTACGACAACATCGCTTACGGACCGCGCACGCATGGCATCCACGATCGCGCCAGCCTTGACGAAATCGTCGAGAACTCCTTGCGCGGCGCCGCCATCTGGGATGAGGTCAAGGATCGCCTGAAAAGCTCTGCCTTGGGCTTGTCCGGCGGCCAGCAGCAGCGCCTTTGCATTGCGCGCGCTTTGGCCGTGGAGCCCGATGTGCTCTTGATGGATGAGTCCACCTCGGCCCTCGACCCCATCTCCACGGGTAAGATCGAGGAGCTTTCGCGCGAGTTGGCGAAGAAGTACACCGTCGTTATGGTTACCCACAACATGCAGCAAGCGCAACGCATCGCCGACCGCTGCGCCTTCTTCCTGATGGGCGACTTGGTGGAGTACGGCTCGACCGAGCAGATCTTTGGGAATCCGGCAGACGAGCGTACCGAGCGCTACGTTTCCGGCAACTTCGGCTAGGGCCTGCGGGGGAGTGCTTGCACGCTGGGTGATTTCGGTTTGCCCGGACAGGGGATAAGGGCAGCGGGCTTTCGTAAGCTAAACTAGGGGACCAAGTAAGTAAACGAATCCAAGATGCTCGGCGGCATGGAGTCCGACGGCCTTGAGTTTTAGTCGGCTGCGGTCAGGTGGGACGCGCGCCTGGGAATAAGCCGGTGCATGGCAAGCCTCGGTGATGCCTTGTTGCAAAGTCCGCCGCACGAGCGTGAAAGAAGGTTTGCATGAAGATAGCGGTGAGCGCATGTTTGCTCGGGGTGCCCTGTCGCTACGACGGGCGCTCCAAAGGGGATGACGAGTTGCGCGCCCTTCTTTCCGGTCATGAGGTCGTGCGCGTGTGTCCTGAGGTTATGGGTGGGCTTGCGATCCCGCACCCCGCCAACGAGATCCAGACCGCGGCGCCTGAGCTTCGCGTCGTCGATTCCGAGGGCGCCGACAACACGCAGGCTTTCTTGGCCGGCTCGCGTGCGGCAACCGAGAAAGCCCTTGGGGCGGGCTGCGCCTGCGCCATTCTGAAGGCCAAGAGCCCCTCGTGCGGCACGGGCAAGATTTACGACGGGTCTTTCACGGGGACCTTGGTTGAAGGGGATGGGCTCGCAGCGGGGATGATGCGCGAAAAAGGCCTTAAGGTGATGGACGAGCACGAGGCAAAATTCTTCTTGCAAAATCTCTAAGCCTTTGTAATAATCATCAAGCTGCTAAGCAGCCTTTGTCCCGTTCGTCTATCGGCTAGGACGGCACCCTTTCAAGGTGCAGAGACGAGTTCGACTCTCGTACGGGGCACCATCGAATCTTCGAGCTCGGGTCCCCCCGGGCTCTTTTTGCGTTTCCCTTAAGTCTTCGGGGCCGTCGATTTTCCTTTCCCGTGTCATTCTTTTGTATGTTTTCGAGTGCTTTTGGGTTTTCATCCTGCGCGCGCGCCCAATGGGCGGATAATGAGCATCTGTTAACTTTTCTGATAGGGAAGGGGAATGGATGGAAGTCCAGTTCAAGCTTATGCGCCGTCATGGCGACAAAGCCTATATCCTGACCGAGATCGCCGGTTACGATGAGCATCTGCCGGTCGTTCTGGCCGCTTCCACCGAGGAAGGCGTCCGCATCCCTTCCGATTCCTTCCCCTTCTGCAACCCGAGCGACCCCTTCGAGGTCGAGGCCGTTTTGCGCGACGGCTCGCTTGCCAACGATGAAAGCGGCATGGTGCTTGCCCACACCAAGAACACCGCGGGCATTCGCCTGTTCGTCATCGTCCTTCCCTGGATGAGGGTGCGTCGTTGGGTGCTTGAGTTCCGCGCCATCGATTCGTCGGGCTCGGCGGTCGATGTATGCACGAAGACGATCGACCAGGCTTCCTTCGGGCTGTTGTCCTTCGTGGGCCAGCGCACCAACCATGCCAACCTTGAGTCCATCCGTAGCCTTGACGGGCGTTTCGTCCACGATCGCATCCAAATCGAGTTCGTGCGTGCTGTCGAGTTGGAGAAAAGCGTTCTCGTTTCAGCCCAGGTCGAGATGCCCTATCACGAGCAAAGTTCTATCGAATATGACTTCCTTGGCGATCGCGGGCAGTCCCTGCCCTTCGAGGCCAAGGTCATCGAGGATTCCATCACTCGCGCCCCCGATTTCGGCGAGTACGATCGTCGTCATATGGTCGTGAGTTTTGAAATCGACCGCGCCGAGCCCAGGCTGTGCCTGTGCGCAACCGATACGGTGGGCAACGTGGCGCCTGGTTTTGCGGTTTTGAGCCCCAAGAGCCTCTATCGCCTGATGCGCGAGACCGCGCTGGTCACCATGTCGGCAGACGAAGACCCAGGCTACGACGAGTGGTTCGCCAGCCATCGTGCCGACTTGCCTACGCTTTTGGAGCAGGTGTCGTGCCATTTCGAGGAAACCCCGAGCTTCAGCGTCATCGTCAACGCCACCAACACCGAAACCCACTATGTGCACGACCTGGTGTCCTCTTTCGTTATCCAAAGCTACGCAAACTGGGAGCTTATTCTGGTTAATGCCGACAGCTTGCATACCGAGCTGGACGATCTGGTGTCGGCTTTTAAAGACGAGCGCATCTTCGTGCTGGACGTCCCCGAGGGCAGCACGCGCATCAGCGCCTTCCAGGCAGGCTTGGCGGCATCCGAGGGCGATTTCGTCGTTTCGATGGACGTCGCAAGTACGCTTTCGCCCGATGCTCTATTTGAGTTCGCGCGTGCAATCAACGAATCCCCTGAGGTGGACGTGGTTTATGCCGACCTGGACACCTTCGACGCCGACGGCGTTCATTTCGACCCGGTGTTCTTGCCTGGCTTCTCGCCCGAGCTTCTGCGCTCCTGCAACTACATTCAGGATTTCTTCGCGGTTCGCTCGAGCTTGGCCTATGAGGTGGGCGAGCTTCAAGGTGCTACCGAGAGATCGGTCCATTACGATTTCATCCTTAGGCTTACCGAGAACGCCCGCCTTGTTTCCCATGTGCCTCGCGTGCTGTGCCATCGCCGTTATGCGGTGATGAGCGCTCTTGACCCCGAGGTCTTCGACGACATCGAGCAGGAGGCGCATCGCAAGGTGCTCGTGAACCATTGCAAACGAATGGGCTTCACCGCCGAGGTTCTGCCCACGAGCATTCCTCTGCATTTCCGCGTGCGCCATGTGGTGGCCGACAGCCCTCTGGTGTCCATCGTCATCATCGCCAAGAACGATATCGATCAACTTGCCCAGTGCCTGCGCTCCCTCTACACCAAGACGACCTACCGCAACTTCGAGGTCATCGTCGTCAATCGCAGCGATGGCGACGATTCGAGCGATATGGCCATCGCCGCGCTTGCCGGGCGCTATGATTCCCTGTCGGTGCTCTCAAGCTCCGAGCGCAGCCTTGCCGCGCTCAACAACCTGGCGGCAGCTCATGCCCAAGGCGAATACCTTTTGTTCCTGAACGACGACACGCGCGTCATGAGCGACGATTTCATCGAGACGCTTTTGGGTTACTTCCAGTCCGAGCAAACGGGCATCGTCGGCCCTAAGCGCCTCTTCTCCGACGGCACGATCGACCACGCCGGCGTCTCGGTGGGTGGCGGCAACGTCACCACGCCCCTGTTCAGGTTCATGCCCGGTTCGTGGCATGGCTACTTGAACCGCGCCGTGGTTGCGCAGAACGTCACCGCTGTGGCCGAGGACTGCATGATGGTTTCCCGCAGCGTTTTCGATCAGGTGGGCGGCTTCACCACCGAGCTCACCACGGCCTATGCCGGCATCGACTTCTGTTTGAAGGTGCGCGAGCTTGGCTTGTACACGGTGTTCACGCCCTATGCGGTGCTGGGGCACTTCCGCGGTCTTTCCCGCATTCATGTGATTTCGCTGTCGCAGCAGATCAAGATGCGTCGCGAGGCTTCGCTGATGCAATACCTGTGGCCCGAGCTCTTCGTCGAGGGCGACCCCTTCTTCAACCCCAATCTCGACCCCGATAGCCCCTACTACGCGCTAAGGCATTAATCGATGAACGTGCGTTTGGAATCCACCTGTTTGGGTGATGGGAAGATTTATCTGCAGATGGTGGTCGATCGCCTGATCGACGATGCTGTGGTGGGTGTTCAGGCCCACGCGAAGGACGGCTCAGAGATTCCCTCGTTGCTCTTGCCCTTCCATCCGGCCGACGGGCACTCTCAGGCCAACTTCATCGTGGTCATGCCGCATTTCGCCCTGCGCGAGGTCGACCTTGATTTCGAGGAGTTCGGCGCAAGCGATAAGCCTGTGTCGCGCGGTCACTTGACGGTAGAGCTCAACAGCGTCGGTTGGCGTTCGCGCTTCAACCAGTTCGTTCGCAACGACTTGGTAAGCCAGATGCTCGACATCGAGCACGAGTACTCCGCCGGCCGCATGAACGTTTACCTCACCTCGGCAGTGGACGACGGAGACGAGATCGTGGTCCGTATGCTCGTGGACATGCCCAACGTCCCCGACGCCGATGTGATGGTCGACTTCCTGGACAATCGCGGGCATGGCTTCGACCTTCCCGTCTATCCGCTTGTCGATGAAGTGGTGCCTGCTGTGCGCATCGGTGACGACGAGCGTCTGCGCATCGAGTTCTCGGTGCGCGTCCCACGCGGCAACAAGGATTTCTGCGTTAAGGTCTACGACGCCTCCGAGTTCATCGAGGGCGGCTTCGCGCGCTTCTGCGACGAAACCTATGTTCCCCTGCGCGATCGTACCGAAAGCCAACTCGCCGACGCCACCTACGACGAGGAGTACCCGCTGTGGTACTACCAGCACCGCGCCACGCTCTCCGAGCTCGAGGTGCAGCGTCAAACTTCGTTGCCTTACGAGCCCTTGATCTCTTTGGTGGTTCCCTTGGCGCCGGCCGATCGCAGGCCTGCCTTCATCGCCTTGGATGCGCTTTTGCGCCAGAGCTACGACTTGTTCGAGGTCGTCATCGTCGACAGGTGCCCGCAGGAGTATTCCTACGATGGCCTGCTGAGCGCATGGGCGGGCGACCCGCGCCTGGTGAGGATCGCCGTCTCGGAAGACACCGACGACGCCACTTGCATGGCCACAGGTCTGATGCAGGCACGCGGATCTTACCGTGCGGTTTTGCATCCTTCGGTGGTGCTTGCGCCCGAGGCCTTGTTCTTCTTCGTGCGCAAAATCAATGAGCCCATCGACTCCCGTGGGGATTTTTGGACGAGCGGCTGGAGCGGCCAGCGCGCTGGTGCGGGCATTCCCGACCAGATGGCATCGGTCGCCGCAAGCCTGGGCGAGGACCCCATAGTCCTCTACTGCGATCATGACCATCTTGATGCGCAGGGCAACCTATACGCACCCGAGCTCAAGCCTGTATGCGCGCCCGATTTCCTGCGCGCCTATCCTTACGTCGGGCCCTTCGTCCTGTTCTCATCCGAAGTGATAAGGACGGTCGCCGAGGCGCGTGGCTTCGCAAGCGAGGGTTTCATGCACGACCTTTTGCTTAAAGCATGGGAGCTCGGCGCGGTGTTTTGCCGCGTGAGCAACGTGCTCTACCACGTGCAGGATGTTGATGCTACGGATACGGCGCTTGTGGCGCTCAACGAGGAGCGCGTAGCCAGCGCCACCCGAGGGAGCCGCAAGGCCTTGGCCCAGCATTTGCGTCGCTTGGGCCGTCAGGCGACGGTGGTTTCCACACCCTACGGCATGTCGGCCACCTATCATCTGCCTAATCCCGCGCCGCGCATCTCCATCGTGATGTTCGGTGCCGATAACTTGGAGCGCTTGAGTTTGGGCGTCGAGCGTCTGCTCAAGGCCGAGGAGATGCTGCCTTTCCAACTGGTCATCGCCGATTCTTCGTCCGACAAGCGCGCTGCCGCGAAGCTGCATGCCGAGATAAAGAAGGCTCACCCCGACACCGAGGTGGTTGCCCATGACGGCGTTTTGTCCCGCTCGAGCTTGGCCAATGCTGCGGTCAAACGCGCTACGGGCACGCATCTGCTTTTCCTCGATGCGGCTACCGAGCTGGTGAGTGCCGATGCCTTGGCCACCATGGTTTTGGAATGCTTGGTTCCCGGTGTCGGTATCGTCGGCGGCAAGGTTCTTCTTCCTGACGACACGATCGCTCATGCGGGCACTATCATCGGGGTCAATGGCGGCGCCGGCTTCGCGTGTGCCGGCTTGCCGCGCACGCGCACGGGCTACCTTAATCGCCTCTCCGCCCCCTCCGAGGTGAGCGCGGTGTCGATGAACTGCATGATGGTTTCGCGCGAGGCCTTCGACAAGGTTGGCGGCTTCGATGAGCGCTTCCGCATGGGCCTGGCCGATGCCGACTTCTGCCTGCAGGCGGCCAAGCACGGTTATCGCTGTGTTTTGTGCCCTCAGGTTGAGGCTTACGATCATCGCTCCACCAACCCGGAGCGCCTGGTTACCGACGAGCAGCGTCTGCGTTTCGAGCAGGAGCGCGCCTATTTCCGCTATCGCTGGCCGCGCTACTTCGTTGCGGGCGACCCGTATCTGTCCGATTCCCTGGATTGGCAAAACGCCTATTACCGCATCAGACGATAGTTCTTCTGCCCTCGCTTCCTTTGCCGCTTTTTGGGCGTACCCTTGCTGAATTTCTTGTCGAACAAGGGTTTTTGCCCGAGATTCGCTGAAATACGAATGAAACAAGTAGCTATATAATCATGCTTTAGGAAATTTTTCAGACGCATTGCAAAGGGGAGCGCTATGGCTACAAGCCCTGATCAGGATTTCGTCTTAAAGACCGTCAAGAGCCGCGACGTTCACTTCGTTCGTTTCTGGTTCTGCGATGTTCTTGGCCATATGAAATCGTTCGCGGTCATTCCAAGCGAGTTGGAGCACGCCTTCGAGGAGGGCATGGGGTTCGACGGTGGTAGCGTTCGCGGCTTTTCGTCCAAGTCCGAGTCCGACATGGTCGCCTTCCCCGAAGCCTCTACTTTCCAGATTCTTCCCTGGCGTCCCAACAAGAACGCTGTTGCTCGTATGTTCTGCACGGTGCGCACCCCCGAGGGCGAGGTCTTCGACGGCGATTCGCGCGCGGTGCTCGGCCGCATGGTCGCTCGCGCGGCCGAAAAGGGCTTCATCATGAACGTCGGCCCCGAGCTTGAGTACTATTACTTCCGAAACTCCGAGGGCACACCATCGGGCTTCGACACCGATCCGGCCACCGGCGAGCCCATCCCCATCGATTGCGGCGGCTACTTCGACCTTACCTCGCTCGATTCCGCAAGCGATCTTCGCCGCGACACCATCCTCACGCTCGAGCACATGGGCATCCCCGTCGAGTACTCGCATCACGAGGGCGGTCCTTCTCAGCAGGAAATCGACCTTCGTTACGCCGATGCGCTCACCATGGCCGACAACGTGATGACTTATAAGATGGTCGTCAAAGAGGTTGCCTTGCAGCATGGACAGTTCGCCTCCTTCATGCCCAAGCCGCTCTCTTCGGCGCCTGGCTCGGGCATGCATGTTCATCAGAGTCTCTTCGACGAGGACGGCAACAACCTGTTCTTCGACCCCGAGGATCCTCAAGGTTTTCGCCTGTCCAAGCTTGCCAAGCACTACATCGCCGGTCTTCTTAAGTACGCGCGCGAATTCTGTTTGATCACCAACCCCAGCGTTAACTCCTATAAGCGCTTGGTGCCTGGCATCGAGGCACCCGTTTCGGTTAGCTGGGCGCGCAACAATCGCTACACCCTCATTCGCATCCCCGGTTACAAGCCCAACAAGGAAGAAGCTTGCCGCGTCGAGCTGCGCAACCCCGACCCGTCCGCTAATCCTTACCTCACCTTCGCCGTCATGCTTGCTGCGGGCTTGAAGGGCATCGAGGACGAGCTTGAGCTTTCCGACCCCATCGACGATCCCGACTTGGCCGAGGCTTCACGTCAGGAGCTTAAGGAGAAGGGGATCGCGGCTCTGCCCGACAACTTGGGCGAAGCCGTCGAGCTTTTCGCTTCCTCCGAGTTGATGAAGGAAGTCCTGGGCGAGCATATCCATGGCTTCTTGGTTGAGGCCAAGCGCCGTGAATGGAACGAATACCAACAGCATGTTTCCTCTTGGGAACGCGAGCACTATCTGCCGGTAATCTAGGAGGGAAGTAGGAATGCAACGCAAAAACGTCATATTCATCGCCGATAGCCTTGATAACGCGCACAAGTTCCAAGCCGTGTTGAGCGGCTTGGACGTCGACGTGACCGCTGGGTCCTCTTTGCAGTTCAAGAAGATCATCAGCGAGAATCCTTCTTACGATCTGGTTATTTACGAGGCCAACGGCGCCGAGGCGGCTTCTGCCCTCGCCACGGTCGAACAGACCTTGGTGGACGACGGCGGCTCTTCCATTCTGGTCATCGTCCCTGAGGAGAATCTGGGCAACTTCCGTCTGCCCGTGCAATTGAATTCCGACTTCGTTGTGCACGGCGCCAGCTCCGAGGAGTGCTCGCTGCGCATCCGCCAGCTTCTGTGGCCTGGCAATGAAAGCTCCGCAAGCGATTTCATCGTGGTGGACTCGATGGCCATCAATTTGGCCACCTATCAGGTCACCGTCGGCGGCGAGCCCGTGGACTTCACCTACCTGGAGTACGCGCTTTTGGCCTTCCTGGTAACGCATCCGGGGCGCACCTATTCCCGCGATGCTCTTCTTCGCCGCGTGTGGGGCTTCGACTATTTCGGTGGCAGCCGCACCGTCGACGTCCACGTTCGTCGCGTTCGTGCCAAACTCGGCCCCGAGCTTTCGCAGCATCTCGAGACCGTCCGCGGCGTCGGCTACCTCTGGAGCGCCTAGTTTCAAATTGCGCGCCTGGTTCGCCCCGGCGTGCTTCCTTGCCGTTGAGCACGTGCAACTTTTCAACAGCTCTTCCTCGTTTCGGGGGAGGGCTGTTTGTTTGATGAGGGGTTAGACGCCTGCCGTGCACGGTCCTGGAACCTGCCGTATGAAATCCCGAAGCCCATCGCGTACGGTTTTGGAGCACCATAGCGTGCGATTCCGGAACCTTGGCTTTCGCTGCATGCTGGCTGCAGACTTCTCGGATGCTTTTTCTTAATCTTGGGAGGCTTTGCTTCCGCGAGGGTTTGCCTGCCCCGGCGCGGTATAATTTCGGCTGATTCTGAATACGAGAGGAAGCCTTACATGTCGAAGAAGATCGCCGTTATCGACGGAAACTCCCTGATGCATCGTGCCTTTCACGCTGTGCCGCCTTCTATGGTCGCGCCGGACGGAACCCCCACGAACGCGGCCTTCGGCTTCCTTTCCATGCTTATAAAGTTCATCGAGATTTCGAGCCCCGATGCCATCGTGTGCGCCTTCGACAAGGGGCGCCCGGTATTTCGCACCGAGGCCCTAGAGCAATACAAGGCCACGCGCCCACCGATGGACCCCAGCTTGAAAGCCCAGTTCCCGGTGATCGAGAAGCTTCTTGAGTCCATGAACATCCCGGTGGTCGCACTTCCCGGCTGGGAAGGCGACGACATCCTGGGCACGGTTTCGGCTCGTTGCGAGAAGCTCGGCTACACGAGCCTTTTAGTTACGGGCGATAAGGATGCCTACCAGCTTTCCAGTGATCTTACGCGCATCGTCACCACCAAGCGCGGCATCACCGATATCGCCGTGTACGGTCCCGACGAGGTGTTCGAGCGCTATGGCGTCACGCCTGCGCAGTTCCCGGATTTCCTTGGCCTGATGGGCGACTCCTCCGACAACATCCCCGGCGTGCCGGGTATCGGTGCCAAGACCGCGGCCAAGCTTTTGGCGAAGTACGGCAGCATCGAGGGCATCTACGACAATCTGGGCGACCTTAAAGGCAAGCAGCTCGAGAACCTTACCAACAACAAGGATGCGGCCTTTCTTTCTCGACAGGTTGCAACCATCGTGCGCGACGCCGATTTCGAGCTCGACATCGAGCAGATTTCCTGGCCGAGCTTCGACCCTGCGCGCGTGTCCGAGGCCTTTGGCGAGTATCGCATGATGTCACATCTGGGCAAGGTCTTGAGCTTCGCCGGAACCGGATCGGCCCCTGCAATTCAGGTCGATCTGCCGAAGTGGGAGCCGCTTGTTCGCGGCGACGAGGCACGCGCCGCACTTGATTCCCTGCTTGCGCAAGATGCAGAGCTTTCGCTTTCCTGGTCCGAGTCGGGGCAGACCTCTCTCTTCGAGACGAGCCTGATGCTCGCGATCCATCTACCCGGAGATAAGGGGACTGCTATTTTCGCCGGTGATGAAGCTGCGTCCGCCATCGCCGACATCGTGCGTGGTGCCACCTTCAACTGTCATGACGCAAAGGAAACCATCAAGCGCGCCTTCCCAAGCGATTCATCCGAGCCTGCGCTTTTGAGCGCCTCCGAGGTGATGGGTGCCAGTTTCTTCGACGTTGCTTTAGCTAATTACGTGTGTAACTCCGATGCCGGCAAGCAGAGTCTGTCCGACCTGGCTCAGGAAAAGCTTGGCGTTTTGCCTCTTGATTCCGCAGACGATGCTGCCCTTACCTTGGCCCGCGACGCCGCCATCGTCGAGGCCCTGGCGGGCAAATTGGCCAAAGAACTCGAGGCTCATGGCTCCAACGGGGTTTACCACTCCATCGACGCGCCTTTGGTGGGCGTGCTTGCGTGTATGGAACGCGTTGGCGCCGCCATCGACGTTGATGCACTGGCTGCAATTTCGGTTGAGACGGGCGCCGAGCTTGAATCTTTGCGCAAGCAGATTTATGAGCTTGCGGGCGAGGAGTTCAACATTGACTCGCCCAAGCAGCTTTCCCATATTTTGTTCGAGGTTTTGGGCCTGCCTCCCGCTAAGAAGACGCGCACGGGCTACTCGACCGATGCCAAGGTGCTCAAGGACCTTGCTCAAAGCCATGAGCTTCCCGCCAAAGTGCTCGAATATCGAGAATACGCCAAGATCAAGAGCACCTATGTCGATGCCTTGCCGCGCATGCGTGCTGGCGACGGTCTGGTTC
>CAVAUO010000027.1:0-15828 GCA_963591685.1 Escherichia coli
GGATTTCCTGCGCGAGCTCAATCCTGCAAGGGCTCTCAAACAGCTCGAAAGCGTTCAAAGCCTCACGAAGCGATTCCACTTTAACTTCGGAGGAACCACATCGGCGGTCGAGATTCATGTTATGAGCTTGGAAGAGAGCGGCGAGGAAGGCGTTGTCGTTGGTCTGCGCAACGCTGATGAACTCGAACACGAGGAGCGCAAGCGCATGGAGGCGCTGCGGGCCGCCAAGCGCGAGGCCGATCGCGCCAACGCCGCGAAGTCCAACTTCTTGAGTCGCATGAGCCACGACATTCGCACGCCGCTCAACGGTATCATCGGCCTTCTTGAAATCAACAAGGCGCATGCCGACGATACCGATCTTGTTGCGGAGAATCAGAACAAGATGCGTGTGGCGGCAGATCATCTGCTTTCGCTCATCAACGATGTGCTCGAAATGAGCAAGCTCGAGGACGAGAAGATAGAGCTTACCTGCGAGCCTTGCGACCTCAATGAGGTTTCTGCCACCATCAGTGCCATCATTAAAACTAGGGCCTCGCAGGAGGGTCAAACGCTTGTTCGCGGCAAGCTCGAAATTCCCGTGCGCTACGTCTATACGAGTCCACTGCACCTGCGGCAGGTCTTCTTGAATATCTACAGCAACTGTGTGAAGTACAACAAGCCCGGCGGTTCTATCACCACCTCCACCGAATGCCTCTATCACGACGCTGTGCGTGTGGCCTATCGATGGACCATTAGCGACACGGGCATTGGCATGAGCCCCGAGTACCTTGAGCACATTTTCGAGCCCTTTACGCAGGAGGCGGAAAACCCGAGCGCGCGCAGCGTCTATCAAGGAACCGGCCTTGGCATGTCCATCGTGAAGAATATCGTGGACCGCATGGGCGGCACTATCGAGGTCAGCAGCGTGAAGGGCGAGGGTAGCACCTTTGTCGTCACCATTCCGTTCAAGGTGGCGCCGGCTCCCAAGCCGTGTGAATTCACGGGCGGTGAAGTAGCAAGCATCGAGGGCTTGAGCATTTTGCTGGTGGAAGACAACGAGCTCAACACCGAGATCGCCCTGACTCTCATGGAAGATGCGGGCGCCCGGGTTACCACGGCCAAGGATGGCTTGGCTGCCGTCCGAGCGTTCGAGGAAAGCGCGCCCGGGCAATTCGACGCCATCCTTATGGATGTGATGATGCCGGAGATGAATGGCTTTGACGCCACACGTGCCATTCGTTCCCTGGACCGTGAAGACGCTGCAAGCGTGCCCATTATCGCCACAACGGCCAATGCCTTCACCGAGGATGCGCAGAAGTGCTTCGACGCGGGCATGAATGCCCATTTGGCAAAGCCTTTAGACATAGCCAAGCTTATCGAGACCATTAGCTCTTTTAAATAAAACCTATCAAATTGCTAGGTTTTAACTCGAAACGCAGTGATTTGGTGGTATAGTCGCGCAAGAGAAGAGGAAGACGCTCGCGCGGTGTTGGTGCTGGCATCCGCGTCGACCGTCTAACAAAGGTTTTAAGCTCTGCGTTGAGCAGCTGAAACGAAGTGAGGAACCATGCTCAAAGACAAGCTCGATCGCAACGTGGCGGCGATTTCCGCAAACTACGATTCGTCCGATGAGATCTTTTTCGGCAAGCCCGATAGGCATTTCCCCCGCCGCGGCGAGATTATCCGCATGATCAAGGACATCAGGGTTCTTCTGTTCCCTGGCTATTTCGGCGATGAGTCGATTTCCAACAGTGATCCAACCTATTTCATCGGCGAGACGCTGATTCGCGTTAACCATATTTTGCGCACCCAGTTGCGTGAGGCTTTTCTGTTCCGCGATGGCGACAAGCTGAGCACCGAGGAAATCGAAGCCAAGGTCGACGAAGTTGCCCAGACTTTCATCAATCGTCTGCCCGAGCTGCAGCTTTTGCTACTGAAGGATGTCCAGGCTGCTTTCGACGGCGATCCTGCTGCCCAGAGCAAGGAAGAGATCATTCTTACGTATCCGGGCACTTTCGCCATTTTCGTTTACCGTTTGGCGCATGAGCTTTACGTGCAGAAAGTGCCTCTGATCCCTCGCCTGATGACCGAGTACGCCCACTCCAAGACCGGCGTCGACATCAACGCCGGCGCGCAGATTGGCGAGTACTTCTTCATCGACCATGCGACGGGTGTCGTCATCGGCGAGACCACTATCATCGGCGACCACGTGAAGGTTTACCAGGGCGTGACGCTCGGTGCGCTTTCCACGCGCAAAGGCCAGCTGCTTGCAGGGATTAAGCGCCACCCAACCATCGAGGACAATGTGACCATTTATTCCAATGCGAGTGTCCTTGGCGGCGAGACCGTGGTGGGCGAGGGCTCGACCATCGCCGGCGGCGCTTTCGTCACCGAGTCGGTGGGTCCCAACTCGCGTGTTGCGAATAAAGTGGAGGTCACTGTTCGCGAGCCCAAGAAGAATTAAACTGCGCATAGCGCAAAATCGAATGCCACGTGTGAGCTTCGCGCCGCGTGGCATTTTGCTTTCAAGGGGCAAGCGTCTAGTCGCGTTAGGCCAGGTTACGTTCTTTGCCTTTTGTTGTAGGCGAACGGCTTTCGCTTGCGCAGGGTGCTCGTATGCGGCGCGGCTCACGTGCGCCCTGTGAACGGCTTTTGCTTTCGCCTTGCGTGCTGCTTGACGGTATTTGATATTGGGTAAGGATAGCTTATGGATCGTGATTCGATGTTCGGCTTGACCGAGGAAGACTACGGCTACGACGACGATGACGAGGCCTTTGAGCAGTATGGCCTGTTCACCAGCTCGGCGATGTTTTCCGGCGCGGGCTACAGGGGCTATTCCGGTGCCGACGTGGTAACCAAGCCTTCGATGGCCGCGGCTTATCAGCAGGATGTCGCCGCATCTTCCGCTGGCGGGTACATGACGCCGGAAATGGCACTTGAGCAGGCGGCCATGGCGCAAGAAGAAGCTGAGTGGGCATCTTCGGAGCTCGCTGGCGCACGCCTAGTTGATGCTGCTGAGCGCGGCGAAAGCGCAGCACGCGGCTCTTCGGCTTCTTTCGGTGCCTCTGCTTCGCGTGATGCTTCCGGCATGTCCGAGGAGGATTACTGGGGCGACGAGGACGAGCAGGCGCTCCTGTTCGGTTTCGGGGAGTTCTAACCTGCTTGTTTTGGGCGACGCTTGGCGGCGAAGCTTGGTGGGGCAGTTTCGGCTGTTGTCGGGGTCCGAGATACGCCTCGAAGCTTGCAAACAGTGGATTTCGTACGGGGCTGCAGTTGCAGCCTCGTTTTGTTTAGCCGCAGATTAGCTCGTAGATCGTCTTGACCATGAATATCGCAAGCACTACCAACATGATGGGCTTGGCGATGTCGGCGCCTTTGCTCGTGAACGTTTTTGCTCCTAGCCATGCGCCGATCATGTTGCACGCGCCTGCAACCAAGCCGAGCACCAAAAGCACTTGCCCGTTGATCAAGAAGACGAAGAGCGCCGCAAGGTTGGTGCTCAGGTTGACCACCTTGGTGGTGCCTGCGGCGTCGTTCAAGGTTAGGTGAGCCGCACCGGTGAAGGCGAGCATCAGGAAGGTGCCCGTTCCGGGACCGTATGCGCCGTCGTATGCTCCGATCGCCAGCGAGACGATCGCGCAGAGCGCCAGGGTGCGCAGACCGGTAGGCGATTCAACCGATGCGTTCATTGAATGGCTGCGCATCAAATAGGCTGCCGTTGCAGGGATGATGAACAGCATGGCGATACGAAACGCTCCGTCCGGAATCATCATGGCAAGAGCCGCGCCTGCCGCCGATCCAGCAAGCGCCAACACGGCGCAAGGCAGCGATCGCTTGAACGAAATGAAGCCTTCTTTGTAGTAGCGCAAGGTGGCCACTGCGGTGCCCATGCAGGAGCTGAGTTTGTTGGTGCCCAGGCACTGGTGCACGGGCAAGCCCGCAATCAGGTAAGCGGGCAGCGAAACGAGCCCGCCGCCGCCTGCGATGGCATCGACGAAGCCGGCCAGGCCGACCAGGGGGCATACGATCAAAAAGGTGAGCAGGGCGTCTTCGAATCCCATTGAGGCGTGGGTCTCCTAGATTTGAGCGGCAACCACGGTGGGGTGCAAGCCCTCGGTTTCAAGCGCCTTCACAATCTGGTTTTTGTGCGTGGTGCCGAAAGCCTCGATGGTGACCTTGAGCTCGACCGCGTCGTTGCGGTTGGTGGAAACGAACTGGTTGTGATCGAGGCGAATCACGTTGCCGCGCACGTTGGCGATGGTCTGGGCAACGTGCACCAGCTCGCCGGGCCTGTCGGGCAGGAGCACCGAAACGGTGAAGATACGGTCGCGCGTGATCAGGCCGTGCATCACAACCGAGCTCATGGTGATGACGTCCATATTGCCGCCGGAAAGAACGCTGACAACTTTCTTGCCCTTGACGTCCAGGTGGTTTAGGGCGGCAACGGTCAGAAGGCCGGAATTCTCGACCACCATCTTGTGAGATTCGATCATGTCCAGGAAGGCGACTACCAATTCGTCGTCGGGGATGGTGATGATGCCGTCGAGGTTCTTTTGCAGATACGGGAAGATCTTGTGGCCGGGCTCGAGCACGGCGGTGCCGTCAGCGATGGTGCAGGCGCTGTTGAGTTTCACGACCTCGCCCGCTTCGAGGGAGGCCTTAAGGCAGGCGGCTCCCTCAGGCTCGACGCCGATGATCTTGATGTTGGGGTTCAGAAGCTTCGCCAAGGTTGAGATGCCGGTGGCAAGTCCGCCGCCGCCGACGGGAACTAGGATGTAGTCTACCAAGGGCAGTTCCTGGAAAATCTCCATCGCGATGGTTCCTTGGCCGGTGGCCACCGTCAAATCATCGAAGGGATGCACGAAGGTGTAGCCGTTTTCCTCGGCTAGCTTGCAGGCATATTCATAGGATTCGTCGTAGACGTCGCCGTAAAGGATGACCTCGGCACCGTAGTGCCTGGTGCGCTCAACTTTGATAAGGGGAGTGGCGGTGGGCATGACGATGGTGGCTTTCACGCCGTAGCGCTGCGCGGCGTAGGCGACGCCCTGCGCATGGTTGCCGGCGCTTGCGGTGATAAGGCCGCGCTCACGCTCCTCGTCGGTGAGGGTCGAGATCTTGTAGTAGGAGCCACGCACCTTGTAAGCGCCGGTGCGCTGCATGTTCTCGGGTTTGAACCACACGCGATTGCCCGTCAGATTGCTGAAATGAGGGCTTTCGATGAGCTTGGTTTTCTGGGTGACTTCATGCACCTTTTTCAAGGCTTCTTCAAATGATTCAAGGGTGAGCATCTCGGGCATAACGACCTTCTTCGTTGTTTTAACGGGCACTATCCTACCGCCTGGGTAGATGCTGGCAAGACCCCACACGAAACAAATTCAAGAATATGTCCAGTTTTGTGATGCTCCTTGCATGCAATGGGCATCTTCGGTGCTGCTTCTCGCCTGCGATGCTCAACTCATGTGTTCTCCCTTGCGCGCGATGCCTGATTCCGTGTGTTGCCCCTTGGGATCCTTTTGCCCGCAGTTCCTGGCCGTTCTTCAGCGCGGATTGCCGGTGGTCGGCACGGGCATTTGTTCTTTGCTTTTGCTTTGCGCGTTTGCCCTGTGTGTTGCGGCAAGTAAAGGCGAGCGCCAAGGTGGGAATGCCGTACATAGAACCCGGATAAAACCTATAATGAAAGGCGTCATTCATTTGGCGTCTTTCATTTTTTTGTGGTGGTAATGGCAAATCAAACTTTTGGCAGTGGCGGAATAAAGCCTTAAGGCATAACTGCGCAGTTCGAAGATTTGCTAATTCATTGCTGGCTTGTCCCAGCAGAAAGAGGGAAACATGCAAGTAATCAGTACTCCAGACGCTCCTGCAGCTATTGGCCCCTACGTTCAGGGAAATGTGTATAACGGCATCTTGTTTGCTTCGGGCCAGATTGCGCTTGATCCCAAGACCGGCGAGCTCGTGGGTGAAAGCATCCAGGAGCAGACCGCGCAGGTCATGAAGAATATTGCCGCCATCCTGGAGGCTGCAGGCACCGACTTCGATCACGTTATCAAGACAACCTGCTTCTTGAACGACATGGACGACTTCGTTCCTTTCAACGAGGAGTACGCAAAGTCTTTCCCCAATCATCGCCCTAGCCGTTCTGCCGTTGCCGTGGAAAAGCTGCCCAAGGGTGCCCTTGTTGAAGTAGAGGTTATTGCGTCTGTCGAATAGCGTGTTCGCTTGATTTTGAAGGAGGGAAGCTTTGAAGCTCATCGGAATTAAAAGAAGCTTGTTGCTGGCGGCGATTTGTTTTGCTGCTGCTTGTGCAACTTACTTAACTGCGCCTGTTTATGCTCAGGCCGACGATAACCTTGCCTTTTCGTTGGAAAATGGCGAAAGGACTTATTATTCCAGCGTTGCTGATGCTCAAACTGCTGGCTACGCAGGTAAGACCATTTACATGGCAAGGGACTGGACGAGTTCCGATTTTGGCGAAACGCTTGAAATCGCTAGCGGCAAAAAGTTCACGATTGATATGCAGGGCCATACGATTAAAGGCGATGGCGAGCATACCGCTATTCATCTTGCAGGAAACTCAAAGCTCAAGCTTACGTCTACTGGAACAAGCGATATAACTTACACGGGTTATACCTCAGCTAGCGCAACCCAAGACGAAATAAAAACTACGGGCGGCGGCCTGGTAACGGCTGGCTCCTGCACGGGCTCCGGTGGCGCCTTCCTGATGGATGAAAACAGCTCCTTGGAGTTAGATTCGATTATTGTCGGTGGCAACTATTCAAATAAGGGAGTTTTTGCCTATGACGGCGCGGCAATTTATGCCAATAAAAATTGCTCCATCGAAATGATTGACGGCGCATCCATTGAACACAACTTCAGCTCATGCGGAGCGGTTTATGTTAGCGATGCCAATGTGACGATAAGCATGGATGCTTCTTTCATGCATCATAACTATGGAACAACAACGGGCTGCCTTGCTTCTCGTGGAGAGAAAACTAAGGTCTATCTTGAGAACAAATCTTCAATTTACGATAACTCTGGAGAGGTAACCGGCGGCGTCCAGCTCTACAACACGTTCTATACGCTTAGCTCAAAGGACGGTACAGGTTCTTTAACGGGCAATGTATCTCGAGGCCCCAGCTCGATTAGCGACAGTACGAGCGAAAGCGGAATTGATAAAAAAGCTGGTGCGGCTGTTCATGTAGAGATAAAGGCCTACGGTGAAAACGAAGGCACCATTGAAGGCATCGCTTTCAAAAATAATAAAGCTGCATTCCATGGTGGTGCCATTTACGCAGGTCAGGAATGGCTTGTTGTTAAAAATTGCACCTTTAAAGAAAATGAAGCGGGCAGTGACGGTGGAGCGGTCTACATCGATAACGACAATATTAGGTTCGAAGGCTGCACCTTTGCAAATAACAAATGCGACACCCGTAATAAAGATTATGAAGGCGGAGCAATATATGTTCCCGCCGGCTTTGACGTTACGCTTGTTGGCAAGACGATAGTCAAGGACAACTATCGTAGTAACGGAGATAGGGATGATGTCTTTCTGAGTGACAACTCTTTGCAGGCTGCATACATAGAAGGCAACTTGAGCAAGGGGTCGAGTGTTGGCGTGCGTACCTCTATTACTGGCGACCGCCGAATCGCTGAGAGTTTCACTCATGAGACTGAGAATTGTCTTTACATTGATTCAGACGGTTACTACGTAAGTTACGGAACCGATAACGATGGCGATGCTTGGCAGCGTCAAGGGGAGCGCCAATTTGTTGTTTCCGTCAACGGTACGGGTGTAGGCAACTACAAATACGATGCAAAAGCCACGGTTAATGGTGCCAGCAGCGATTCTTCCAAGGTGTTTAAGTGCTGGAACGCTGATAAAACAACAGGTCTTAATCCGGTAAGCAATTACATCACCGATGAGAATAAGTACAACCAAACCATTAGCTTCAAGATGCCGCAGAATAACGCAGATCTTGCAGCTGAGTACCTAACGCGTACAAAAAATGTCGAGGTTTTTCTTCAAAAACCCGAGGTTGGCAAAGAACTATCTACTGAAGGAAGCTTGAAGTGGGAAGCTCCTGAAAGCGAAGGTTCCGTTCCTGTTATGGACGTCACGGTTGCTTGGTACGAAAAGAAAGATGGTGTATTAACTCCTGCGTCTGGTACCGCAAAAGAGGCGACTGTTTACGTAGCGCGTTTGTCGGCCAAGCAAGACGTTAAAGAGGATCGAGCTTTTGCGTTCGATATAGCGGCAAGCGATGTTGCGGTTAAGCTTACAGGTAGCGAGCAGAAAGACCTTGGTGCAGCTGAGGTCAAGGTTGACGATGCCGGCACCCTAAGTGTTACCAGCAACGAGTACACGACCGAAGGTGCGGAAGTTACAAACATTTTGCCTTTCTCGATGTCTGTCCCCGAGGGAACCTCTTGGGAAGATTTCAAGGCGCAGCTTCCAACCAAGGCTGTAGCTACCACGAATGTTGGGTCCAAAATCAACCTTAAAATCAGGGGCCCTGAGGAAGGCCAAGATTATTCGCAGTTTTTTAAAGATGGAAAGCTTGTTAAGCCGGAGCCAAATCCAAAGAGCTTATATGTTGAAGTTGACGCCCCCGACGGAATAACTCTTCCCGAGAGTTGCAAGTTTGTGGTTATCAATCTTACGGTAACCGATAAGCCGGAGGAGGCTGTTGCGGCCCCCGCGGTTACCGTTGATGAGGGCATATATTCAACCGATACAGATGCCGAGAAGTTTAAAGATAACAATCTTCTGCTGCAGGCTACATGTGATACCCCCAGCGCCATCATTCGGTACAGTCTAAGGCGACTTGAAGGCGATGTCTGGACAACGGTCGCAGATGATGAAACGTACGAGGTTGGCACGAATATTGCGTTGCTGGCCAAGGATAATCAGTCGACCTACAAGCTTGAAACATGGGCCGAAAAAGGCGGCGTAGAATCAGCATCTCGTAGTACGTATTACGTCCTTAATAACGCTCAACCCGTCGCAGAGCATACGCTTACTATTTCTTATGCCGATACAGCCGCAG
The DNA here is from genome assembly GCA_963591685.1 of Escherichia coli. Lineage (GTDB taxonomy): Bacteria > Actinomycetota > Coriobacteriia > Coriobacteriales > Eggerthellaceae > Anaerotardibacter. Next base: position 9,024 of record CAVAUO010000027.1, read on the forward strand.
AAGACCATCATGGATCCAAAGATTCTGGGAATCATTCCGTAGAGGATGGCGGCTCATTTGTTCTTGACGCTCCTGACTGGCCTGGTTATTCGTTTGAAAAGTGGACTGGCAAAGATGGGTCGGTAATAAGCACGAATCCAACGTATAAGCTTGCAAACATTACCGCGGATACAGAAGTTACTGCCGTCTACAATCCGGTGGTAACTGAGCTTGATTTCGGCATTGATCTTCCTCAGGCTGATAAGTTCCTGGTTAACAACGCAACCGTCAAGGCCAAGATTGCAGGATCTTCAGACTATGAAGACGTAACCGGCTATTTTGTTGGTAAGGCTACAATTACGTGGTCTCCCGCCGATAGCACCGCTGCTCACGCAACAAGCTATCTTGCTTCCTTGGAACTTAATACCGCCGAACTGAGTGGCGTTAAGTACGTCTTGTCGGAAAAGGATTTGGCGACACTCATTAATGGAAGCGCTAGCGATAAAGAAGCCTACGTAATGCAGGCGGATGGCAAGGCTACGCTATATGTGGCTTGTCCAGCTACTGAAAAATACAAGTTCAAATCTTTAGCTAAGCTTAGCGATGCAAATATCTCGTTTGCTGCTGCGTGTAAGTCTCAAGCTAAGCAAGATGAAGGGGATACGAACTCCTGGGGTCTGCCTCAGCAGGTGGCAGTGAGCTACGAGTGTGGCGAAGCCGGAATGCTTGATATCGACTGGAATACGGTAACTGGCTTTGATAAGACCAAGCTTGAGACTCAATCCTTTGAGGCTAAAGGCACGGTCAAATATCCAAACAACGTAGATAGCACAGGCGCTCCCGAAACGGTAACGATCAAGGTAAACGTTGCCGCTCCTGAAACGGTTGCTACGCCTACGGCCAGCCTCCAGCCTGGTACTTATATGGGTGCTCAGGCTCTTGAGTTGAGCTGCGAAACCGAAGGTGCGGTTGTTCGCTATACAACTGACGGAAGCGAGCCTACCGAAGATAGCGCCGTATATACGGGCGCCATTGAGCTTGCGCACAACACAACAGTTAAAGCTAAGGCTTTCTGCGACGGAATGATTGCAAGTGATACTGCAGAGTTTGCTTATGTCATTAAGGATGAGGTAAATCCTGATAGCGATGACGAGGATTCCGGTGATTCGTCCGATTCTGGCTCTGAGGGTTCCGAGAACGGATCGGATTCCGATTCCAACAATGAAACCCCTCACACCGGTGATGCCTCAGGCTTGGCTTTGAGCCTTGCCTTCTTAGGTGCGCTCACCTGTGGCGCAATCTTGATTCGTCGAGGTTTTGCTTGCGGTAGTCATAAGATGAGATAATCACGGAGTGCTGAAATAGCAAAGCTATGAAAAGGGGAAAGGTTAAAACCTTTCCCCTTTTCAATTTCAAACGGGTGTGGTTTTGATTGGGCGACTTTGTGATTGCCTTTGCAGATAAGTTCTTTTCATTCTCTTGTGTGTTCGGAAAATCGTCCGAGCCCCCGTTCGGTATTTTCCGCCTGCTTTGTGGTTAAGTTGTGGTGTTGGGGCGTTCGACCCACAATCCATGGTAGGTTAAATGTACCTGCTAAAGCAGGCGAATTTTATCCAGAGTCGGGGTAGAGAGTTGGCTCGATGATCCCGGCGCCAACCAGCCAATAGGCAATGGTGGCAATGCCAACATCGATGAAAGGAGCCTATTATGGGCACTACTTCTTTGCGTTCCAGCAACTCCACCAGCAAGAACTTCCTTAACCTGGATGTCGCTCCCAAGCGCTTGCACCTGCTCGATGTTCCTCATGGATTCGTGTCGGGTATGGCCAAGGACAATCTGGGCTATCAGATGCGTTATTCGGTTGGCGTGCTTGAAGCCGAGCTCGCCGAAGCCGGCACCGCGCACGTTTTACAGCTTGTGCTTGAGGGCGACGATGATCGCAATCCTGATAGGTGGACTCTTTACGCTGACGGGAAAACGGCTGCACTTGGCACGGGCGAATACGCTCGCGGGTGCTTCCTCGAAAGCGCTACTGCATTTTTGGACCTTTGCCGCGAGGCTGTGCATGCCTGTGATCTTCAATCTTGGAGCGATCACGACTACCAACTGCTAAGCACAGCCCGAAAGGTCGCTTCTCTTTAAGCGTTTGCAAGCTCACTAAGGGTAACGAAAAAGGCCGGCAAGCACCGGCTTTTTTCGTTGTATTGGTATGGAATGCGGAGATTAGCTCCCTGCTATGTGAATTTAGTGCTTCTAGTCGTTGCGTCGGTATGGAAGCGAAGATTCTCGGGCGCGCTAGCTTGGGCGCCGCATCAGACTTTGGGCGCAAGCTCGTGGTTCGTTCCTAGGCGTAGCGGGCGTTGAGGCTGGAGTAACTGGTGGATGCTTTGATCCAGCCCCACTTCTTGCCGTTGCTCACCTTGAAGTAGACCTTGCTGCCCGAAACGACGATTTTGCTTGCTTTGAAAGCGCTCTTTGCGGAAATGGTGAACGCCTTCTTCTTGAATTTAGTGTTGGTGTAGGCGACGAGTTTCACGCCATGATGCAGCCAAACGGTGTTGCCGCTGTAATTGGTGTAGTTGCTGTACGCCTTGTAGGAAATGCCGGCCGTTCCGCTTGTTCGCTTCAGCTTGCCCTTGGTGTATTTGTAGCTGAATTTGAAGCTCGTGATACCCGTGGTGGCGGTGTCGTACTTGTGCTTCATCGTGATGGTGTTGCCGCTGACCTTGACGAACGAGGTGCCACGGTCAACGCCGTAGGTGCTGGAAAGCATGAGGTTGTAGGCCTTGAACTTCTTGCCGGAAAGGCGCAGCAGATAGTTGGAGAAGCAAACCCCGTCTTGGTCGGCCGCCTTCACCCAGACGTAGCGCTTGCCGTTCTTAAGTGTGATCAGGCGTGCCGAAACGGAGGAAAAGAACTGCGTCGATTTTGATTTCGACCAGGTGAGCTTGCCGTTTACGTAGATGCCGAGCTTCGAGTAACCCGAGTCGCCCTTGGAATAATTAAGGCTTTTGATTACGAGTGATTCCTTCTTTTTGTCTCCGTTGAGGTCGTACTTGTAGGTCTTGCCAACGCTCAGGGCCTTGCTGGACGCCTTGGCCTCGGCGGTGTTTGCGCTGGCCGTCACGCTGGGGGCGCTGCTTGAGGAGTTGCCCGAGGTGTTGCCCGCGTTCAGGCAGAAAGGCAGGGCGGCAAGCACGGCGACGAGCGCCAGTGCAATGCCCGCGATGATGAGGGGCCGTTTGTGAGATGCAAGGAAATTCATGGCGATCCTTAAGGCTTGGGTGTGCTTGAGTTTCAGTTTGCCTTGGTGGGGCCGCGGTGTTTGCCGCCCCGATCTCGTGTTCGTTGTAAGACATACTAGCAGATGGGCTTCATGCGACGTCGATGGCGATTTTCAGCGGCAGTGCTGGTGAAACCTTGGTCCTGGCAGCTTTTTGCAGGACGCGGTGGGGCTTGGTCGTGGCTGGTGGAGCCTTGATGAAGTTTGGGCGGGCTCCTCGCGTGCAAGCAGCACCGCAGGCGTATCCTTTTGATTATGAAAAAGATCAAAACTGCTGCTCCTGGCAGCGTATCCAAGGTAAAGAAGCTGGCTCGTGCGGGCTTGCACGCCGGCAACGTCGTCCGGGTGAAGACGGCGCCTCTGAGCTCTCGCGTCGCGGGCGGCTGGGAAAAGAAAGCGGCGCCGGTTGCAGAGCTTCCTGCCGCCCAAACCTCCTCCCTGAAAAGCAACGTGTTCAACACCGCGCTCTTGTTCGAGGGCGGCTCGATGCGTGGCGCCTACACCAGCGCCGTTGCGACCTACCTGCTTGAACAGGGCGTCTTCTTCAACCAGGTTTACGGCGTTTCGGCCGGTTCGAGCAACTTGGTCAACTACTTGTCGCGCGATGCCTGGCGCACCTCGGTTTCCTTCACGGAGTTCATGGACGATCCGCGCACGGGCGGCCTGGGCACCTTCCTGCGTGGCAAGGGCGCCTTCAACGCCGAGTACATTTACCAGCAGGCGGGTAAGCCCGACGGCGTGATCCCCTTCGATTTCGGCACCTTTACGCAAAATCCAGCGCAATGCTGTGTGCCTGCCATTGATCGCGACACCGGCGAGGACCTGTACTTCACCAAGGAGGACATGAGCTCGCTTGATCGCTTGACCGTGATGGTGCGCGCTTCCTCAACCTTGCCGATGTTCATGCCTGCTCCCGTGATCGACGGGCACGTATGCTATGACGGCGGATTTGCCACGGGCGGCGGTTTGCCTTTGGCCAAGATCGAGGCGGACGGCTTTGAGCATGTGGTGGTTGTGCGCACGCGCAAGCGTGGCTATCGCAAGGACGATCACAACGAATGGGCGCGCGCCTTCTTCCGTGATTACCCCGCGATGCGCCAGGCGGCCCTAAGCCGCTCGGAGCGCTACAACGAATCCTGCGATTTGCTCGACGAATGGGAGAAGGACGGCCGCGCTTACGTTTTCTACTGCGACGATTTGACCCTTTCGGGGACGGAGCGCGATGTGCATCTGCTGAAGGAGAACTTCCAGGCGGGCTACGACCAGATCCGCCGTGACTGGGATGCCCTGATGGACTACGTGCAGAAGTGGGGCTAGGTCGTGCCCGCTGAACGCAAACAAGTAACCTTTTTCCCGATGTGAAACAAAAGGGATACATCGTTTTCTAGAATGGAAATTCCAGCAGCGTTTCGACAACGAAACGAATGCAGGCAACGAAACGTTTTCAATCTAGTGCGGAAGGGGTTCCTTCGTGGCCTTCAAGATCACGACTTCGGGCGATTCGGCCATCAACGTGGTGCTGTCGGATTCCATTTCCGACGAGGCAAGCAAGCTCGTGCGTGCGGCGGTCGACGCCATCAGCAAGGCCAACATTCCCGGCGTTAAGGAATTGGTCCCCACGTTCTGTTCGGTGATGGTGTGCTATGACCCGGTGCAGATCGGCCATGCCCTGCTTGTTTCGCAAATCTCCGAGCAGCTTGAATCGCTTAGCCTGGGCGAGGAAGGCACGCGCCGCATTTTCGAGATTCCCGTATGCTACGGCGGCGAGTTCGGCGAGGACATCGGCGCGGTCATGGAACACACGGGTCTAAGCGAGCAGGAAGTCATCGAGCTTCACTCCGGGCATGATTACCTAATCAATATGTTGGGCTTCTTGCCCGGCTTCGCCTACCTGGGCGGCCTGGACGAGCGTCTTCATACGCCGCGCCTGGACGTGCCGCGAACGAGCATTCCTGCAGGCAGCGTTGGCATCGGTGGTGCTCAAACGGGCATCTACCCGCTGGCAAGCCCGGGTGGCTGGCAGCTGATCGGTCGCACGCCCTTGCGCCCGTATGACGCCGAGCGCGAGGAGCCTATTCTCTACGCAGCGGGCGACTACCTCCGTTTCGTCCCCATCACGCGCAGCGAGTACGATCGCATCGCCGCTGAAATCGAGGCCGGCACCTATTGCTGCAAGATCATCGAGGAAGGGCCGGTGAGCTAAATGGCCCTGTACGTTTCCAAGCCAGGTATCATGGCGACCATTCAAGACGCAGGTCGCTGGGGGTATTTGGGCAGTGGCTTCTCGCCTTCGGGCGCAATGGACCAGCGTGCTCGTAGGCGCGCCAACGCCCTTTTGGGCAATCCCGAGGACGCCGCAGTGCTCGAGTTCTGCATGATGGGTCCCACTCTGCTTTTCACGCGCGACAGCTTCTTCGCGCTGACGGGCGGCGATTTCGGCGCCACTCTCGACGGTGCGCCCATCGCCATGAACCGCACCATCTCGGTGCGCTCGGGCCAGACGCTCGCTCTTGGCCAGGCCAGGAAAGGCATGTACGGCTACCTGGCCGTTATGGGCGGCTTCAACGTCCCTGTGGTAATGGGCAGCCGTTCCACCAACATGAAGGTCGGCATCGGCGGGCATGAAGGCCGCGCCCTGAAGAAGGACGACCTTCTGTGGGCTTTCGACCAGATTCCCGGCTACAAGCCTGGCATCGCGGTGCGTGATTTTGGCCCCGACGATGAGTTTTACCAGTTCGGCAAGCCTGTGGTGGAAGTTCGCGTGGTCATGGGCCCGCAAACCGAGCTCTTCACGCAAGAGGGCATTAATGCTTTCTTGGGCGGCGAGTTCGAGATGACGGCGCAATCCGACCGTATGGGCGCGCGCTTGGAAGGTCCTGTGGTGGGCACCGTTAACGGCTCCGACATCATCTCGGACGGCATCGCCTTGGGCGCGGTGCAGATCCCCAACCATGGCAAGCCCATCATCATGCTGGCTGACCGCCAGACGACGGGCGGCTACGCGAAAATCGCCACAGTGGCCAGTGTCGACATTCCCAAGTTGGTGCAATGTAAGCCAGGAACGAAAATCCGCTTCAAGGAAATCTCGGTTGAGCAGGCTCAAGACCTCGTTCGTGCCGAGACGCTTGAAAGGCACGTCCCCGCCGATGTGAAACAGCAGCCAGCTTCTTTGTAAGGGCAACACAGCCGCGACAAAAACGCGGTTTCAGCAAGGAGGAAAGAAATGAACCAGGTTCCCGCAAAGCCCCAGGGCGTCGATGACGCCGTATGGCAGCAGATGCTCACCGCAAGCCCCTTGGAGGCGCGCAAGCTCATCCGCGAAGGCAAGTACAGCGCCCCTACCAGCGGCTTGTGCCCCGGGTATGCCCAGGCGAACCTCATCGTCCTGCCACGCGAGCAGGCCTACGACTTCCTTTTGTTCGCCCAGCGAAATCCTAAGCCTTGCCCCTTGCTCGAGGTGACCGAGGTCGGTTCTCGCGAAGCCAACATTTGCGCCACCGATTGCGATATTGCCACCGACTTCCCTCGCTACCGCATTTACCG
>CAVAUO010000028.1:0-15612 GCA_963591685.1 Escherichia coli
GACATCTTCACCTTGGCTGAGTATGCCGAGGAAATCTTGTCGCTTTGCAATTCCATGGGCGAGGGTTGGCTTCTTACCGCCGAGATGGTGGAGCTCATTCGCGGCGGTGCTCCTAATATCGTCTGTGCCCAGCCCTTTGCCTGCTTGCCCAATCATGTTGTTGGCAAGGCCGTTATCAAAGAACTGCGCCGTAAGTACAAAGGCACCAACATCGTGGCCGTCGACTACGACCCTGGTGCTTCCGAGGTCAATCAGCTCAATCGCATCAAACTTATGATTTCGGTTGCCAAGGCAAATCTGGCAGAACAGCGCGCTGCCGAAGCTAACGTTGCATCAAGCTCTGACGCCGCGCTTGATGCTTCCGTTGGCGCTACCACCGCCCAAACGGATGATTTCCATACGGAAAGCGAAGTCACCACCACGCGTGGTTAATCGCTATGGCCAATTACTCTGGCCCAAGGCTTATTTGCTTTGGGCCAGCGCTGAATGCACGAAGAGGTTTTCATGGATAGAGCTGTCGGCTCCTTTCCTGTCGAGCACTCCATACCTGTTGCTTTAAGGGAGGGCAAGCTTGTTGTCTGCCCGACTCCTTTGGGTAATTTGGGCGACATAAGCAAGCGAACCGTTGAAGAGCTTGCAAGCTGCGACGTTGTTTGCTGTGAAGATACGCGCGTTACCGGTGGCCTTCTTTCCGCTTTGGGCATTGAGAAAAGGCTTGAGCGCCTTGACGAGACCACCATTTCCACGGCGGCCGATAAGATCATCGAACGCGTTAAGCGAGGCGAGCGCATCGCTTACGCCTCCGATGCGGGCATGCCTGGCGTGTCCGACCCTGGGCAGCGCTTGGTCGACCGGGCTCTATCGAGCGGTGCTGCCATCGAGGTTTTGCCCGGCCCCACCGCCGTGGCTACCGCTTACGTTGCGTCAGGCTTTCCTTCGCGAACCTTTTATTTCGGCGCGTTTTTCCCTCGAAAGGCAGGGGAGCGCATTCGCTGCTTGGAAGAGTTGAGGAATCTCGACGCCTGCCTCGTCTTCTACGAGAGCCCTTTGCGCATCGCGAGCGCGCTTGCGGCAGTGTCTCAGGTTTTTCCTTATCGACGTGTGGCGGTTTGCAGGGAGCTTACCAAGCTGCATGAAGAGGTTTCACGGGGCAACAGCCTTGTTCTTGCGCGCGAGTTTCAATTGCGTGAAAAGCATGCGCCCATTAAAGGTGAGATTGTTTTCGTGATTGAGCCACCTACCGAAGAAGAGCGCACGGCCGATAACGATAAAACCCAACTTGACGCCCAAAAAATGGTTGAAGACCTTTTGGAAGACAAGACCTTATCTCGTAAAGATGTTATGAAGAGGATTCAGCGCGAATTTGGCATTAGCCGCAACGAAGCTTATGATTTAGTGATTAATGCCGCCACGGGTGAATAGGTTTGTGATCATTACGACAAGTCTTCAACATACCGAGCAATCGTTTTCCACGCGCGTCGTAAAAGGCGCGCTTTCCATCGTTGTGCTTGCAAGTTTGAGCCTTCCCGTTTTCACGGGGGGATCCGTCACTGCGTTTGCCGATACGACCGAGGCTAAGCAGGCCATGACCAAGGCTCAAAAAGCTGTCGAGAAGTCCGCCGATGCCTACGACAAAGCCCAAGATAAGGCCGACGAGGCCCGTTCAAAAGCAGATGACGCTCAATCCGAGGTCGATACCCTGCAAAAGAAGATCGAAGACAACAAGTCGCAGATCTCCAAGCTGCAGGCTGAGCTTCCTATTCAGCAGGAGGCAAGCGACAAGGCGGTTTGCACGTTGTATCGCATGTCGCAAAACGCCACGGGCATGCTTGAGATGTTTTTGGGTTCAGGCTCGCTTATCGACTTCCTCAACCAGATGGAGTACATGACGCGCGTCCAGAACGAGAACATCGCGCAAATCACCAAGCTTTCCTCCATGAAAGATGAGCTTGAGGAAAAGCAGACCGACCTTAAGTCCGACATGGCTTCCGCCAAGAAGGCTCAAGCCGAAGCCGAGACGGCTGTAACCGAGGCGGAATCCGCTGAATCGTCCGCCAAGAAGGCTCTTTCCAAGGCCCAAGCTGCCAGGAAGAAGGCTAAGGCGCAGTACGAAGCCCAGGTGAAGGCTGAAAAGGAAGCTGCCGCTAAGGCCGCCAAAGAAAAGAAGGACGCTGAGGAGGCTGCCGCAAGCGTACGCTCAGGCGCGCTGGCTGAAGGCAGCGACAACTCCGGATCGAGCGTTTCCAAGGAAAGCTCCGACAGCAAGGTTACCTCCGAGGTCAAAAGCGACGACGCCGACTGGTCGGAAAGCAAAACCGAGTTCGTCAACAAATGGGCACCACGTATCGATGCCTTTCTTGAGGGTTCGCCACTGGCTGGTCAGGGTAAAACCTTTGCGGTGGCCGCTTGGAAGTACAATGTCGACCCGCGCTGGTCGCCTGCGATCTCCTACATTGAGTCGAGCAGGGGTGAGCATTGCTTCAAGTCCCACAACGCTTGGGGCTGGGGTTCTTCTTCTTGGGATACCTGGGAAGAGGCCATCGATGCCCATGTTGCCGGCTTGGCCCGCATGTACGGTTACACCTTAACGCTTGCAGCAGCGAAGAAATACTGTCCGCCGAACTGGAAATACTGGTACAACAACGTCGGTGCCAAAATGAATAGCATTTAGAAAGGAAGTTCAGTGTCTCAAGAGGCCTTTTACCTTACTACTCCCATTTACTACGTTAACGGCGTGCCTCATATCGGCACCGCTTACACCACCATTGCCGCCGACACCATCGCACGCTTCCAGCGCCTTAAGGGCGCAGATGTTCATTTCCTTACGGGCATGGACGAGCATGGCCAGAAAGTCGCCCAATCCGCTGCCGAGCATGGTATGACGCCTCAGGAATGGTGTGATTCTCAGGTCCCTCAGTTCACCGATCTCTGGCGCGACCTTGACATCACAAACGATGACTTCATTCGCACTACGCAGTCTCGCCACGAAGTGGGCGTTCAGAAGTTTCTGCAGGTACTCTACGACAACGGCTACCTGTACAAGGATTCCTACGAAGGTCTTTACTGCACTCCTTGCGAAACCTTCTTCGCTGAAGAGGATCTGGTGGACGGCAAATGCCCTGACTGCGGTCGCGAGGTGCAGAAGATCAAAGAGGACAACTGGTTCTTCAGGCTTTCCTCCTTTGAAGGTAAGCTTCTTGAACACTACGAGGCGAACCCTGATTTCATTCGTCCCGAGATTCGCCGCAACGAGGTCGAGAGCTTCGTGCGAAGCGGCCTTCGCGACCTTTCCATCAGCCGTTCCACCTTCGACTGGGGCGTGCCTTTGCCCTTCGATCCCGAGCACGTAACCTACGTATGGGTTGATGCTCTTATCAACTACCTGACCGCTCTGGGTTATGGATCCGAGGATGAGTCCGGGTTCCAGAAGTACTGGCCGGCCAATTTCCACTTCGTGGGCAAAGACATCATTCGCTTTCATTGCGTGATCTGGCCGGCCATGCTCATGGCCGCAGATCTTCCTCTGCCCAAATATGTTTTCGCCCACGGCTTCCTTATGGCGGCCGATGGCTCCAAGATGTCGAAGTCCAAGGGCAATGCGCTCTATCCGCGCGACCTTATGGCCACCTTCGGTGTTGACGCCTACCGTTACTATTTCATGAGCGACGTCACTTTCGGCTCCGACGGCAACATCGGCCTTGAGCGTATGCTTCAGGTCTATAATGCCGACCTTGCCAACTCCTATGGAAACCTGTTCAGTCGCGTTTCCAATATGACCGTTAAGAACTTCGATGGTGCTGTTCCTGCGGTTGACGGAAAATTCGCTGCAGCGGAAAACCCCTTGAAGGAGCTTGCGAACGGCATCTTCGACCGCTACGCCGCTTGCCTTGAGCAGGTGGATTTCGGCGGTGCTGCCAAGGTGATCATGGAGCTCGTTCATCGCGCCAACCTCTACGTTGAGGAAATGGCTCCTTGGAATCTTGCCAAGTCGGAGGATACGCTCCCCGAGCTTGCTTTCGTGCTTTATAACGCTCTCGAGACATGTCGCATCAGTGCTCTTCTGCTTTCGCCCTTCATGCCCACTACCTCCGATGAGCTTTATTCCCGTTTGGGCTTAGGTCGTGCTACCGAGGTCACCAACGGCGCCTTGGCAGCCGAATGGGGCGGCCTTAAGGCAGGCAGCGTGGTCACCAAGGGCGATGCTCTCTTCCCGCGCCTGAAGATCGAGGAACTCTAGGCGTCCATGGCCGATTTCCCCACACCTCCCTGGCAAGACCTTGATTATTGGCAGAAGCGCAAAAAGGATCGCTGGCGCAAAGTTGAGGCGCCGGCGATCGCTGCGCCGATTGTTGACACGCATTGCCATCTGAATTCCTTAAGCGACCCTGCTTATGCTTTGGCACGTGCGTCTCTTCTGGGCGTTGAAAAACTTTGCACAATCGTTGATCCGATTGAGATGCTTAGCGCAGAAGGTGCGGACAAGACCTTTGAGTGCTTGGATTCCTGGGAAGCCAAGGCTCGGCTTATTGCAGCTCAATTACAGGTGATAGCTTGGCTTAAGGCAGACGTTGCGGTGGGGGAGTCGCTTGGCGAGGATGATTACACGTACGCTATCGAATCCTTGGATGTAGATCTTGTTTCTTCAAGCTCTGAAATCGAAATTACCGATTTGTGCATTGGTCTGGGATGCCATCCTCATAACGCTTCGGGCTTCACCGAGGAAGTTGAATCTTTCATGCGCTCCAAACTGAAGGATTCACGCGTTGCCTGCATCGGGGAAATCGGTTTGGATTATCACTACGATCTTTCTCCGAGGCAGGTTCAAAGGGATGTCTTCTCGCGCCAGATTCGCATCGCTCAGGAACTGAGCATGCCCATCGCGCTTCATGTTCGCGAAGCTCACAGCGAGGCATTCGCCATTCTTGAGAAGGAGGGTTTTCCCCAGGCGGGAGTGCTCTTGCATTGCTGCAGTTTGCCTCCGCAAGAAATCAAGCCATGGGTTGATGCGGGATGCTATATCGCCTACGGAGGCCCCATCACCTTCAATAACGCTGATTATGCACGTGCCGGCGCCCTTGAAGTACCGATCGACAGGCTTCTCACGGAAACGGACGCTCCGTATATGACCCCGGTCCCTTTAAGGGGCATTGAATGTCAGCCCGATTACGTCCGTTTCAGCGCGCTTTGCTTGGCCGAGCTCGTCTCGTCGAATTCCGCGCTCTCCATCAAAGATGTACTCGAGGCTTTTCGCTCGAACGCTCATGCTTTTCTTAATCAAGGTCCTTTTCCATGTCAACGATTGTGATCAACGGATCCCCTCGATTGCGGGGCCGAAGCGCCGCCCTTGAGCTTTTGGTTTCCGAAAAGCTCAAATCGATTGGCGAGAAAGAAATCTCGTATTACCGTGTCGCGGAGGATGCCGTTAAAGGTTGCGTTGGTTGCGACTACTGCGCGTCTGCAGGTACCTGCGTTTTCTCCGATGCCATGGAATGGCTTATTCCCGCATTGGGCAAGGCCGACAGGCTTGTGCTCATTTCGCCCATCTATTTTGCTGGCGTTCCTTCGCAGCTCAAAGCGGTGCTCGACAGGTTACAGCCCTTGTTTCATAAACGCATGGGCTTGCTTGAGCGCAAAGAACCTCTTCCGTATAAAAAGCCCCTTCATCTGCTATTGGTTGGCGAAGGTGGCGATCCTCACGGATTCGATCCTGCTGTCACCATGGTCAAAAGCGCATTCCAGCTTGCGGATTATACAATTGCCGACGTTCATGCCTTCATCGGTGATAAGCAAGCTCAAGGGATAGAAGATCTAGACTTTATCAAGGAGTTGTCATGACAGCTTTATCCTATCTTGCCAATGTCGGGGAGACTAGGCGCGTGCTTGAGCGTCATGGGCTTATGACGAAAAAGGCTCTCGGGCAACATTTCCTTGTCAACGACGGCATTGTTTCACATATTTGCTCCTTGGCCGATCTAGCTAAAGAAGACGTGGTTATCGAGGTCGGTCCTGGCATTGGCACGTTAACCGTGGCACTTTTGCAGCGGGCAGGTAGCGTCATTTCCGTCGAAATGGATAAGGATCTTCCGCCTGTTCTTTCTGAAACCTGTGAAAAATGGGAAAAGGATTTTCATTTAATCTCTGGCGATGCCTTAGGTATTGGTCCTGCTGATATGCCCGAAAAGAATGGCTCAACGCTTTGCCCCAACAAGCTGGTGAGCAATTTGCCCTATGCCGTGGGTGCAACCATCGTTCTCGATTACTTCCAGCGCTTCGACTCCATCGAATCATGCACGGTCATGGTTCAGTCTGAAGTAGCGGACCGTATGGCTGCCAAGTTAGGCACTAAGAATTATGGAGCTTACACCGTCAAGCTGGCATTGTGTGCTGATTACGTGTCGAGGTTCCCGGTCAGCGAGGGGAACTTTTTCCCACCGCCACGCGTTAAAAGTTCCGTTATCAGACTCGATCGTAATTCGCTTGGCTTAAGCGATGAGGAAAAGAAAGCCGCCTGCCTGATGGCTGATGCCGCTTTCGCCACGCGTCGCAAGACCATCGCCAACAGCAGCAAAACCTTTTTCGCCAGCCGAGGCCAGTCCATGCTTGACGTCAAAGTTGACCTTCCTTGGATTTTCGAGCGTGCGAACGTTAACCCTTCGGTACGAGGGGAGTCGTTGCAAGTTGCCGACTTCATTAACTTAGGCCGCGCTTACCTCGAGCGCGTAGGAGATTAGGGCGATTTCACAAATCGAATTGTTGATGGTATAGTTCCACTATTGCTCATTTGCCAATCGGAAACGGAAAGATTGCTTCATGGATCTTGAAAGCCAAGCTCAGATTATCGGTAACATTCGTGAGACCCTTACTGGCTATGTGGGAAAAACCCTCCATGTTCATGCGAACATGGGCCGTTCCAAGATCATCGAAAGCGAAGGTGAGCTTATGCAAGTTCACCCCCAGCTTTTCATCATGGAAGTTAAGCGTAAGCGCGGTGCTTCCGCTCGTCAGTCTTACCAATATGTAGATATTCTGACTGGCATGGTTGAGCTATACTACGAAGGCAATCCGATTTTCGAGGGTAACTTCATTGACGATGGCCAAGAGGAAGAAGCTCCTGCTATCCCAAGCACCGAGGCTATTCTCGAAGATTAGTTATCAACCTTTTGCAATGGGGATGTAGCTCAGTTGGGAGAGCGCGGCGTTCGCAATGCCGAGGTCGCGGGTTCGACCCCCGTCATCTCCACCACGAATTCGAGAAGGCCCTTTCAAAGGGCCTTTTTCTTTGGTTTTAAGCGTTCCGCATAGGAGGTTACCGTGATTTTCGAAGCGATCATCGTCGACGACGAGGCTCCGGCTCGCGTTGAGCTCACCAACCAACTTGAACGTACGGGTCGCGTGAAAGTGGTTGCCGAGGCGGTATGTCTTCAGGAAGGTATCGAGAAGATGCGCCACCAGCGTATCGACGTTGCCTTCATCGACCACAATATCTCTGGCGCCAACACCTCTTTGCTGCCCGAGGCGCTGCCTAGCTTTGCTAAGGTTCCCATGCTTATTTACATGACGGCTTTTTCCGATGTGCAGGATGAGCCCTTCGGGGTTGACCCCATGGGCTACCTTGTAAAACCCGTAGACGACGAGAAGCTTGATCGCATTATCGAGGCTATCGAATCCTGTTATGCAAGGGAGCTTTGTTCATGAGGGTCCTGGTTTTCAACGCGGGCTCCAGCTCGCTTAAATTCAAGCTTATAAATCCCGAATCCAACGACGTTTTCGCCCAAGGTGTCGTCGATGCCATTCGCTCTGACCGTGCTCGCATGATTTATCGTGATGAGCTTTGCTCGCACCCCAGCGAAGTCGAAGCCCCGACGATAACTGCCGCTCTTGATCTTGTGTTGGAGCGACTTGTTTCGAGCGCGGGCCCTCTTGACAGCTTGGGCGATGTGGACGCCATCGGTCATCGAATCGCCCATGGTGGAGAGCTTTTCTCGTGCTCGGTGGAAATCGACGATACCGTTATCAAGGCTATCGAAGATTATTCTCATCTGGCTCCTTTGCATAATCCTGCGGCCTTGGCGGTGATCCGTCGTTGCCAGGAATTGTTCGTGGGAACGCTTCAGGTGGCGGCCTTCGACACCGCTTTCCATCAAACCATGCCGCCTCGCAATTACGTGTACCCGATCCCTTATCGGTATTACCGCGACTACGGCATCCGTCGCTTCGGCTTCCATGGTATGTCCCACAAGTACGTATCGCGCAAAGCTGCTGAGTTTCTTGGCAAGGACCCGCGCGACTTGAAAATGATCACCTGTCATTTGGGCGCCGGAGCTTCCCTGTGTGCGATCGATCACGGCATCAGCATGGACACCTCAATGGGATACACCCCGCTCGACGGCATCATGATGGGCACGCGCTCGGGTTCGGTCGATCCGGCCATCATTACCGCGATCATGGAGAAGGAAGGGCTTACTCCCTTCGAAATGGATCAAATCCTCAACAGGGAGTCCGGAATGCTCGGTGTTTCGGGCGTCTCGGGCGATTTGCGTCGTCTTAAGGAGGCGGTTGCCATAGGTGACGATCAGGCTGAGCTTGCCTACGACATCTTCCTTACCTCCATTCGTCGCATGATCGGCGCCTACTTCTTCGAGCTTGCCGGAGTCGACGTGATTATCTGCACTGCTGGAGTGGGCGAGAACGATTCCTACGCCAGGCGTCTGATCTTCAGGGGCTTGGAGCCATTCGGCATTCGCGTCGACCAGCACAGAAACTCCGCCAACGCTAACGGGGTGCGCCTTATCTCCTCCGATGACTCCGAGGTTGCCGTTCTTGTTGTTCCAACGGATGAGGAAGCAGAGATCGCGCGTGACACTTATCTGATATCCCGGGGGATCGACATCTCCGATCCGTGGTCGGTTTTCAACTAGGACGAACCGTGCAAGTTTGCGCGGATATGCTTCATCAGCCTTTCAAGGCTTGCTAGAATACCCATGGTCAAAATAAGGAGGCCTAGCAAAATGAAAGCCATTATTCCTGCTGCCGGGTTGGGCAGCCGTTTCCTTCCCGCAACCAAGGCACAGCCCAAAGAGATGCTTCTTGTGGTGGATCGCCCCGTTATCCAGTACGTCGTCGAGGAAGGCTTGGCCTCTGGTGCCAACGAGGTCATCATTGTCAACAGTCGCGACAAGAAGTCGATCGAAGAGCATTTTTCTCCGGCGCCCGAACTGGTTGCGCATCTGCGGGGTGTTGGCAAGGACAAGTACGCCGATGCCGTGGAGCATGCTGGCTCCTTGAACGTGAGCTATGTGTATCAGGATGAGCCCTTGGGCTTGGGGCATGCCGTCCACTGCGCTGCGGAAAAAATGGACGGAGACCCTTTCTTCGTGCTTTTGGGTGACGTTATCGTTCCCGACAACAAGATGCTTGTGCGCATGAAAGAGGTTTCAGACGCTCACGATGGCGCGTCTGTTATCGCCGTTTTGCCCGTACCCCACGAGAAGGTCGACCGTTTCGGCGTGATCGATGGAGTTAAGCTTTCCGATGATGTGTGGAAGGTCGATTCCTTGGTCGAGAAGCCTCCTGTTGATGAGGCGCCTACCGACCTTGCAGTTTTCGGACGCTATCTTCTGTCACCGAGGGTGATGGAACTCCTTGCCGAGGTGAAGCCGGGCGCAGGTGGCGAGATTCAGCTAACCGATGCCCTGGATGCCGTTCTTAAGGAAGAAGAAATGTACGCCTTGGTGATCGACGAGGAAGACGGTTTTGATACAGGCACAGTTGAATCCTGGCTCGATACCAACAACAGGCTTTTCGCCCGTCTTAATTCTTAAACGCGAGCGGATTCGAAGCTTGCAGCTGCCGTCCCAATGGGACGGCAGCTTTCTATTTTTCCAGAGCAATAGATTAGAGCAAGAAAAATGAACCCGAAGAAGGGGGTCTTCGGGTTCGCAAGGAGGGAGATTCGCGTCATAAATTGGGGATTTTGACGCGCCGCTCAAATGGCGGGCAGGATTGGGAGGGGACCAATATCTGCTACAAGGATTAAAACACAATTAATACGAATTTGGTATTAATTTTTTAATTTTTTCGAAATTCGTTGCGCATCGCCCTCGAAAGGCCTCCTTAGCCGCTCTTCTTGTATCATGGTTTACCGTTCGCCAAGCCTTAAACGGGGAGTGATCATCTATGGCAGATATTCAATTGCGTTTCAACAAGGACATGCTTGTCCTTTCGACTCCCTTCACCGGTGCGCTCCGAAGCTTCGGCTACGACGATGCCGATCGTGATTATGCGATCCTTTGCGAGAACGAGGTCGTCGAGGAATCGTTCAAGTTCGAAGCGATGGCGAATACGCCTGTTTTCGTCTTGCCCACCGAGACGATCACCAATGCTCGCCTAATGCATTCCCGCTTTGAGGGCCGTGCGGGGCTTATGGCCGAGAATTGCTTTGAAGCTGCCGCCAAATTCAAGCCGCAACATATCCTTTCTGCAATAGAACCTACCGGCTTACCTTTGGACGAATCGAGCAAAACCTCGATGAAGCAATCCTTCACTCAATACCAAGCAGCGGTCCGTGATCTTTCGTCGTTTCCCCTTGATGGCATATTGTTTAGCGGCTTCGACAACGGCTTCGACGCTCAATGCGCTCTCATGGGCGCACGCAGCGTCTACGACGGACCGATCTTCATCACTTTCAGGCTTGGAGATGCCGACATGTTGCAATCGGGTTCCCATAGCCTGAAAGACGCAGCGTTGCTTGCAGCAGATTCGGGTGCGGACGTTCTAGGCGTTGTTTCCGGCCGTGATGTTGACGCTCTTTGCAGCATCGCAGATACACTGGCTACGCTTGAGCGTCCTATCCTCTTTGAAATCGAAGTTTCGCATGTCAACAAGCGACAAGCCTTCCCGAGCCATGACAACCCGTACGCCAGAACCGATTTCATGGTCGATGCTGCGCTGGAGCTCCGTAAGCACGGCGTTCAGTTTTTCCGAGCGGTCGGTAGCGCCACCCCGGCCTATACTGGCTCCCTTGTCGCGATATTGACGGGTTTGGACGCATATCCTGCCGATGTTTGGAATTAAGCTATGGCCATGTCTTGCACTCAAAGCCCGGATTATGGGCAACTACAGGAATTCATTGAGTTTCTCTACCGCGGTAGGGAAGAGGAGCTTATTGCGCGCATCGAGATCGTCACCCTTGCCGAATCGTACGACCTGAACGCAGATTTGCTCGAGCTCGTAGGCCTTCTTCCTCCCGGAAACTACAATCGTGTGAAGCTTTGTACACAATTGAATTCATCTCTCTCATCGCATGGCTGGTCCTTTGCTTATGGCAGCGTTCAATAGCCGTCTTCCTTTACGTACCTGGCCTGCAGCTGCTCTGGTTTTTCGGTGTTTCCGAACGGTTTATTTCTCAACAAAATAAGCCTTAAGTCAAAGAAGCCTTAATTAACAGATAAAAAATTATTTAACAAGTCCTTGTTTTGGTTAGCGTAAATTACTACTATATCTATGCTCAAGAAAGAGTCACTCCACTATATCTTGTGGTATGGCTCTTTTCTTTATGAATGGACACCCTATAGATAGGGCTTCGCTAATATTCGTTGGCTCGTTTGCTGAAGCGAGCTTCTATGGAAATAGTTTCTACTGGATTTTGAAGGGAATTGCGATGATTGAAGCAATCGTGAAACGCGACGGAAGAACAACGCCATTCAACGCGGTGAAAATCACCGACGCCATCGAGAAGGCCTTCGCAGCCTCTGGCGCAATGCAGGATCGCACGGTTGCTGAAGAGATCACTCAGGGCGTCGTCGCCAAACTCGAGGCCTGCCTTGATTCCGAGGCGCCCACGGTCGAAGGCGTGCAGGATCTTGTCGAGGAAACCTTGATCGAGTCCAACTTCCCCCAGACCGCCAAGGCTTACATCCTGTATCGTGCCGAACGCAACCGTGTTCGCGACGTCAACAGCCGCCTCATCCAGACGCTTCACGACATCACCTTCACCAACGCTTCCGACTCCGATATGAAGCGCGAGAATGCCAACATCGACGCCGACACAGCCATGGGAACGATGCTCAAGTACGGCTCCGAATCGGCCAAGCAGTTCTACGAGATGTGCGTTATCAACCCTACTTTTGCCACCGCACACCGTGAGGGCGATATCCATATCCACGATATGGACTTCTACACGCTCACCACGACCTGCTGCCAGATCGATCTGCGCAAGCTCTTCAAGGGCGGTTTTTCCACGGGCCATGGCGTCCTGCGCGAGCCCAACGATATCTCGAGCTACTGCGCTCTTGCCTGCATCGCCATCCAGTCCAACCAGAACGACCAGCATGGCGGCCAGTCTGTGTGCGACTTCGACTACGGCCTGGCCCTCGGCGTTCGTAAGACCTATCGTCGCCTCTTTAAAAAGCACTTGGCTGAAGCTCTCAACCTTCTTGCCGAGATAGAAAACAGCAAAGAGTTCGCCGAGACCATCGTCGGCCGCGTAGAAGGCGAGACGGGTAAAGTAGCTACCCTCGTCCTTGATCAAACCTTCGTGCATGAGCTCAAGAGCGCGCTTCTTGAGGCTGGCGTCGATGATGCTGTTATCGATAAGGCGCTTGAGTACACTGAGCGCAACGCCAAGGCCGACACCGATCGCTCCACCTTCCAGGGCATGGAGGCGCTTATCCACAACTTGAACACCATGCATTCCCGTGCTGGCGCTCAGACGCCTTTCAGCTCGGTTAACTATGGTATGGATACCTCTGCCGAGGGTCGAATGGTCATTAAGAACATGCTGCTGGCCACTGAGCAGGGCTTGGGTTCCGGTGAGACCCCTATCTTCCCGGTTCAGATTTTCCGTGTTAAAGAAGGGGTCAACTATAATCCTGGCGACCCCAACTACGATCTGTTCAAGCTTGCTATGCGCTGCTCGGCGAAGCGTCTGTTCCCTAACTTCAGCTTCGTTGACGCGCCCTTCAACCTTCAGTATTACAAGGGAACTCCTGAAACCGAGATTTCCTACATGGGATGCCGCACGCGCGTCATGGGCAACGTGCATGATCCCGAGCGCGAGATCACCACGGGTCGTGGCAACCTTTCCTTCACCTCCATCAATCTGCCACGCTTGGCCATCAAATCCAAGGGCGACATCGATTTGTTCTTCGACCTGCTTGACTCCAAGCTCAGCCTCGTTGCCGACCAGCTTGACGAACGTTTCGAGATTCAGTGCCGCAAGCGTGTTTACAATTCGCCTTTCCTCATGGGTCAAGGCGTTTGGATCGATTCCGAGAAGCTCTCTCCCAACGACGAGCAGCGCGAGGTCTTGAAGCATGGCACGCTTACCATTGGTTTCATCGGCCTTGCCGAGTGCTTGAAGGCGCTCACCGGCAAGCATCACGGTGAATCCGCCGAGGCTCAAAAGCTCGGCCTCGAGATCATCGGTCACATGCGTGGCTACGTCGACCGTCGCTCTCAGGCAACCAAGCTCAACTACTCGCTGATCGCAACGCCCGCCGAAGGTTTGTCCGGTCGATTCGTCCGCCTGGATCGTGCTCGCTACGGTGAGATCCCCGGCGTCACCGATCGCGATTACTACACCAACGGTTTCCATGTTCCCGTGTACTACGACATCAACGCCTTCGACAAGATCACCATCGAGGCGCCCTATCATGCGCTTACCAACGGCGGCCATATCTCCTACATCGAGCTCGACGGCGACCCCACCGAGAACCTTGAGGCCTTCGAGAGCGTCGTTCGCTACATGAAGGAAGCTGGTATCGGATACGGATCCGTTAACCATCCGGTCGACCGTGACCCCGAATGCGGTTACAACGGCATTATCGGGGATCGCTGCCCCAAGTGCGGAAGGACCGAGGACGACGGTACCCGCTTCGAGCGCATCCGCCGCATCACTGGGTACCTTGTTGGCACGCTCGATCGCTTTAACGATGCGAAGCGCGCCGAAGAGCATGATCGCGTTAAACACGGCGTCAATCCCGCTGAAGCGAAGCTTGCTCATCCTGAGGTGTAATTCCCATACGAAGAGCAATCGATTTTGCAGGGGCCGCAATTCGGCCCCTGTTCTCTATAAGGGGTGGCAAATGACTAAGAGCATCAGAATGTACGGAACGGTCGATGACTCCATCGTTGATGGGGTCGACCTGCGCTTTGGCGTATTCGTTCAAGGATGCGCCCACCATTGCCCTGGTTGCCATAACGAGGATTCGCAAGACTACGAAGGCGGGTATCTTGTAAGCACCGACGAACTGGAATGCGAGATTATATCGTCACATCGCCGCAACGTCACCTTCAGCGGGGGAGAGCCCTTTGACCAGGCGGAAGCTTTGTGCGAGCTTGCCCAAAGCCTTAAATCCAAGGGGTTTAACCTATGGATCTACTCGGGATACCTCTATGAGGATCTAAGTTCGGGCAAGGTCAGCGAATATGCTCAAGAACTCTTGAGCTTTTGCGATGTGCTGGTTGACGGTCCCTTCGTGCAAAGTCTTCATTCCTATGATTTAAGGTGGAAGGGCTCTTCGAATCAGAGGGTGATAGATCTTGCGAAAACAAGGGAGCAGGGGAGAATCGTTTTGTTCGAGCAGGAAGACTTAGGGTTTTCTGTACCCCCAAGTTGGTAAAGAAAACCACCCCCGCTTTAGAGTGAACCCACCTTTGCTGAAGGTGGGTGCCCGCAACGAAGTTCCTGGCTTTCGTGCCAACAGGCGCGAATCCCCATTCCGATCGTTTCTAAGGCTCCCTAATAGAAGTCATCGGTCCACCGCGAACACGGGAGTGGTCAACTTGAATATATCGCGTCACCCCCAAAAGAAAAGTCTTGACGTTTTCTTAATTGTGGGAATGTCCTGGTACACCAAAATTACGCAGTAAGGCTATCCTAAAGAACTCGTAACAAACACGTTTTGATGCTTGAAAGCACAAGATGCGAAAATTGAAGGTAGGTGCTCATTTTGAATAACAGGATTGTCTTAGTTCCTTCATTTTCGCAGCTCGATTACTACAAATCGCTGTATCTTAAAAAAGGTGAATGCCTGTTGGGCACCACCTTCACCACTCTTTCGTTATGGGTTGAGGAGCTCTGGGCCTTGTATGGTGATGGTCGCTCCAAAATCAGCTCTCTTGAGTTGGAACTTGCTTGTTTTAACCTGTTGGAGAAACAAGATGAGTTGTTCGGTTCAAGCGAGATTCCCGTCAGCTTGGGTTCCGCTCAAAGCCTTGCGCATTTCTATCGTAGCGTTGTCGGTTTTCCGGCTTTTCAGCACGCTATCGAGGAGCCCCCAAGCTTACTTTCCTCGCAGGAAAAGCGCGTGCTTGAAATCGCAAGTATCCTTGAGGGTAAGCTGGAAAATCTCGGGGTTTGCTTGCCAGGGCATCAATATGCAGCACTTTTACGGTTGGGCGCCAGGAACATCGTTTTTGAGGGGAAATACAGTTTCACGCCTGTTGAAAGCTGGTTTTTGCAGCAACTGGGCGCTAGTTTGCCTGAACGGGAGTCGTCATGCCTTGGCGCGCTGCCGTCCGGCAAGAAAGCGGCCTTCTTGTACGCAAACGGACCGCAGGCAAAAGCTCGACTTATTGCTGATTTCGTAACTTGTTGCGTTGAAAACAGCC
>CAVAUO010000029.1:0-15551 GCA_963591685.1 Escherichia coli
CGCAGAAGCAAGGGGCTGGCCGCATAAGCCGGTCCAGGAAAACGTCCGCACCCCCAAATGTAATAAAAATGGGCCTAGGGGGGGCAGGGGCTTGGATCCCCACACCTTGGCTTGTAGACCTTATAGGCCTGGAACGCAAAATCGCCAGCAGGATTTCCCTGCTGGCGATAATAATCAAAAGCAAGCTCAAACAGGCTTACCGAGCAAGCAACTAAACCGCTCGGCTGGGCTAGCTCCAGTCGGCACCGATAACAACCAGGATGTCACCGGAATGCTTGTAGGTACCCGAGTTCTTCTTCAAGGTGCCCACACCCAGAGTATCAACGACTTCCTGCGCCTTATCCTTCATGTCGTCGCTGTCATAAATAACAAGCGTTGAAGTGTAGGCGAAGTTATCGGCATTACCCGTTTCGCACGTTGCGCCCTGCTTGGTGAGTTTAGTAGCCGCAGTGTCAGCGCAACCGGAAACGCCCGAGCCATTCTTAACCACGATGCTCAAACCGGAAAGATCGGTATCGGTTGAACCCTGGTTGGTGGTCGAAGTGCTGCCACCATTGCCGGAATGCGAGGTCTCGATGCCCGTGCCGGAGTCGGTCTGGCTTTCGGCCGTGGGCGACAAGCCCGCGTCCACGCGCGCCATCATGGTTTTCCACTGGTCTTCCAGCAGCAAATCCCACCACACGCCGTCTTGCTTCTCGGAAGTCTTGGGCGTGGAGGCGGTGTAAACGTTGTTATCAACATCGATGCCAGCGAACTGCTGCGCCAAGCCCAAGATGTAGGAAGCGGACATGTCGGTAGTGACGTAGCCAACCATGGTATTGACCGTGGTCATCATGGTGGCGATGTCAGAGCTCAAGACCTTCTTCATAATTGCCGACAGAACCATGCGCTGGTTGGCGGTACGAAGAGCGTCGCCGTCGCCGACCTTGTCGTAAGTATGGCGGGAGCGGCAAAGAGACAGAGCCTGGGAACCGTTAAGGGTCTGGTGGCCCGCTTTGATCTTGTCGTCAACATGCGAGTCGTCGATGTCCATGGCAACGTCAACCTCAACGCCGCCCAGCGCATCAACCACTTCTTTAAACGCATCGAAGTCGATTTCGGCATAGTGGGAAATGGGAACGCCCGCAAGCTCGGAGACAACCTTGATGGCGCCCGCGGGGCCGTCGAAGGTGTACGCGGCGTTGATCTTCTGCGTACCGTGCGAGCCCATATCCGTCTTAAGGTCTCGCGCGATCGAGATCATGGTGACGGTCTTGTTCTGCGGGTCGACGCGCGTAAGGATCATCGAGTCAGTGCGATAGCCGCCCCAGTTGCCCGAGTTCTCGCGCGCCTCCGATTTATCCACTCCGATGAGCAGCATGTAGAAAGGATCGGTTGCGTTATCGGTTGCAACAAGCGAATCGGCAGCTTCGCTATCGAGGCCGTTCATCTGGCCATCGAGGTAGGCCATGTAGGCGAATGCAGCGCCGGCTCCACCCAAGACGAGCGCAACCAGCACCGCGCAGGCGGCGATTAGGCCCTTGCGGCGGCGCGCCTTCTTCTTGGCAAGCTTGTTGTTGCGTACATAATTATGGGAGTTATGGCCCGCACGAGAATACGGGTTGCTGGCGTCCCCCGCGGCGGCGGCATGAATGCCCGCACGATGGTCGCGATAAGTCGAAGTTTCTCCCGAGCCGTAAGCGGAACGGCAAAGAGCAGACGCGTCTGCTCTTTGCCCCGAACGGCGTGACTTCTTATTTTCGAATCTAGCCATGAAGCCAATTTTGCCTATTCTTCGCACAAGACGCAAACCAAAAGGCGGGGTTTCCGATTTAGCACACTTCATTTCCATATGAGTGGCAAAACCCATTCCTTGGCAAAGCGAAAAACACGTTCTTGATTCTCAGCGCGATTGCAATGGCAAGGGAGTAGAATCTGAAAAGACATGCGTGAGGGCGCTGTCGTGGGAGGGGAGCTTGCCCAGGTTTTGCCCGGTGAGCTTAAAACAAGGAGTCGATCTTCATGATTACCGACCTTAAAATCAACGCCGACAATAAGAAGCTCTACTACGAAAAGGGCTGGTGGACCGATAAAACCCTTAACGATCGCTGGAACCAGTCCGCTACAGCTTACCCAAACCAAGAGTATGTCTGCGACAATTTGGGCGTTCACTATACCTATGCTGAAGTTGACGAAAAGGCCGCGCGCCTTGCCGCATGGCTGAAGAGCGTCGGCGTCGAAAACGGCGACATCGTCACCTTCCAGTGCCCGCCCTGGTCTGAATTCTGCGTGATCTACGTTGCCTGTTTGAAGGTCGGCGCCGTG
Source organism: Escherichia coli (assembly GCA_963591685.1). Lineage (GTDB taxonomy): Bacteria > Actinomycetota > Coriobacteriia > Coriobacteriales > Eggerthellaceae > Anaerotardibacter. The sequence continues at coordinate 2,305 of CAVAUO010000029.1, forward strand.
ATCCACCCTCTGCCCGTCACCTTCAACGGTACGGACCTTGTTTACAGCATGAACTTGGTGGGAACCAAGGCCTTCATCTGCCCGACCTTTTACCACAAAACCAACTTCGAAGATCAGGTGCTCAGCATCGTCGACGAGGTTCCCACGCTCGATCGCAAGGCGATTGCGGTGCACGACAAGCTCGAGCAGAGCCACGGCACCATCACGCTCAAGCAGATCATGAACGACTTCGAGCCCTTGACTGAAGCTCCAGCTTCCCAGTCCGACGAAGTGGTCCTTATCCTTTCGACTTCGGGCACCACGGGCTTCCCTAAAGCTGTGCTCATCACCCACAACGCCCTCATTTACTCCGAGGAATCCTTCACTCACCACTTCGGGCTCACGCACGACGACGTCATGTTCATGCCCGCACCGCTCAACCACGCAACCGGTTTCAACCACGGGCTTATCACGCCCATGCTCTCCGGCGCTCGCGTTGTACTTATGCAGGAGTTCAAGGCCTCCCCTGCCATCGACTTTTTGAATTCCCAGGGCGTCACCTGGTCGATGGGCGCCACGCCCTTCATCTACGACTACCTCACCACCGCGGAAAGCGAGGGCAAGTCCTTCGGGTCCCTTCGCCTGTTCATCTGCGGTGGCGCGCCCGTTCCCGGCAGCATGAGCAAGTGGGCCGACCAACACGGGATCGCCCTGTGCGAATGCTACGGCTCCACCGAAAGCTGCCCACACTTGGCCGTCCCCCCTTCGAAGACCCTCGAATGGGACGGTCGCTTCAGCGGCATCCCCTGCGGTGAGGGCATTGAGGTCAAGGTGGTCGACTCGCTGGGCAACGAGGTTCCCCGTGGCAAGCAGGGCGAGGAGATTTCCCGTGGCCCCCATATGTTCGCCGGCTACCTGAACAACCCCGAAGCCACCGCGCGCGATCTCACGGACGACGGCTGGTTCTATTCGGGCGACCTTTGCACGATGGACGAGGAAGGCCGCGTGAAGATCAACGGCCGCAAGAAGGAAATCATCATCCGCGGCGGCGAGAACATCTCCGCCAACGAGATCGACAACAATTTAAGCGAATGCCCCGGCGTCGGCAGCCATGCCACCATCGGCTACCCTGACGAGCGCATGGGCGAGCGCATCTGCACCTTCCTGGTGCCAACGAGCGACCCGGCGCCTACCGTGGAAAGCATCGCCGAATATCTTAACTCCATCGGCATCGCCAAGCGTCTGCGCCCTGAGTACGTGGAATACATCGACGAGATTCCCCTTACGGAATCCGGCAAGGTGAAGCGCAACTTGCTGGCCGATGAGCTCAACCGTCGTCTTAAGGAGCGCGGAATCCTGTAGCCGCAACAACCCAGTACGGAGTGCAAACAAGCTTGCTTAGGCAAAGCGCCGATTTGTTTTGAACTGTCTCCCATTTCTTGGACACGAGAAATGGGAGATTTTTATGCGCGGACAAATTCCCGCAAGCAAGACTCGCACGCATCCCTAGGCTCGAATAAGACCCGCAGTGTCAAACCTGAGCAGGCTCATTTGCCCGGCCGAGCGAACCTCGCCTGCAAAGCAAAGAGCCGCTCCATATGGAGCGGCTCTTCTTGAATCACGTCGATTCAGCTTAGGATCAAACCCAAGCAAGATTAGAAGGCGACTTCCTTCTTTTCCTTCTTGAGGGCGACCTTGATAGCCTTGACTACCACGATGATGGCAAGAACGACCAGCAGGATCGCAATGAGCAGCTGAGCGACAACGCCAGCAGCACCGCCAGCCTGCGCGGCAAGAACCGTGGCATCGCCCATAAGCAGCGTAGCCTTTGCAAGAATGGTCTGAGCCAAAGAGGTAAGGGTGACAACCATCATGAACACCAGAGGCACATAGAACATCTTGTTGTTGCGGCCCGCATTGCCAAGCCACACGCAAACTGCCAGCAAAGCAAGAGCTGCAAGGAGCTGGTTGGCGGCGCCGAACAGCGGCCAGATGATGCTGTAGCCCGTCATGCCCAGGCCAACGCCCAAGATAACGGTGACGATCGTAGCGACGTAGGGGTTGCAAAGAACAGCCTTGATGCCGCCCTGCGCGCGAGCCTCGTCAACGGTTTCCTCCATGCCGGTGAAAAGCTCCTGGAACATGTAGCGGCCCAAACGGGTTGCAGTGTCCAAGGAGGTAAGGCAGAAGGCGGAAACGGCCAGGATCAGCAGGGAGTAAGACAGCGACTCGACGTTCTCGAGGCCGGGGATGCAAGCGAGCATCTGGGACAGGCCGGATGCGAAGACCGCGGTAGGAGATGCGTAGCCGCCCGCCTGGTAAGTTGCCCAAACAAAACCAACGGCGCACAGAGAGATAACAGCCAAAACGCACTCAAGAAGCATGCCGCCGTAAGCGATGGGCTGGGCATGAGCCTCGGTATCCATCTGCTTGGAGGTGGTGCCGGAGGAAACCAGGGAGTGGAAGCCCGAGATAGCACCGCAGGCGATGGTGATGAACAACACAGGGAAGAGCATGCCGGAAGCTGCGGCCTTGTTGACCACAGCCAGGCCGGTGTCGGGGTTGATGATGGCGTTGCCCGAAGCATCAACGGCAGCGTTGGAGGCAACGAAGCCGGTGAAAGCGGGGATGTCCAAGTTGGTGGCAGCGCCCACGAGGGAAGCACCGATGATGGCGACAACAGCCAGGATCAGCATGCCGTAAAGCAGGTAAGAAGACAGGTAGTCGCGAGGCTGCAGCAAAACCCAAACAGGAGCAACCGAGGCAACCAGGATGTAGAAGCCAAGGATGATCATCCAAGTGGTGTAATCAAGGGAAACGATGGGCAGGTTGAAGCCAACCGCAACGATGACGACGATGATCGCAATTGCGGAGATCACGTTTGCAGCTGCAGGAATCTCGCGGCCGCGGGTAACGAAGCCGTACACAATAGCAACGCCGATGAACAGCAGCGAAATCATAGCGGTACGCATGTTGGCGAGGTTGGTTGCCTCGGTCTGCGCACGCGTTGCCTCATCCATGGCGTCGGTAATGGGAGTCACCGCGAAGGTGTTGGCAACGATGGAAGCGAACGCCGCGACAACCAGCACCAAGGTCAAAAATGCAAAGGTGCAGAACAACTTCTTGGAGCTGTTGTCGATGTTCTCGGCGATAACGGTTGCAACCGTGTGGCCCTTGTGGCGCAGCGAGGCGAACAGAGAACCGAAGTCATGTACCGCGCCAAAGAAGATGCCACCGATAAGAACCCACAGAAGAACGGGGACCCAACCAAAAACGGCAGCCTGGATAGGACCGTTGATGGGACCAGCGCCCGCAATCGAAGAGAAGTGGTGGCCCAACAGCACGTAGGGCTTGGTGGGAACGAAGTCCACGCCGTCTTCGCATTCGTGAGCAGGGGTGACGTGCTTTGCGTCTACGCCCCACTGCTTTGCAAGCCAACCACCGTAGAAGATGTAGCCTGCTGCCAAGATGACGAGGGCAACGATAAGGATGAGCATTGCGTTCATGTGCTCCAGCCTTTCTATCTTGCCTTATCCGATAAGCGCCAAATTGCCTTCCAGCATTTTGGCCAGTCCTTTGCCAGCGGTGTTCGTGACCACCTGCTTGCCCCGTTCGCGGGACAAATCGATCACGGCGACCCGAAGATCCGCCCAGCCCTGAAGGCTGAACTTGAAGTTCTTGCGGAACTTGGATTTACGGGCGAGCTTCATGGCATCGTCGTCAACCGAATCGGCGATGACGATGAGCGAAAGACCCGAAGACATGTGGTTGGGGCCGGGCTCCACCAATTTGAGCCCGTACTTGCACACGAACTCGATCTCATCGGCCAAGCTCGCTGCGCTTAAGGCATCGGCCGTGTCGATGAAGAGGTAGTCGTGCGAATCGACCTCCCACATCTTCGCGCGTTTGGTGAGCACATACTGTTCGCCATGGGTATGAAAACTCGCAAACGCAGGAAACGTGCGCCCTTCGAACTGATGGTCGCGGATGATATCGTAATAACCTGCGTTCGCAGCGATGACGCGCTCCAACAAGTCGCTACGCCGTGCGTTTTGCGCCATGCAGGTTTCCTCCATCCGTGTTCATCAATCCGAGCCAGGCTCGCTTCGTCTTCGGTGAATAACGCTGCCAGAAGCAATTCGCACTTCACCTAGGCTTTTAAAGAACGTGCGCGAGTATAGAAGAAGGTTTCAGGATTATTTCGTAACAAAGACGCAAAACTTTTTCTAATGTTGTGTTTTGTGCGTGAACGGTTTCAAATCAACCCGAGGCTTCAAAACCCCAGATACTCAAGCTGAAAGGCCGCACTGGCCAAGGCTGGAGCACGCATCCCCTCATCAAGACCCTTGTAAACGTGGTCCACTATCGCTTCAGGAGTCGGGCTAACCCCTTCTTTGAGCGCCGCCTTTATCTGCTCCAAGCGCGAAAGACGATGGTCGCGCGTTGCGTTGATGATTCTGTGGCATTGCCTAACGGGAATCCCGTGCGCAGGCAAAAGCACCTTGGCCTTGGCGTCGCGCACAAGATGCTGGACCCCATCAAGCGATTCAAGATAGTCGGCAAGATTGCCATCGGGCTTTTTTAGAACGGTCGGCCCCTGCGAGAACAAAAGATCGCCCGTGATAGCGTGCATCGTCCCTTCAATGACGAAGCTCACCGAATCAGGGGAATGGCCTGGAGTGTGCACGACCTCAATGGTCGGCAGGCCCGCTGGCCAGCCTTCAGTTTTGCCCGGAACCAGGGTGCCTTCTTCAAGAAGAATTTGGCACGATGGGGCCTGTGCGATTTGTGCGCCTCGAGTGCCGTCGGCAAGCTGTAAGTCGGTCTTCTCTTCTGCAGCCTGCGCGCCGTCCGAATCTTCAGCAACGCCCACAGCTTCAGCACGCTCAGCCTTAGCAGCTTGTGCACCTGCTTTCTCTCCCTTTGGCCACAAGAACCACGGAACCCCCGCTTCCTGCGCAAGCAAAGCCGCTCCGGAAGTGTGATCGGCGTGGTAGTGCGTGGTCAGCACGGCAGCAATATGCAAATTCCGTGCTTTGCACCACTCGACGATGGCAGGCACTTCCTCGGCAACACCGGGGTCGATCACCGCACACGAACGTTCAAAATGCGCCGCAGCCCCAAAGCTATCCGCCGCAGCAAACTCGGGCGATGGCCCCAAAATGATCCACGTGTTGGTGCCTGTATAAGTCATAGGGCTCGGATTGGCATTCAAGTGGCAATAAATACGGGAATGGACCCAGCCTCCCTGCCAGTCTTTGGAATCGGCGATGAAGCCCTGCGGGGGCACGTACTCGCCCGCCGCATCGTAATCGCTGCGGCAGCCCACCAGCTCATCGTTTTCGCGCCAGCGAAGAACAGGACGCTCGCCCAGCTCGTCTTCATACTCAACATGGAAGGTGCACTTGCTCACCCTACGGCGCGTCTGCACAAAGCTCTTCGCATCGCTCGCCTGCGCCAGGCGCGTAAGGTTTATCAGGGTTGGGGGCATGAGTTTCCACGTGCCCGCATCGGCCTGCGCAAGCACGCGCGCAGGCGTTGTCCAATCGGCAATCGTGGCCTCGCTCGTGTTACCGTCGGCCTGCTGTCCTTCGGGCATCAAAGCACTGAAGAAGTAGGTATCGTAACGGCGCGGCTCGTTTTGGGGCGTCTGCAAGTTAGATACCAGCCCAAGTAGATCGGCGCGAAGCATCAACTCGTTTTCAATGAGAACCTCAGCAAAAGAAATCTCATGTCGCGCCAAACTACCACGCAGTTCATTCCATTTTCCAAGGTCGGCCGCCGTAGAGACCGTATCCGTTCCGTCGGGGCCGGCAAGTAAAACGCCCGCCTCCTCAAAAACCTCGCGCGCAGCAGCGACGATGGCCAAGCGGGCGTCGTCCTCGGGGCAATTCATAAGAGCTGCCCACTCGGCAGGGCTTGGGCCGAACCAGGGCAAATTCGGCGTTGCGTCGCGCTTGTCCACGCCGCCGCCCGGAAAAACCACCGCATTGGGAGCGAAAGCCATCGTGCTTGCGCGCCCCAACATGAACACCTCGATGTTCTGGCTCTGTGGGAAATCGTCGGGGTATTCGGAAGGAGCCGGAGTTCCATCGGGATCGATGCCGCCGATTCGATAACTATGGTTGCGCTCCCCAGCAGCAACGGAAGCCTCCGCATCGCGCACCAGCAGAACGCTCGCAGAAAGGCGGGGCTTAACAGGTCGCGTCTGCGGTAGCAACTGATAGGAGTCGATAATCTTGCGCTCGTTCTTCCCAGGCCGAGCCTCAACCAAACCCTCTTCAAATCGAATACGCATAAACGAGACTCCCCCATCCGTCTATCGAGCAAGTTGCAGCGGGCAATCAAAGGCACTGGCAAATTTCTACCTAAAGGTGATGCCTTCGGGAAGATCGGTTGGGTCGAACTCGTAGGCCTCTTCTTCCTCTTCCTCGGGAGCCTCCACCGTCTCCACCACAGGAGTCGGCTTGCCGAAGGCCGCATCGAAGGCCTCAAAGTTGAAACGAGGTACCGCGAAGACGATCTTCGGAATCACGCCTTGGTGAGCGGAAATCCACTTTTCAAACAGCTCAATTACCTGGCTCGCATCGTAACCATTGCGGCCGCAGCCGAAAGCGCCAACATCTAAGACATCGCATCCCTTGAAAGCAGCAACGCGAAGAAGCGTCTCGATGCGATTGACAAGAGCCTGGTCACATTCGTTTTCCGAACGATGGTTTTCCAAAGCACGACCACGAACGGGCTCTGGGATTGCCAGAACATCATGCTTCGCAATGTTGCCACCTCGATTGAAGGTAACGTCCTGCAGATAAACGCAGCGGTCAGTGAAAAGCATGCCGCGGCCATAGCTGCGATTCTTGTCATGGTATTCAGCCTTCAGACCCTGGAGAATGGGATACAGGTTGCTATCGGAACAGAGCGCCTGTTCAGGACCAAAGGAACCTTCCTCGTAATTGCCGCCAGGACGCGTGAACGCTGTAGGGTCAACAATCAGAACCTTGCCCTTTTGCCCAGCTGCGCAAGCGGCGGCGAATTGCGTGCTCACCTCGGTCTCAGTCTGCTCGGCACGAGGCTCGGGGATCTCAAGCTCGCGCCCTTCGCCGTCCTCGAAAATCTGAGCGGAATCGATTGCCGCCTGAGTTTCCGCAGCGAAAACACCCTTCATCAAGGAAAGATGTTTCTTTGCCTGAGCCGCACGTTCTTCTTTTGAAATAGCCATGAAAGCCTCACTTTTCGCAAATCAATTTGTGCCTAGTTTATCGCGATTGCAAAGGTTTCCACCAGCAAAAAGAAAGGACCCCGAAGGGTCCTTTCCGATAGGTCTGAGAACTCGAACCTATTAAAGGGTCATGCCCAGGATGTAGCCGTCGCGAACAGACTCGAGAACACGCTTGAACTCGGGAGTCTTGTAGGGGTCGGCGTCGGCCACAGGGCCGATTTTGTCTTCCTTGTGGGGAGCGCCGCCACCGATGATGTGGACATGGTCGGCGTCGATGCCCTTTGCCAGGACCTCGTCGTACAGGGAGGTGTTGTCGACCATCTCGGTGCCGCAGATGATGGTATCGGCGGGGATGGTGGTCTGCTGACCCTGCTTGTACTCGGTCTTCATGTTGTCCTTGGTGTCGGCGGTTGCCTCGACGACAACGCCTTCCTTGGTGTAGGCAACGACCTTGGTGTCGGTCAGGATGCGAACGCCAGCGGACTTAAGAGCACGAAGCTCGGGGTTCTTGTCGATGATGCCGATCTGGTCGCCAGCCTTCTTGCGGGGCTCGACGACGGTGACGTTGCGACCCTCATGCATGGAGGAAGCAACCTCGATACCGGCGAAGCCGCCGCCGATGACGACGAGGTTCTTCTTGACGAGGATGTGAGTGCCAAGGCCCCACTGCATCAGAGGCAGGGGTGCACCGAGCATGCCCATGCCGAGGCAGGACAGGCCCCACATGAAGCCCATGCCGGGGGTGTTGTGGCCCTCGACGAGCTCCTTCAGAGCATGGGAGTCGATGACGTTCTTGTTGTTCTTGCCGGGAACGTCGGGGGAAGAGGTCTCAGGGCCGGTAGCGACGATGACCTCGTCAGCGCCGAAGTTGGCGACGAAGTTAGCGTCGGCCTTGGTGTTCAGACGAACATCGATGCCAAGACGCTTCATCTCGTTCTGATACCAAGCGGTCAGGGGGATGATCTCGTCGTTGAGAACCTGAGCGAGGTTCAACAGGCCGCCGACCTTCTTCTTCTGGTCAACGACGGTGATGTTCTTGTAGCCGCGAAGCTTGAGGTTGCGGGCAGCCTCGCAACCAGCAGCGCCAGCGCCGATGATGAGGATCTTCTTGTCGGTGTCGGTTGCGGGATGCTCCTCGGGCAGACCGTACTGAGAGAAGTACACGTTGGGGTTGACGGAGCACTTGCAGGGCTTGCCGATGAAGATGTTGTCAAGGCAGCGGGAGCAAACGATGCAGGGCTTGACCTCATCGATGCGATCCTCGTGGACCTTGACGCCCATCTCGGGCTCGGCGATCCAGTGACGTGCCATGCCGGCTGCGTCGCCGGAGCCGTCGGTCAGGATCTTCTCGCAAACATCGAGGTGGTTGATACGAGTGCCAGGGAAGCAGGGAAGCTTGGTGTACTTCTTGGCCTCCTTGGACAGGTAGATGAACTCACCCTCGGGGACGAGCTGGTTTGCAACGGGGCGAGGAGCCTCGTGGAAGCCGGCCTGGATGGACCAAGCGTCGACGCCGTGAGCCTCGACAACCTCGATGACCTCCTTGAGGTCCTCGACGCGCTGGCCGCCGGGCATCAGGTCGTCTGCGGAATAACGGACGAGGATAGGCATGTCCTCGCCGCAGGTCTTGTGGATCTCGTCGATGATGTCGGTAAGAAGCTTGCAGCGACCCTTGGTGTCTCCGCCGTACTCGTCGGTACGATGGTTGGAGTACTTGGAGATGAAGCGCATGACCATGTAGCCGATGCCTGCGTGGATCTCGATGATGTCGATGCCGCCCTCTTTGCAGCGACGAGCTGCCTGGCCGTACTGCTCGACGACCTGGTGAATCTCCTCGACGGTGAACTCACGCTCGGGCATACCGACGAAGGGGCCGGACATAACGTCCTTGGAAGGAGCATAGGAAAGCAGGGGCTGGGTGCCGTCAAGACGCCACTCGTAGCAAAGCTGCAGCTGAGCGGCAAGCTTGGCGCCATGCTTGTGGCAGGCGTCGGCAGTTGCCTTCAGACCAGGGATGAACTGGTCGTCCCAAACACCAACAGCACCGGTGGTGGTGTGGTACTTGGGCTCGGTGTCGAAGCAGTCGCAGACGTAGCAGGAGCCGATCTCGATCAGGCCTGCGCCGCCCTTTGCGCGCTGCTCGTAGAAGTTGATGAGGTCTTCGCCGATGGCGTAGTTCTCGGTCTTCTCGATGGTCATGGGCAGCATGACGAAACGATTACGGATTTCGACGTTGCCGATCTTAAACGGCGTGTCGAGCTTGGGATACTTCACGTACAGCCCCTTTCATGAAGAACATTGTGTGAACCTTCGTTCTTTGGAGCCGTACTCATCGTCGATGGCGCATGCTTCCGTGCCCTCCAAGCACCGAAATGGAACCATGCGGCACCAACGATGACCTTTTGCTCCTAGTCTCGTTATTGTACGGCAGATATTCCTTTTTTTTGAATTTTTGTTCGGTTCCGGACCCGAAAAACGACGGTTTTTTGAAAACTTAAACGCTTTTCATCTGTTTGCCGATTCTTCTATGCCACATTTCTTAATATCTGTCCCCAAATTTAAGGAAATTCGTATACTGGAATTCAGCAAGGAGGGGCTATTTCCTAGATTCCGATGGACAGAAGGGAGAGAAATGCCACCTCTCGACACAAAACTCATGATCGCAGACGCCTTCGTCGAGCTCTGCAACGAGCAGCCTTTGAAGAAGGTGTCCGTTTCCGACATCGTAAAGCGAACGAACAAGAACCGCAAAACCTTCTACTATCACTTCGTCGACAAGGAATCTTTGATCATCTGGCGCTTCCGCTACGACCTTGGGATGGAGCTGCATCGCAGGTTCCCGGACAGCGTTCTGGTGTACCAGCACGACACCGACGATCCTTGCGCGGAATTCCCCTACTACATCACCTTGAAATCGGGCGTCCGCTCGCTTGACCACTCCAAGTTCTTCGATGCGTACGCAACGGTCCTCGAGCGCCGCAGCAATTTCTACAGCCAGGCGCTCCTGGAAACCGGACCGCATTCCCTGCGCGAATACCTGTACAACCTGTACTTGCCCGCCCTGCGCCACGATATCGATATCATCCTGGCAAACCGCTACCTGGCCGAGGAAAACATCGATTTCCTGGCTGAGTTCTACACAGCAGCCTTCGTATACTACTTCATCCGCAAGTGCGACCAGCCAGGCGCCAAGCACCTGATGAGCAACGCCGGGCCCTTCAGCAACATCATCCATTCCAGTTTGGAAAACCAGATTAAGGAAGCCCAGCTCCGCCGCAACCTTCCTTAAGGCGGCAGGGCGCTTCATCGGCTGTGCGGCGCTCCAACAGCGTAGCCAGCGCTACTTACCCATGACGACTGACCGGCACCATGCGGCGTAAGCGCTGCTACTGCTTGTCGTATTTATCCATGATGAGCGGCGCAGAGATGTAGACCATGATCTGGTCGGTGCCCTCTGCTATCTGGTTGCCGCGGCAATCCTCCCAAATGCGGCTCACACGGCTGCCCTCGGTGTAACCCGAGCCACCAAGGATTTGCATAGCTGCGCTGGCCACATCCGTTGCCGCCTTGGGGATGTAGCGTTTGCACAGGCTTACCGCCAAACGCTTGTCTTCCTGGTCGGTCTCGATTGCCCACACCGCGCGATACAGCATCGAGCGCATGTTGGTAAGGGTGACTTCCATATCGGTAAGCAACTGAGCGATTTGCTGGAAGTTGGCTATCTCGGTACCAAATGCCTCACGGTCTCGCGCGAAGGAAATCGCGTCCTCCATGGCCGCTTGAGCCATGCCAAGACTGGAGGCGCAGGTGAAGATACGCCCGAACTCCAACAAATGGAACAGCTGCCTGAACCCGCCATCGTTGCCTGTCAGGCGATACTCGGGCTTAAGCTCTACATTCTGGAACTCAACCGAAGCGAACGGCAGCATCTTCTGGCCCATCTTGTCGATGGGCATCTTGGTAATACCCGGCAAATTGCTGGGGATGAGCCAAAATGCCAGGGGTGGATATTTTTCCTGTTCAGCATCCTTGTCGATGGCAGCAACCAAGATATTGGGCGCGTATTCCCCATTGTTCACATAGGTTTTAGCGCCATTAAGGTAAATCGTGCCGCCGATGGTTTGCGTGTTGGTCCTCATGTTCATGGTGTCGGAGCCGGCATGAGGCTCGGACACGCCCATGCTGAACATCAGACGGCCCGTCTTGCGGTAATCGTCCAAAATGCGGCTGAAAGTCTTGCGCCCAGCAAAACCGCCCATGATCTGCAGATTGAAAAGCTCATTTTGAAAAGGCAGGGTGGCTCCCGCGCAGCGAGAGAGCTCCTCGAGGATAAGCGCCTGGTTCATAACCGAATTGCTGAAAGTATCCACCTCGGCCTGGCCTAAGGTGCTGAAATAAAGCTCGGCGAATTCGGCCACTACCGCATCGGGCAGACCACCGTCGCGGCACCATTGCGCTACTTGCTCAGTCGTGAAAGTTCGCTCGCCAAACTCGCGAAACACTCCCACTAAATCTTTTTGCTCACCCGAAAGCCCGAATTCCATATCCCCCTCTTTTCCCTTTGCTTGCAATTTTCGCACGAAGAACCAGGCCGAGCCTTACCCAATGCAAAGAAACTGGGAAAACAAAAGCCGGGCGCCCCGCGCCTCCCCTTCCTCCTTGAATCAGAAGGAAGAAAGGAACGCAAAAAGCACCCGGCTCGCAAACTTAAGCTGAAAAACTCAAGCTCAAAGGGTTACATGATCTTGACGACCCAGCCCTCGGGACCCTCGATCTTGCCCTGCTGGATATCGGTCAAGGTCGCACGAAGCTTCTTCATAACAGGGCCGGAAGTCGTAGCGCCCTCGGGAAACTCAACCACGGTGTCGCCGTCCTCGATATGACCGACGGGGCTGATAACCGCGGCGGTACCACACAGGCCGCACTCGACGAAGTTGCCGTCGAGAACTTCCTGCCATTTGACGGGACGCTCGACGACGTTCATACCGCACAAGTCACGCGCCACAACGACAAGCGAGCGACGAGTGATGGAAGGCAGGATGGAGTCGGTATGGGACTGAGGAACAACCAGCGTTCCTTCTTTATCGACGAACATAACGTTTGCGCCGCCCGTCTCCTCAACGTAGGTGCGAGACTGGGAGTCCAGATAAAGATTCTCGGCATAACCTGCAGCATGCGCCTCCATGCCCGGGCGCAAAGACATAGCGTAGTTCAGGCCCGCCTTGATGTTGCCGGTACCATGAGGAGCTGCGCGATCGTACTTGGCGATGCCCAAGGTGACCGCCGTGTCGCCACCCTTGAAGTAAGGGCCAACAGGAGTAACCAGAATACGGAACTGATATTCGTCAGCGGGCTTGACGCCAATAACGTCGCCGGTTGCAAACATGAAGGGGCGGACGTACAGGGTTGCGCCGGAGCCGAAAGGCGGAACCCATGCAGCGTTGGCCTTGACGACCATCTTCACCGCTTCGACGAACTTATCCTCAGGGAAAGAAGGCATGCACAGGCGTTCAGCGGAATCAGCCATGCGCTTTGCGTTCAGGTCAGGGCGGAAGCAAACGATGTCGCCGTTCTCGGCGGTGTATGCCTTCAGGCCCTCGAAAACTTCCTGGCAATAATGCAAGATGCCGGCGCATTCGCTCATCTGGAGGGAATGATCAGGCGTCAAGCCGCCTTCCTCCCAGGCGCCGTTCTTGTAGTTGCACACGTAGCTGTAGTCGGTCTTCATGTAACCGAAGGGCAAATTAGCCCAGTCGATATCCTTCTTTTCCATGGTGGCTCCCTTTGAGTCTTTCAATTTCTCGTAAACGCGATTCTACTCCCCTTGCACGTAAAACTCTAAATCTGTTGCAGCAAATTCGATTCTTTTACGCGAAAGGAGGGTTTGCCCGCACGCGCGGAACTGTACGAAAAGAGGCGAAGCCAAAACGGCTCCGCCTCAGATTCACGGTTTGTTTTACCAGCGCTCTTAGCAGTAGAACAACATGTCGTTGTAAGTAGGAACAGGCCAGTAATTGCGCTCGGTGTAGAGTTCGAGGTCGTCGATGAT